>NZ_JAAKTL010000007.1:0-160459 GCF_049174415.1 Aeromonas sp. 601039
TGTCATTGAACACCTCAGGTCATGGTGGCGACTGTACCACCTAAAATGGTGTCCGGGATGATTAGACCACTACAGGGCGAGGGGATCAACGAGGGAGATGGGAGCAACATGTCGGGAGCTGTTAGCGGGTACAAGCGAGATAAAAAGAAAGGGAGCCGGTCAGGCTCCCTTTGATGCTGTGATGCAACGATGGCTGCTATGCGTAATGTAGATACGCAGCCGGATCACTCACGGCTAATGGCATTTGACCCATGCCGCCCCTTATCGATTGGTCGCCGCCTTCATCCCTTCCACAAACTCTTTCAGACGGGTCAGCATATGCTCCGGATTCTGGTGGTGGGTCTCGATGATCTTCACCACGGCGGAGCCGGAGATGGCACCGGCGGCGCCAGCGGCGATCGCTTCACGCACCTGAGCCGGTTCGCTGATGCCAAAGCCGAGCAGGGCGGGGGGGGCGTTGAACTCGCGCAGGGTATTGATGAGACCTTCCACCGGCATGCCGGCCTTGGTCTCGGCTCCGGTGACGCCGGCGCGGCTCACCAGATAGGTGTAGCCATTGCCAAGCTCCGCCACCTGTTTCAGGGTCTCGGCATCGCCATTGGGCGGGGCGATAAAGATGCTGTCGATGCCGAACTTGTCGGCGGCCGCCTTGTAGGGGGCGCACATCTGCACCGGTACGTCGGCCACCAGCACGGAGTCCACGCCAGCCTGCTGGCACTTCTCGTAGAAGCCGTCAATTTTGCGCACATAGACCAGATTGGCGTAGACCAGCAGGCCAATGGGCAGCTGCGGGTACTTGGCGCGGATGCGGCCAAGCAGCTCGAAGCAGTCGTCCGGGGTGGTGTGGCTGGCAAAGGCGCGCAGGGCGGCGCCCTGAATGGTGGGGCCATCCGCCACCGGATCGGAGAAGGGAATGCCGAGCTCAAGGGCATCGGCGCCCCCTGCGACCAGCGCATCGACGATGGCCAGCGAGAGTTCAGGAGTGGGGTCACCCAGCATCACGAACGGCACAAAGGCGCCCTGATTGGCCTCGTCCAGACGGGAGAAGAGTTGTGCGTAACGGTTCATGACAAGGTTCCTTCTTTCTCGAAAATGTCGGCAACGGTGAAGATATCTTTGTCGCCACGGCCGGAGAGGTTGACGATGAGCACCTGCTCTTTTTCCGGTTCACTGCGGGCCATCTTGAGGGCGTGGGCCAGCGCGTGGGAGGACTCCAGCGCCGGTATGATGCCTTCGGATTTGGCCAGCTCTTGGAAGGCGTCCAGCGCCTCCTTGTCGGTCACCGAGGGGTACTCGGCGCGGCCGATGGCGGCCAGATGGGCGTGCTGCGGGCCGACGGAGGGGAAATCGAGCCCCGCCGAAACGGAGTAGGACTCCTGGATCTGGCCCTGAGTGTCCTGCATCAGATAGGAGTGCATGCCAAAGAAGACCCCCTTGCTGCCGTGACCGAGCGGCGCACCGTGCTCGCCGCTTTCGATACCGTGACCACCGGGCTCGACGCCGATGAGGCGCACCGACGGCTCATCGATAAAGTCGGCAAACATGCCGATGGCGTTCGACCCACCGCCGACGCAGGCGATCACCGCGTCGGGCAGTCGCTCCTCCTTCTCGAAACACTGGGCCTTGGCCTCTTCGCCGATCATCTTCTGGAACTCCCGCACGATAGTGGGGAAGGGGTGCGGGCCGGCGGCGGTGCCGAGCAGGTAGTGGGCCGACTCGTAGTTGGCAGCCCAGTCGCGCAGCGCCTCGTTGCAGGCATCTTTCAGGGTGGACGAGCCTGAGTGCACCGGAATAACGGTGGCGCCCATCAGCTTCATGCGAAATACGTTCGGTTTCTGGCGCTCGCAATCCTTGGCGCCCATATAGACCCGGCACTTGAGGCCGAGCAGGGCGCAGGCCAGCGCAGTGGCCACACCGTGCTGACCGGCACCGGTCTCGGCGATGATCTCGCTCTTGCCCATCCGCTTGGCCAGCAGTGCCTGACCCAGCACCTGGTTGGTCTTGTGGGCGCCGCCGTGCAGCAGATCTTCACGCTTCAGATAGAGTCGGGTCTTGGTGCCCTTGGTCAGATTGCGGGTGAGGGTGAGCGGGGTCGGGCGACCGGCATACTCGGTCAGCAGGGACTGAAACTCGGCGATAAAGGCCGGGTCATCCTTGGCATCGACGAAGGCTTTCTCCAGCTGGAGCAGGGCCGGGATAAGGATCTGGGGTACATACATACCGCCAAATTCACCAAAAAACGGGTTGAGCAGGGTCATGGCTTCTTCCTTGTATTAGCTAAATCGAAACATCAAAAAGGGTTGCGTTACAGGTTGCGCAGTGCGTCGAAGGCGGCTGCTATCTTGTGCGCATCCTTCTGGCCCGGGGCACTCTCCACCCCTGAGTTGAAATCAAGGCCGAGGCAGCCCACTTGTGCCGCCTGCAGGGCGTTGTCGGGATTGAGGCCGCCCGCCAGCATCAGTTTGCTCTTGTCGAGCGTGGCCAGCAGGGCCCAGTCGAACGCCTGACCGGTGCCACCGCTCTGGCTGCCGACTTTCGTATCCAGCAGCAGGCGATCCGCCGGGGAGTCGAGGTCGGGCAGCGGCTCGCCGCTTTCCTTGCCAAGAGAGACGCCTACGGCCTTCCAGATCTGGCAGCCAGCGGGCAGCAGCGGACGCAGTTCCTCGATATAGGCGGCATCTTCATCCCCGTGCAGTTGCACGGCGGCGAGTCCCAGCGCATCCACCGTCTTGGCGATGGTGGCGGGCTGGGCGTTGCGAAATACCCCGACGTAGGAGAGCGGTGCGCCCGCCATCACGGCGCGGGCGGCGGGGATGTCTACATAGCGCGGGCTTTTCGCCACAAAGATAAGACCCCCAAATACCGCACCCGCCTGATGGGCTGCGGCGGCATCCTCGGCGCGGGTCAGGCCGCACACCTTGTTCTGGCCCAGTACCAGCTTGCGCACTGCGGCTTCCAGATCCGGCTCGGCCATCAATGACGAGCCCACCAGAAAGCCCTTGGCGTGGTGGCGCAGATCCGCTACCTGAGCGCGGTGATTGATGCCGGACTCGCTGATCACCACCCGATCGCTCGGAATATCTTTGGCCAGCTGTTTGGTGCGGTTGAGATCGACGCTCAAATCGCGCAGATCCCGGTTGTTGATGCCAATGACCGGCGCCCCCAACGCGATGGCGCGGGTCAGCTCCTCCTCGTTGCTCACCTCGGTGAGTACGCCAAGACCCAGCTCCTTGGCCACCGCGAACAGGGCGCGATAGCCCTCGTCGGTGAGTACCGAGAGCATCAAGAGGATGGCGTCCGCCTGATAGTGGCGGGCCAGATAGACCTGATAGGGGTCAATCATGAAATCCTTGCAGAGCACCGGCTGGCTGACGCGGCTGCGCACCCGCGGCAAAAAGGCAAAATCCCCCTGAAAGAACTTCTCGTCGGTCAGCACAGAGATGGCGGTGGCGTATTTGCCATAGATGTCGGCGATGGCCTCCGGGCTGAAGTCATCGCGGATCAAGCCCTTGGAGGGGGAAGCCTTCTTGCACTCCAGAATAAAGCGGGTGGAGCCCGCCTTGAGGGCGCCTACGAAATCCCGATCGCTGGGGGTCAGCGCGCTCTGGAAGCTCTCCAGCGGCTGGGCCAGCTTGCGGGCGGCGACCCACTCCTGCTTGGCCGCCACGATTTTGCCGAGAATGGTCTGGCTGATGGAGGCCATGTTCAGAAAAGCATGGGGGGCAATAAGGTCTGACATCTCGTTATCCTTGCGAAACTGGCTCTTGCCCTGCGGGCGTTCTGAATGACTGCTGTGCAATGTGGTGGCTGACATCATGCCTCCTGATGACCCGCTTCCTGATGGCTTAAAGTGGCGAGCCGGGCGGCGAGCTCAGCAGCCTTGCCGCTCGCCAGCACCGCCAGCACCTCGGCCGCCGCGCTCTTGAGATCGGTCGCCTTGCCCGCCATCAGCAGCAGCGGCGCCACATTGGCGGCAATGGCGGCGTTGTGGGCCGGGGTGCCACGCCCTTCCAGAATGGCGGCGGTGATGGCGCGGTTCTCTTCAGGCTCACCACCCTGAATGGCACTGACCGGGTAGGTCTCGAGGCCAAAGTCAGCCGGGGTGAGCAGAAATTCGCGGATCTCGCCGTCACGGATCTGGGCCACCTGGGTCGGGCCGTGGATGGCAATCTCGTCGAGCCCGGCGCCGTGAACCACCATACCGGTTTTCAGCCCCAGTGCCAGCAGGGTTTCTGCGATGGGACGCACCAGCTCGGGGGCATAGACCCCCATCAGCTGATAGGTGGGACGAGCGGGGTTGATAAGCGGCCCCAGCACGTTGAACAGAGTGCGGGTCTTGAGGGCCTGACGCACCGGCATGGCGTGGCGCACCCCGGCGTGGTACTGGGGGGCGAACAGGAAGCAGATGCCGAGCTCATCGAGGCAGCGGCGCGCCTGCGCCGGGCTCATGTCGAGCTTGATGCCCATTTTGTCCAGCAGATCGCTCGAACCCGACTTGCTCGAAACCGAGCGGTTGCCGTGCTTGGCCACTTTCAGGCCGCAGGCGGCGGCGACCAGCGCCGAGGTGGTGGAGACGTTGATGGTGTTGAGGCCATCGCCACCGGTGCCGACGATGTCGCAAAACTCGTAATCCGGACGCGGGAAGTCGCGCGCTTCGGCCAAGAGCGCCTCGGCGGCGCCAGCGATCTCCTCCGGGGTCTCCCCCTTGATTTTGAGGGCAGTCAGCAGGCTTGCGAGCACGATGGGGTCCACTTCGCCACGTACCACTTGGCCGAAGGCGTCACGGGTACTTTCACGGCTCAGAGACTGACCCTGATAGAGGGTGTTGAGATGTTGATGCATGTTGGTCTCCTTACCTTAACGCACGCTGCTTTCTGGACGGGTGATATGGGCGAGCGCCTGAGTCAGCAGACGGGCCCCTTCCGAGGTCATGATGGATTCCGGGTGGAACTGGAAGCCCAGTACCCGCTCATCCTGCTGCTCGATGGCCATGGGCATCCCCTGATAGTGGGCAATCACCGTCAGCTCTTCCGGTACATAGGTGGCGACCAGCGAGTGGTAGCGGGCCACCGGCAGCGGGCTCGGCAGGCCGGCGAAGGCGCCGTGGCCGTTGTGCTCAATCAGCGAACGCTTGCCGTGGACGATTTCACCCGCCGCGCCGACGGTGCCGCCGTAGGCTTCGCACAGGGCCTGATGACCGAGGCAGATACCGAGGATGGGCACCTGGCCACGGGCCAGCTTGATCAGATCAATCAGGCAGCCCGCCTCGTGGGGGGCGCCCGGCCCCGGCGAGAGCACCAGCACGGCGTCCCCTTCGCAGGCGGCGATCTCGCTCATGATGCGGCTGGCCGGCAGGCTGTTGCGGTAGATCCGCACCGGATAACCGAGGGAGCGGAACTGGTCGACGAGGTTGTAGGTAAAGGAGTCGAAGTTGTCGAGCAGGAAGATGTTAGTGGCTGTTGATCCGGTACTCATTGGCTCACGTCCTTATGTTGCTCCTGCTGGGCGCTCAGGGCTTGCAGAGAGGTGCCATGGCTGGCAGCGATGGCGGCCAGCACGGCGGCCGCCTTGGCGCGGGTCTCGTCCGCTTCGGCCTGGGGCTTGGAGTCATAGACCACCCCGGCACCGGCCTGTACGTGGGCCACGCCATCTTTCACAAAGGCGGAGCGGATGACGATGCAGGTATCCATCTCGCCGGCACCGTTGATGTAGCCGACCGCGCCGCCGTAGCTGCCGCGGCGCTTGCCTTCCACCATGCGAATAAGCTCGCTGGCGCGGATCTTGGGGGCGCCGGTGAGGGTGCCCATGTTCATGCAGGCCTGATAGGCGTGCAGGGCGTCAAGGTCGGCGCGCAGGGTGCCGACCACCTTGGAGACCAGATGCATCACGTGGCTGTAGCGATCCACTTTCAGCAGCTCCTTGACGTAGCGGGTACCCGGCTCCGAAATGCGAGCGATGTCGTTGCGGCCCAGATCCACCAGCATCAGGTGTTCGGCCACCTCTTTCTCATCCTGACGCAGCTCCAGCTCGATACGGCCGTCGAGATCCCGGTTGATGCTGCCATCGGGGTTGAAACCGCGGCGGCGGGTACCGGCGATGGGGTACATCTCCACATCGCGGCTGGCGGCGCAGAATTTCACCGCGCTCTCGGGGGAGGCGCCAAACAGGGTGAAGCCCTCATCCTGCACGTAAAACATGTAGGGGCTGGGGTTGGTCTGCTTGAGGCGGCGATAGGCGGCCAGGGGGCTCGGGCAGGGCAGGGAGAAGCAGCGGGATGGCACCACCTGGAAGATGTCGCCACGGCGGATAAAGCCCTTGAGCTTCTCCACCTCGGCGCAGAACTGCTTGTCGCTCTTGTCCACGCTCATGCCACCTGTCAGGGGCTGGGTGGTCAGCTCGGCGCAGAGGGGTTGCTGGCAAATCTGTTTGAAGTCGGTGAGCCGTTCGGTCAGGCGGGTGTATCTGTCTTCCACCTGGCTCTCGTCGCTATCGCCGCCAAAGATACAGGCCAGCAGTTGAGTGGTGCGTTCGATATGGTCGATGGTGATCAGGGTTTCGGCCACGTAGAAGCAGTAGTCGGGGCAGCTGTTGCTCCCCTCCGGCACTTCAGGCAGATCTTCAAATGAGGCGATGAGGTCGTAGGCAAAGCTGCCTGCCATAAAGAGCGCTTCTTTGCCGAGCTGGCAATCAAGCTCCCGCTGCAGGGTGCGCAGCACGTCCAGCACGCTGCTCCCCTTGAGGCGGGAATCTTCGTCCAGCTCCCGATCGGAGGCCGGGAAGTCGAGTTGCAATTCGCCATCTACCAGCGAGCGAGCCACCACCGCAGGCAGCCGCTCGGTCAGCAGGCTTTGCAACTGGGCGCCGTTGTCGTTCAGGCTGCGAACCCGCACGGTGCGACTACGGCACTCGATGCGCAGGCAGGCATCCACCAGCAACAGGCTCTGTTTACCCGCCTTGGAGTCGATCTCCACCGATTCCAGCAGCAGGTTGTTGGGGCGACCCTGACAGAGGCGGGTATAGAGCGCCAGCGGGTCGGCCACATAGGGGGCGTTGAGTTTGAGGGTATCGAATTCACCCAGAGGAAGGCGATGTGTGGCTGTCATAGTGCGTTCCCTTGCGTGTGATGCGTGTTACCGATGTTCATGACGTTGAATTCCTTGAAAATTTAATTGGTCCGGGGTGGCTGGTTCAGGGGCGCCATCGCCAGGTCAGCTTGCTTGTCTGAATTCTCGGTTTCATCACAGGTCCATTTGCCGGATAATAAAAAAGCCCGCTGGGGTCAGCGGGCTTTTTCTTTGGGTTCTTAATTTGCTGTCAGATTACAGGTACAGCAACGACCACACGCCCGCATGTCAGGGAGTGTGCCACCACCAGATGGTCAGGATGGAAGTCGTTTGCATGATAAAGTCCTGTAAAAAGATGTTTGCAATGAAGTGCCTACAGAAAACGATAAAGCCGCGGCCAAGTCAAGTCGCTTTTTAGCCTTCTTTCACCGATTTGCCATGAATGGTGACCTGACCACGAGAGCGGAATAACCTGATGAGATTCGATCTTCACTGCCATACCACTGCCTCCGACGGGGTGCTGAGCCCAGCCGAACTGGTGCGCCGCGCCGCCGAGAAACAGGTCGAGGTGTTAGCAGTTACTGACCACGATACCCTTGCCGGGCTTGATGAGGTACGCCGCACCATCGAAGCCGAGCAACTGCCGCTGCGACTGGTGAGCGGGGTCGAGATCTCCACCGGCTGGGAGCATCACGAGATCCATATAGTGGCGCTGGGGGTGGATGAAAAAAATCCGCAGCTGACCGACTTTCTGGCCGGTCAGCTGGCACGTCGTGAGGCGCGTGCGCTGGAAATCGGGCGTCGTCTGGAGAAGTGCCTCATCCCCAGCACCTATGAAGAGGCCAAGGCGCTCGCCGGTGACGCCGCCGTGACCCGTGCCCACTTTGCCCGGGTGCTGGTGGCACGCGGGGTGGCCGACAACATGCAGAAGGTATTCAAAAAGTACCTGAGCCGTGGCAATAAAGGGTATGCCCCGGCCGAGTGGCCCGAGATGAGTGAAGCCATCACCGCCATTCACGCCGCTGGTGGGCTGGCTGTGCTGGCCCACCCCAGCCGTTACGATCTCACCGCCAAGTGGATCAAGCGGCTGCTGGTGGCCTTCAAGGCGGCCGGTGGCGATGCCATGGAGGTCTCATTGCCCCAGCAGAGCCCGCAGGAGCGGGCCAATCTGGGCCAGTGGGCCAAGGAGCACGACCTCTATATCTCGGTGGGATCGGATTTTCACTTCCCCTCCAACTGGACCGAGCTGGGCCGCCACCTCTGGCTGCCCAAAGAGGGAATGCCCGTCTGGTTGGCCTATCCCGGTCACTTTGGGCTCACCACCGAACAGCATGCCGAGCTGCTGGCGAGCCGGTAACGGCGCCAGCGAAGCGGCCACAAACAGGTTAAGGTAGTGTCATGGGTCTTTGACCCGTGACCATACGAGCGGGCAGGTATTGCTGCCCCCATTGCGAGAACAAGCTATGAGTCAGCATTTTTACGTACATCCTGAAAACCCCCAGGCCCGTCTGATCGGTCAGGCGGTACAGATCATCCAGAACGGCGGCGTCATCGTCTATCCGACCGACTCCGGTTATGCGCTGGGTTGCCAAATGGGTGACAAGGGCGCGCTGGAGCGCATCTGCCGCATCCGTCGCCTCGATGCCAACCACGACTTCACCCTGGTGTGCCGCGATCTCTCCGAGATCTCCACCTACGCCAAGGTCGACAACAGCGCGTTTCGCCTGATCAAGAACAACACCCCGGGCGCCTACACCTTCATCTTCAAGGCGACCAAAGAGGTGCCTCGCCGCCTGATGAACGAGAAGAAGAAGAGCATCGGTATCCGGGTGCCGGACAACAAGATTGCCCAAGCGCTCTTGGAAGCCCTCGGCGAGCCGCTGCTCTCCACCACATTGATCCTGCCGGACTCCGAGATGGCCGAGTTCGACCCGGAAGAGATCTTCGACAAGCTGGGCAAGCAGATCGATCTGGTGGTCAACGGCGGCTATCTGGGCGAGCAGCCCACCACAGTGGTCGATTTCTCTGACGACGAGCCGGTATTGCGTCGTCGCGGCGCCGGAGACCCGACCCCGTTTGAGTGATGTCGCTGAACCGGTGACAGTCCCTTCCGCCGAAACGGGGACTGGCGCCGCACTACCCATCGCGAAAGTCCTGGGGCAGCCCTATCACGAGCTGCCCCAGGACCTGTTCATCCCGCCCGATGCGCTGGAGGTGTTCCTCGATACCTTCGAGGGGCCGCTCGATCTGCTGCTCTACCTTATCCGGCGCCAGCAGCTCGATATCCTCAACCTGCCGATCCTGCAGATCACCGCCCAGTACATGGAGTACGTGGAGCTGATGCAGGGGCTCAACCTTGAGCTGGCAGCCGAATATCTGCTGATGGCGGCCTGGCTGGCGGAGATCAAATCCCGCCTGCTGCTGCCCAAGGCGCCGGAGCTGGAGGATGAAGAGGAGGGAGAAGACCCGCGGGTGACCCTGATCCGCCGCCTGCAGGAGTACGAGCGCTACAAGGTAGGGGCGGAGAAGGTCAATGAGCTGCCTCGGGTGGAGCGGGAGATTTATATCGCAGCCGCCTTGCCCCCCGATTTTGGCGCCCTCAAGCCACTGGCGCCCGATGTTTCGCTGGTTGAGCTCGCCCTTTACATGCAAAGTGTGGTAAAACGCGCGACTCATTTCGAACATCACCAGATCCGCCGCGAACAGATCCCGACCAGGGTGCGCATGGCGGAGATCCTCTCCATGCTCACGCTGGGGCAGACCCTGCGCTTGGAGCAGGTGCTGCGCGCCGAAGAGGGGCGCATGGGGGTACTGGTGACGTTTCTGGCCCTGCTGGAGCTGTGCAAGGAGCAACTGATCTGGATCCTGCAGGCAGAACCGCTGGGCCCAATCCATTTCGCATTGGCCGAGCAGAGCGAGGAGGGCAACCGTGGCGCTGCCCACTGAACGACTCAAGACTCTGATCGAAGCGGCGCTGTTTGTGGCCGGTCGTCCGCTCAATGTCAGCGAGCTGAAAAGCAGCGTGCTGGCCGATTATCCGGTGACCAGTCGTTATGTTCAGCTGCTGTTGGCCGAGATCAGGCAAGATTACAGCTCGCGAGGCGTCGAGCTCAAAGAGGTCGCCTCCGGCTGGCGCTTTCAGGCGCGTCAGGAGTATGCCGAAGAGCTCTCGCGGCTCTGGAGCGAGCGGGCGCCGCGCTATTCGCGCGCCGTGATGGAGACGCTGACCCTGATCGCCTATCGCCAACCCATCACCCGGGCCGAGATCGAAGCGATCCGCGGGGTGGCGGTGTCGAGCCAGATAGTGAATACCCTGAAAGAGCGTGGCTGGGTGCGCAGCATAGGCCACAAAGAGGTGGCGGGTCGCCCCGAGCTGCTCGCCACCACCAGAGAGTTTCTGGATTACTTTAATCTGCAGAGTCTGGAGCAGCTCCCCGAGCTGGATCCGGAACTGCAACCCCTGTTGCCCTCTGCGGTGGACGGGGAGAGCGATGCCCGGTGAATGGTGCCCAAGTGTGCCGATTTCACCGAGATATACATTTTTCAACTGTGGCGAGAGCTCCAACCGGCGTTTGTTACAGTTAACCCCGTTGCCCCTTTTACCAGTGGGCAGCGATCAACAATCAGGTAACCCCGATGAGTGAAAAACTGCAAAAAGTGTTGGCCCGCGCGGGTCACGGCTCCCGTCGTGAGATGGAGGCCCTGATCACCGCAGGTCGGGTCAGTGTGGATGGCAAGGTCGCCACACTGGGGGATCGCGTCGAAGTGAACGCCGTGATCCGGGTGGATGGTCACCAGGTCAAGACCCGTGCCGCAGAGGAAGTGATCTGCCGCGTACTGGCTTACCACAAGCCGGAAGGGGAGATGTGTACCCGTCACGATCCGGAAGGTCGTCCCACCGTGTTTGATCGTCTGCCCAAGATGGAAGGTGCCCGCTGGATCGCGGTCGGCCGCCTCGACGTCAACACCTCAGGTCTGCTGCTGTTCACCACCGATGGTGAGCTGGCCAACCGTCTGATGCACCCGAGCCACGAAGTGGAGCGGGAATACGCGGTACGTGTCTTTGGCGAAATCACCGAAGCCATGCTGCAGCGTCTGCGCAAGGGCGTGCAGCTGGAAGATGGCACCGCCAAGTTCAACAAGATCAAACCGGCTGGCGGTGAGGGTCTGAACCAGTGGTTCAACGTCACCCTGACCGAAGGACGCAACCGTGAAGTGCGCCGCCTGTGGGAATCCCAGGAAGTGCAGGTGAGCCGCCTGATGCGTATCCGCTACGGTGACGTCAAGCTGGACCGTGGCATCCCGCGCGGCGGCTGGCAAGAGCTGAAACTGCCGGAAGTGAACTACCTGCGCGGTCTGGTCAACCTGCCGCCGGAGACCGAATCCAAGGTCGACCTGCAGCAGGATGGCAAAACCAGCCGTCACAAGCAGGCAGCCCAGATCCGTCGCGCCGTGCAGCGTCACAAAGAGATGCAGGGCAAAGAGCCGCGCGCTCGCGCCACCACCGCCCGTCGCAAGCCGCAAGCCTCTACCCGCAACTCCGGTACCGGCAGCAAGTAAGCTGACAACCCGTTGCGAACTGTGTGCCGTCAAAGAGCGCGCAGTCGGCCAAGCAAAGGCCCGCACCAACAGGTGCGGGCTTTTTTATCTCTAGCGGGTGACCTCCAGCTGCCGGCTGGCTCCGGTCATATGGCAATGATTGCTCTCACACTCCTCAGTTGGCCGGTGTCATCCACTCTTTGTTGAAGTCGCGGATAAACATCTCTCCCTCTTCATTGCGGGCGGTGACCAGATAGAAGGTGACGTTCTGGCGAAACAGCGAGAGGCGGTAGAGGGCGGCGTTGTCCTCCTCCGAGAGGTTCTTTTTCGAGGTGTCGTTGATGGGCACCAGATCGACTTTGCCCTTTTTCAGCAGTTCGACACACTGGTTGAGGCGGTTGGTGGTTCTGACGATCAGCTTCTGCTCGATGGTCACCCGCTCGATAGCATCGGAGAACCACCCCTTGGGCACGCAGGCGGTTTTCTGCTGCCAGGGCGGGGATTCCAGTCCCTTCTTGTCGGGCGTGGTGTACCAGGACTGGATATCAAAGGCGATGGGGGTACTGAACAACAGGGTGTTGCTGCGCTCGTTGGTCCAGGTAAAGGGGAAGGCGGCGATAGCGTTGCCCAGCTCGATGTTTTTAAGTCCTCTCGGCCAGGGCTGGTAGGAGACCCTCAGATCCGGGTGGCCTGCCGCTTTGAGAGTGGTGAGCACCTTGCTTGCCAGCTCGCCGCCATTGGCCAGCATCGCTGAAGAGTAGGGGGGCAATTCGCCGGTGATAATCACCGCGCTCTGCACCGTGGCGGCCGGGAGCAGCGAGAGAGCAAACAGGGTGGCAAGAAAGCGAAGGGACGAGCGGAGGCGATAAGTGGCAGAGGGCGTGACCGGATAACGGATGTGCATGGCGGGTGACCTCACCTCTATCGATTGCTGACAGCGTAGCGGTTCTGGCAGGGAAAAAACAGACTCGATAAATGCTGTTGGTTGCGGCGTATGGCCCTTGAAGTTCCCTTTGGCGGGCGGAAGGGGTTGTGGCGGTTGCTCTGCTCCGGTGAGCTTGTTAGCCTGTGCGGCTCTGATAGAGGAGTGAACGATGAGCAAGGTACTTGATGAGCTGCTGGCGTTGCTGGCGCTGGAAAAAATCGAGGAGGGCCTGTTTCGGGGCCAGAGCCAGGATCTCGGTCTGCGGGCCGTGTTTGGCGGACAGGTAATGGGGCAGGCCTTGTCAGCCGCCAAGCAGACGGTCGAGACCGGCCGTCAGGTTCACAGTTTTCACTCCTACTTCCTGCGTCCGGGGGATGTGACCCGTCCCATCGTCTATGACGTGGAGAATATCCGTGACGGCCAGACCGTCTCCACCCGCCGAGTCAAGGCGATTCAGGGCGGCAAGCCCATCTTCTATCTCAACGCCTCGTTTCAGGTGCCGGCCGATGGCTTCGAGCATCAGGCGCAGATGCCCACCGGCATCACCCCGCCGGAGGAGCTCAAGAGCGAGCTGGAGCTGGTGCGCCCCTACGAGAACCTGATCCCGGCCTCCCTGCGCGACAAGATCCTCTGCGAGCAGCCCATCGAGATGCGTCCGGTGACGCTGGTCGACCCTATTCGGCCGACGGTGCAGGACCCGGTGCGCCACGTCTGGTTCAAGGCCAACGGCCAGATGCCGGACGATCTGCGGGTGCACAAATACCTGCTGGCCTACGCCTCCGACTTCAACTTCCTGCTCACCTCGCTGCAGCCGCACGGGGTGTCCTACTGGGAGCCGGATATGCAGGTGGCCACCATTGATCACTCCATGTGGTTCCACCGGGATTTCCGCTTCGACGACTGGCTGCTCTACGTGGTAGACAGCCCGAGCGCCAGCAGCGGTCGCGGTCTGGTGCGCGGCCAGTTCTTCACCCGTGACGGCATGCTGGTGGCGAGCACCATGCAGGAGGGGGTGATCCGTCGTCGCGGCAGTTAAGGGGCAAAGCGGATAGCAAAACGGGGTGGCTTGGGCCACCCCGTTTTCGTTGCTGCGATGTGCGCGGGCGCTGCGGGATCAGCCGCCGCGCTGGTACTTGAAGCGCTTCTTGCGCCGGTAGGGATAGACATCCTCGAACACCCCCACCTTGATATTGCTCTGCAGCATCTTCCAGTAGTTGGCGTCGAACATCTCCTTGTGCAGCTGCAACATGATCTCACGCACCTGCGGCTTTTGCAGCAGGAAGGTGGCGAACTCCTCGGGGAAGATGTCGTTGGGGGCCACTGAGTACCAGGGCTCGGCGCTCCACTCATCCTCGGGGTAGCGCGGCGGCGGGATCTGGCGGAAGTTGCACTCCGTCATGTAGCAGATCTCGTCGTAGTCGTAGAAGACCACCCGGCCGTGACGGGTGACGCCAAAGTTCTTGAACAGCATGTCCCCCGGGAAGATGTTGGCCGCCGCCAGCTGCTTGATGGCGTTGCCGTACTCCTCCAGCGCGAGCCGGGTCTGCTGCTCGTCCGCCTTGTCCAGATAGAGGTTGAGCGGGATCATCTTGCGCTCGGTGTAGAGGTGCTTGATCACCAGCTTGTCGTCGCTGATGGTGAGGGCTGACGGTGCCACCGCCTTGAGCTCGGCAAGGAGTTCGGGCGAGATGCGATCCAGCGGAAACTCGAAGTTGGTGAACTCCTGGGTATCGGCCATCCGGCCAACCCGGTCGTGCTGTTTAACCAGCCGGTATTTTGCCTTCACCTGCTCGTGGCTCACATCCTTGGGCGGGGTGAACTCGTCTTTTATCACCTTGAACACCACATCGTAGGAGGGGAGGGTGAACACGCTCATCACCATCCCCTTGATGCCGGGAGCGATGATGAACTGATCCCGACTCTGGGCCAGATGGTGACGGTAGTGGCGATAGAGCTCGGTCTTGCCATGTTTTTGGCAGCCAATGGCGTTGTAGATCTCGTAATCGGGCTTGTGGGGCATGATCTGGCGCAGGAAGGCGACAAACAGCGCCGGTTCGCGGGCATAGACCATGAAATAGGCGCGGGCGAAACCAAACACGATGGAGGCGAGGTCCGGCTCGAAGATAA
Source organism: Aeromonas sp. 601039 (assembly GCF_049174415.1). NCBI lineage: Bacteria > Pseudomonadati > Pseudomonadota > Gammaproteobacteria > Aeromonadales > Aeromonadaceae > Aeromonas > Aeromonas sp. 601039. The sequence continues at coordinate 14,656 of NZ_JAAKTL010000007.1, forward strand.
CTGTATCCACATAGATGCTGTGGCCGGTGCTGAGCAGGGGCAGGATAAAGGGGAACACCTGATCCCGGGCCCGGATCAGCCCCACCAGATAGGCCCCTTTGTTGCGGTAGAACACCTCTTTGAGGAGCTCGATGGCAAACGGCTCGTCATGGAGGATTTGCGGGCCGTTCTCCGCAAGATGGCGGTGGATGTCGACAATATCCCGCTGCTTGTCCTCGTAGGGGAGGGTGAAGCTGTAATCCCCCAAAAGCTGGCTCAAGGTCTGCGGCAGATGGGCCAGATCGGTGCGATAGATCCGCAGCAGGGCGCTCAGGTCCGGTTTTTCGCCACGGCTGACAAAGGGGTGGATATAGAGGTTCTCGTCGCGGATATTGCGATGGCGAAAGATCCGGCGATAGACGGAGTTGAAGAAGGACTCCGCCACCTCGAAGTTGTCACAACGGGGCAGTAGATCGCTGAAGGCGCTTTTGACCCGCTTGAGCAGCTCCTGGGTGGCGTGGTGCTCCCCCATCATCTGGCGGATGGAGCTGGCGGTGGCCCCCACATGGTGGTCATAGAGGCGAATTCGCTCGCGCCCGGCGAGCTGCACCCCCAGCCAGTCACTGTTCTCGAAGCGGCTCTTGCTGCCCTGGGTTATCTCGAGAAACCGGCTGTAAAACGACTCGAAGCGTTGCAAGATAGTCTCGGCGACGGCCTGTTCCAATGGCTGCTGCATCTCTCTCTTCCTTGTGATCTGTCGGGCCGATAGCGCGAAGGATTGGGTGTAATTTGTTCACACGTCAGGCCACTATCGCAACATTCAAACGTCTGTTCAAGTGGCAATTTTCGGGGATAAACGGTAGATTGCGCCCCTGTTTTGGTGATGGTTTAGCGACTGTTTGCTGTCTGTTTGAGAGGCCGTCCGGCCTGTGAGGAAACCCGATGAAGCTCTATTTTGTCCTGGTGGCACCAGCCCGCCCCGCCAACGTCGGCGCCGCCGCCCGCGCCATGAAAACCATGGGCTTTGATGCCATGCGACTGGTGGCGAGCCGGGTACACGAAGAGGATGAAGCGAGCTGGGTGGCCCACGGCGCCCAGGAGATCCTGACTCAGGCCGAAGCGTTCGATACCCTGCCCGAGGCGCTGGCCGACATGGATCTGGTGATCGCCACCACCGCCCGTGAGCGCGGTCGCTACCAGCACTACCTCACCCCGGGGGAGATCCGCGAGCAGATCCGCAGCAAGCCTTCCCTCGGCAAGGTCGCCATCGTCTTTGGCTGCGAGGAGTCGGGGCTCTCCAACGAGCAGCTGGCCGAGGTCGATCTCATCAGCTATCTGCCCCTCAAGGTGAGCTACCCCTCCCTCAATCTGGGGCAGGCGATCATGCTCTACGCCTACGAGATGAGTCAGTTGATGGATGAGCTGAACGCCGACGGCGCCGCTGCGGTAGCAGAAAATTTTGATAACGCCGGGCAGGTTCGGGTGCTGAAAAGCAAAACAGCAGAATTGCTGGGTGAACTCGGAGTTTCGCAGGATGAAAAACTGCATCAATGGGTGATGGACCGGGTGCCCATGCTGCCGCAACGGGATTTGAACATGCTCCACCTGCTCTGCAAGGACCTTGCCCGCAAACTTGGCAAAGAGGTTTAAGTTGACAGCCCATCGCCCGCCGCGGTATTGCTAAAAGCCAGCTTCGTCAACGAGTGTTCGTCATGCAGTTATTCACCAACGTCATCACCACCACCATTATTACCGGTACCACCACAGGTGGCACTGGGGCCGGTTGATGCGCTGACGAACAAGCACAGAAATCAAAAAAGGCCCGTACCCACCCAGTACGGGCCTTTTTGTTGGATTGGTTTTTAGATTGAATTTCATAGATTTACAGGGAGAGAAAGCGATGAGAGTGTTGAAATTTGGCGGGTCTTCACTGGCCGATGCAGAACGTTTTTTACGGGTGGCCGATATTGCGGTCAACACCCACGGCCAATCTCAGGTAGCCCTGGTGCTCTCTGCACCTGCCAAGGTGACCAATCATCTGGTGGCGCTGGTGGAACAGACCAGTCGCGGCATGGATGCCAGTTCCACCCTGTTTGAAGTGAACGGCATATTCTCCCGCCTGCTGGCCGGGTTGAAGGCGGCCTATCCGGCGCTCGATGACAAGGCGCTGCTGGCCCGCCTCACCGCCGAGCTGGATCAGGTGGAGCGCCTGATGCAGGGCATCCGTCTGCTGGGCCTCTGCCCGGACAACGTGCAGGCGCGCATTCTGAGCCGTGGCGAGAACCTCTCCATCGCCTTTATGCACGAGCTGCTGCGGGTGCGCGGTCTGGATCTGGAGCTGATCGTACCGGAAGAGCTGCTGGTTACCGACGGCGGTTATCTGGAAGCCCATGTCGATATCGAAGCCTCCCGCCTGCGCTTTGCCTCCAAGGGGCTGCGTAGCGATTGCCTCTACCTGATGCCGGGCTTTACCGGCGGCAGCGACAAGGGCGAGACAGTGCTGCTGGGTCGCAACGGTTCCGACTACTCCGCAGCCGTATTGGCCGCCTGCGTCGATGCCGAGTGCTGCGAGATCTGGACTGACGTCGAGGGCTGCTACAGCTGCGACCCCCGTCTGGTGCCGGATGCCTATCTGCTGAAAACCCTCTCCTACAAGGAGGCGATGGAGCTCTCCTACTTCGGTGCCAAGGTGTTGCACCCGAAAACCATCGCGCCGGTGGCCCAGTTCCATATTCCCTGCCTCATCAAGAACAGCTTCAACCCGCAGGGGCCGGGCACCCTGATCGGCCCCGAGAGCGGCGACGATGACCTGAAAGTGAAGGCCATCTCGGATCTCTCCGGCATGTGCATGTTCAACGTCTCTGGTCCCGGCATGAAGGGGATGGTCGGCATGGCCGGTCGCATCTTCTCAGCCGTCTCCCGCGCCGGGGTCAGTATCGTGCTGATCACCCAGTCATCTTCCGAGTACAGCGTCAGCTTCTGTATCCACAGCTACGACAGCGAGAAGACTCGCAAGGTGCTGGAGCGCGAGTTCGAGCTGGAGTTCAAAAACCAGCTGCTGGAACCGCTGGATATCATCAGCGATCTGGCGATCATCTCCCTGATCGGTGACGGCATGCGCACCAGCAAGGGGATGGCGGCCCGCTTCTTCACCTCGCTGGCACAAGCCTCCATCAATATCGTCGCTATCGCGCAGGGCTCCAGCGAGCGCTCCATCTCGGCGGTGGTGCGGGATCGCAAGGTGGCGGAAGCGATCAAGGCGTGCCACCAGAACTTCTTTGGCAGCCAGCAGTTTATCGATCTCTTTGTGGTCGGGGTCGGTGGCGTCGGTGCCGCGCTGGTGGATCAGATTGCCCGCCAGCAACCGGTACTGGCCGAGCAGGGCACTGGCCTTCGCGTGGTCGGCATCGCCAACAGCCGCCAGATGGCGGTCAACAAGGATGGCCTGAATCTTGCCAACTGGCGTGAACAGTTGGCGGAAGCCCGTGACAGCTTCTCGCTGGAAGGGGTGAAAAAGCTGGTGGAAGATAGCCACATCATCAACCCGGTGATCGTCGACTGCACCTCCTCCGAGGCGGTGGCCGTCCAGTATGCCGACTTCCTCGCCGCCGGTTTCCATGTGGTTACCCCGAACAAGAAGGCCAACACCGGTTCGCTCGATTACTACAAGGCGCTGCGCCGCACTGCCCGCCAGACTCGCCGCAAGTTCCTGTACGAGACCAACGTCGGCGCCGGTCTGCCGGTTATCGAGAACCTGCAGAACCTTATCAAGGCCGGTGACAAGCTGCGCGCCTTCGACGGCATTCTCTCCGGCTCCCTCTCCTTTATCTTCGGCAAGCTGGACGAGGGGATGGCCTTCTCCGAGGCGACCAAGATCGCCCGCGGCAACGGCTTTACCGAGCCGGATCCCCGCGACGATCTCAACGGCATGGATGTGGCGCGCAAGCTGCTCATTCTGGCTCGCGAAGCCGGCATGGCGCTGGAGCTCTCCGATGTGGAAGTCGAGCAGGCGCTGCCACCCGGCTTTGATGTGAGCGGCGACGTGGAAGCCTTTATGGCCCGTCTGCCCGAAGCTGACGGCTGGTTCCGCGACCAGTTCGCCGCGGCCCAGCGTGAAGGCAAGGTGCTGCGCTATGTAGGTTCCATCGAGGGTGGCAAGTGCAAGGTCGCCATCAAGGCGGTCGGTGGCGACGAGCCGCTGTTCAAGGTCAAAGACGGGGAGAACGCGCTCGCCTTCTTCTCCACCTACTACCAGCCGATCCCGCTGGTGCTGCGCGGCTATGGCGCCGGTACCGAAGTGACTGCGGCGGGCGTCTTTGCCGACGTGCTGCGCACCCAGAACTGGAAGCAGGAGCTATAAGCATGAGTTCAGACATGTACCCCTCTTATATGACTGAAGGTGGCAGCGTAGTCGCCTACGCGCCCGCCTCCAGCGCCAACCTGAGCGTGGGATTCGATGTACTGGGGGCGGCGCTCGCCCCCGTGGATGGCTCTCTGCTCGGCGATCGGGTGCAGGTGAAAGGGGCTGACGTGCCGTTCGCCCTCTCCGCAGTGGGCCGCTACGCCCACAAGCTGCCGGACGATCCGAAAAAGAATATCCTGTTCGACTGTTGGGTGGCCTATGGCGAGGCGCTGGAGAAGCGCGGCCTCGGTCTCAAGCCGCTCGAGATGGTGCTGGAGAAGAACCTGCCGGTGGGCTCGGGTCTGGGGTCCAGCGCCTGCAGCGTGGTGGCGGCGCTGGAGGGGCTCAACGCCTTTCACGGCGAGCCTCTCGACGAGCACGCCCTGCTGCTGCTGATGGGGGAGATGGAGGGGCGCATCTCCGGCTCCGTCCACTACGACAACGTGGCCCCCTGTTATCTCGGCGGCATGCAGCTGGTGGTGGAGGAGGCGGGGGTTATCAGCCAGGGCATTCCGGTGTTTGACGAGTGGTACTGGGTGGTCTGCTACCCGGGCACTGTGGTCTCCACCGCCGCCGCCCGCGCCATTCTGCCGGCCCAATATCGCCGTCAGGATTGCCTCACCTATGGCCGCCGCCTGGCTGCCTTTGTTCACGCCAGCTACACCGGGCAGGAGCCGCTGGCCGCGAGCGTCTTGAAAGACGTGATTGCCGAGCCCTACCGCGCGGCGCTGATCGAAGGCTTTGCCGAGGTGCGGGCGCAGGCGGCCCAGAACGGGGCGCTGGCCACCGGCATCTCCGGCTCCGGCCCCACCGTGTTTGTGGTGATGAAGGAGCTGGCGCAGGCCGAGCGGATGAAGGATTGGATGGAAGCACATTTCGTGCAGAACGAAGATGGATTTGCCCGGGTCTGCAAACTGGACATGGCCGGGGCACGGGTAACAGGAAGCGAGCTATGAATCTCTACAACATCAAGGACAACAGCGAACAGGTGAGCTTCGCGCAGGCGGTGCGTCAGGGCTTGGGTCGCGAACAGGGGCTCTTCTTCCCCGAACAACTCGAACCGCTCGCCGATGTGGATGCCCTGCTCGATCTGCCGCTGGCCGAACGCTCCGCCCGCATCCTGAGCCACCTGCTGGGGGACGAAGTGCCCGCCGCCAAGGTGAGCGAGCTGATCAATGCCGCCTTCACCTTCCCGGCGCCGCTGGTGAAACTCAAAGATGGCACCTATGCCCTCGAGCTGTTCCACGGCCCGACCCTGGCGTTCAAGGACTTCGGCGGCCGCTTTATGGCCCACTGCCTCGCGGCGTTCAGAACCAACGACAAGATTACTATCCTCACCGCCACCTCCGGCGACACCGGCGCCGCCGTGGCCCACGCCTTCTACGGGCTGGAGGGGATCGAGGTGGTGATCCTCTATCCCAAGGGCAAGATCAGCCCCTTGCAGGAGAAGCTCTTCTGCACCCTCGGCGGCAATATCCGCACCATCGCCATCGACGGCGACTTCGATGCCTGTCAGGCGCTGGTAAAACAGGCCTTTGACGACGAGGCACTGAAAAAGGCCATTGGCCTCAACTCCGCCAACTCCATCAATATCAGCCGTCTGCTGGCGCAGGTTTGTTACTACTTCGAGGCGGTGGCCCAGTTGCCCAAGGCCGATCGCGCCAAGGCGGTGATCAGCGTGCCGTCCGGCAACTTTGGCAACCTCACCGCGGGGCTGATCGCCAAGGCGCTGGGGCTGCCGGTGAAGCGCTTTATCGCCGCCACCAACGCCAACGATACCGTGCCGCGCTACCTGAAAACCGGTCAGTGGGAGCCGCACCAGACAGTGGCCACTCTGTCGAACGCCATGGATGTGAGCCGCCCCAACAACTGGCCGCGGGTAGAAGAGCTGTGCCGTCGCAAGGGCTGGGCGCTGGAGACCCTGGGGTCAGGTATGCGTGACGATGCCCAAACCCGCGATGCGCTGAAACGGCTGCACCAGCTGGATTACCTCTGTGAACCCCACGGCGCCATTGCCTGGGATCTGCTGGGGGAACAGCTGGCCGAGGACGAAGTGGGGGTGTTCCTGTGCACCGCCCATCCCGCCAAGTTCAAGGAGTCGGTGGACGAGATCCTGCATCTCGATGTACCGCTGCCCGGCCCGCTCGCCAAGCATGCCGAGCTGCCGCTGCTCTCTGTTAATTTGCCTGCGGAGTTTGCCCGGTTAAGGGCCTTTCTGTTGGCTTGAACTGCCTCGGTGAGATTATCGATAGAAATTAAAATCCCCCTGTAATGGGGGATTTTTATTTTTGCATTGGGCAAAATATGGCGACCAACATTTGGTTTCCTGCTGGCGCAGGCCAGCCCATCTGGGCACCTTGGGATTGAAATGTGTATGATTTATCTCACTCAGCCATGGTCGGTTGTGAGTTACCTCTAGTTCGCCGCCATCTATTATTGGGTTTCTTCTTCCTACTTTTGGGTTTTACTTCCTCTGTATATGTCTTGGTTTCCTTTCCTATATCTAAAGCTTTTGCAATGCTAGGATTTAAAATTAGTTGTGCAGCATCCTTTATTTTGGGTGATATGTTGTTTAGGGTTCTTTCTTTATAAGCCCAATGGTAAAAACTATCCCCGTTTGAAATTAGTTTTTCTTTGTATCCAATAATATTAACATCATAAAAAAATTGTAAAAGCGTTTCTGGGTCATGTAAAAATTCTTTTGCGTAGACTGTTTCGCCAGATGCCCATGCTTTAAATTTATCAAAAGCCAAAGAGAATTCTTTAGCTGTGAAATTCGCTTTCCCATCTAGATATTGGAAGAATTTTATATATATGCCAAAGTCTGATAGTTTCATGTAAAATGAAGCATAGTTCCTTACCTCACCAAGTAAATAGTCTGCATACTCTCTATTTACACTAGGGTCTGAAAGCGCATTTTTACCGATAAAAGCGCTTTCACCTTTACCTGTTTCTAAGTAATGTCGCCTGATGATTTTGATATAGGTAAGAATGTCACGTGGCTTTTGAAATGAGCTCTTCAATAGTTTTCGAAATGCCGAGCTCCCTTCAACACTCCCATTGTGGTAGTGTATCCATGCTTCATGTGGATGTACTGGGAACCTCTGTTGATTGGAGAAAAATTTTCCGCTTGCTTCGAAAAGTTTAGATTTTTCAAAATCTTTTTCTGTTGTGGACCAATTTAAAAAGACACAATTGTCTTGTAGCCTCGAGTTAGAGTTATATAGATTTAACTTGTGAAATACATCAGGCCTGATTAATAACATTATTTTCAAGCGGCCTTTAGAGTCCTTTATTGAATTGAAAAATTCAGAGTTTAATTGCCATGCTGCCTCAGATAATCCTTTTATACATTCTATATACTCAGTATAAGATACGCCTTCAGGTCTGTAATCAATACCATCAATAAACAGTATGTGGTTTTTGGATAGTTTTAGACTTTTTATCGCATCTTTTAATAATCTTTCTGTTTCTAATAGATGATGCTTAATTTTAACAGTTTTTTCGGCAGTTTGAGTCTGAGATTTTACTCCTGCATCACCAAAATCTTTTGCCGTGATATTTGCTGAGATGTCAGTACTATTAAGCAACTCAAATGCTGACTCTATTTCAGGATTCAAAGCATCCTTATTCCATTTCTCAATGGCCTTTTCAATATGGCTGAATTTTCTCGTGACTGTTGTAAAAATATTTTTCGACCTATGAATTATCATTTGGCTAGTGATAAGAAGTAAAATTGAACGCCAAATGTTAGCATAGTCACTAAAGGCAATTTTCCCCTCCCTTTTTAAGGCTATGAAACGTTTGTATTGTGTTTCTGTCATTGTGGTCAGTTGACATAAGTTGTCACCGATATTGTTATTTTCCAAAAATACTGCGTAAGCGGTTTTGCCCGTACCTTTTTCTCCCATCAAGTAATATGTTGAAGGAGATAGGCATCTCTGTAGTTCGTTGGTTTTTAAAAAAATGCCAGAGAAAAATTGTTTTTCATCTTTGCTCTTATAATTTACCGCATCATTGAATGGCTCTTTGAGTTCTGATAGGGTCTTCCAATTACCGCTAGTTTTCATTTTTTATCCTTAAATTAATTTATATAATTCCACTTTAATATGTTCACTTTGAATAAAAGATAATTAATATATCGTGGCTGAACAAAGTGATCACTAATGTTCAAATCGAAAGTTATCGCTCATTGGTAGTTAATCTGGGACGCCCAAATTTTTCAGCAAGGAGTTAGCCCACCAAAGCCAACGCTACCGCCCGTGGATTACAGCTTCCAAAATGCTCCATAACCAGCGAGGGCGGCAACCCATCGCAGCAATAGGCACCGGATGGCTATGTTAAGCCAATCGAATCTGTGCTCACCAGTCAAAAAGTGACGTAAGTGTCAGTAATGACTGATTTTTTGCGCTGGCTCAATAAAAGACAGTGACCGGAGGCTGGGTTCCCATGGCCCTTGATTTTATTGGGGTTAATGGGTGTGGTGGGGAAGAGAGTGGCAGGCTTGCCGCTGAGGAAGGGCTGGCGGGGGAAATCCCGCTCTGCCAATTAGCGCTATAGTGCGGGCGATGGTTGCCCTCTGCTCCGCTCCCAAGCTGGCGAGGCGGGGGAGCTGCGGCAACAATCAGCTGTTGCAATCACAGCCATTTGCAACACATCGTCATGCAAATATGACCATGCAAACACATCACCAGATAGAGAGGATATCTCCCATGAAGCGTACCATCCTGTTCGGCCTGCTCTGCGGCAGCGTGCTGCTGGCCAATCCTGTCTTTGCCAACGACACAGCCCAGTTGCAGTGCGAGGCGCAAGCCGCGGCCAAAAAGCTTAACGGCGCCGCCAAGACCAGCTTTGTCGGCAAGTGCGTGAAAGATGCCGCTGGCGCCGCGACCGGCGAGTGCGAGAAGGCGGCCGCCGACAAGAAGCTGGCCGGTGCGGCCAAGAACAGCTTTATCCAGAAGTGCGTGAAAACGGGCGCGGCGATGGATCCGGCGGCCAAGTGCGAGAAGGCGGCGGCCGACAAGAAGCTGGCTGGCGCGGCCAAGAACAGCTTTATCCAGAAGTGCGTGAAGGATAGCGCCGCCAAGTAAGGCATTTTCTCATCCGGTGTGTTTGCGGGGGCCATCAGGCCCCCGTGCTTTTTGGCGCACTGAACGACACCTCTTGTGGAGTTATGTGCACTTCTCTATGTAGCAAAGAGCGGGATCTGGTTGTGCCTCTCATTACGTCCCATCTCCCCGGTGAGGGAGCCCTGCTCTGGTGGCTTGAGCGAACGGATCGGTTCTCTGGTCAAGGCTCATATTTATTCCCGGTGCCATACCATGCGCTTGGTGAATGATGGTGACATTCCTCTGCCTCTGCTCACCGGGGGCAGCGTCAAAACAGACGAGGGTGCTTGGGCTGATTTTCACAGCCAATCCAGCTTGACTCCAGCGTTAGCAGGGAGTGCTCACATTGACTGATGTCATCTGTGGTGACGGTGTTGTGGCTTGCTCTCAGATATATTAAATAAGGGATGTAACGCTAATTACTGTTTGTTAATAGCGTAATTTTTACTTATCTGTCTCTGCCATTTTTGGCCTCTTGTTTCATGTTAGATTATTCTGATTATGAGGCTGTAATTTCCGGTTACAATTTTGTTCAAGACCATGCCATCTACCAGGGTCACATACTCTTGATTCATATATGTCAGAATTTGTCGTATATGAATGTGCCGAGAACGATAATGTACCTGACAAGGCACCACTAAAGCTTCTGGCGCTGAAAATCTTTATTGAAAATCGCCATGTCATTGATTTTATTTGTTTTTTTTTGTTTTGTTTTTGATGATGCGGAGTAACGCGTGTGCTTTACCGGTCTCAAAAGAAATAAATATAGCCTTGAGAGGGGGGGGGCCGTGCGGGTCGTGCTGTGGCGGCTTATTGATATGTCGTCAAACATTAAAGTTATTACTCTGGATTATCCCTTTTTAATATCGGATTTGCTTCAACTGTAATTTATTACAGTTGTTGCTAGTACTATTGGCTATAAGCTCTGCCCTTCTTGATAAAACCTCAAAATCGGGTACTAGAGCATGGGAAAAGGAATTGATGGCGCTACTGTCGCGCCCAAAGAGCGTATAAATATCAAGTATGTACCGTCGACTGGTGGTCAACAGGGAGAAGTAGAACTTCCCCTGACCATGATGGTGGTCGGCAACATGAAAGGACGCACCGAAGATACCCCCATCGAGGAGCGTCAGACTGTCTCCATCGACAAGAATAATTTCTCATCTGTCATGAAAGAATCGGCATTGGAACTGAACTTCACCGTTCCAAATCGTCTGGAAGAGAACAGCCAGGACGAGCTGCCGGTGTCAATCAAAATCCAGTCTCTGGAAGATTTCACCCCTGACAACGTGGCCCAGCAAGTGCCCGAACTGCGCAAGCTGCTGGAGCTGCGTGAGGCGCTGGTTGCCCTGAAGGGGCCGCTCGGCAATATCCCTGCTTTCCGCAATCGTTTGCAGGATCTGCTGTCCAGTGATGAGGCTCGTGAGCAACTGCTCAAAGAGCTGGATTTGATCAAGCCAGTCGAGTGATCGGCGGGTTGTATTGACTGAACGAGAAGGAACAAACATGTCTTTGGTCGAAGAACAGGTTCAAGCGGGGGCGAATGCCGTCTCCTCGTCCTCTTTGCTGGACGAAATCATGGCACAAGCGCGCATCACGCCGGTTGATGAGGGTTACAGCGTCGCCAAGCAGGGGGTCGCAGCCCTGATCGCCAACATTCTGGATAGCGGTACTGCCAGCAGTCCGGTCAACAAGGCACTGGTGGACAGCATGATTGTCGAGCTCGACAAGAAGCTCGGCAAGCAGATGGACGTCATCCTCCATGCCAAGCCGTTGCAGGAGATGGAGTCCTCCTGGCGCTCCCTGAAGTTGTTGGTGGATCGCACCGATTTTCGCGAGAACATCAAGATCCAGGTGCTGCACGCCACCAAGGAAGAGCTGCTGGAAGATTTCGAATTCTCACCCGAAATCACCCAGTCCGGTCTCTACAAGCATGTCTACTCCAGCGGTTATGGTCAGTTTGGTGGTCAGCCGGTGGGGGCCGTGATCGGTGATTACGCCTTCACCCACAGCGGACCCGATATCAAGCTGATGCAGTATGTCAGCGCCGTCGGCGCCATGGCTCATGCCCCCTTCATCTCTTCCGTTGCACCGACCTTTTTTGGTGTAGACAGCTTTACCGAGCTGCCCTCCATCAAGGATCTGAAATCGGTATTCGAAGGGCCGGCCTACACCAAGTGGCGCGCCTTGCGTGAATCGGAAGATGCCCGTTATCTGGGACTGACCGCACCGCGCTTCCTGGCCCGTCTGCCGTATGACCCGACCGAAAACCCCATCAAGGGCTTCAACTATCAGGAAGATATCAGCTCGGATCACAATCACTATCTGTGGGGCAACACCGCCTATCTGATGGGCACCTCCCTGACTGACAGTTTCGCCAAGTACCGCTGGTGCCCGAACATCATAGGTCCGCAGAGCGGTGGTGCGATCCATGATCTGCCGGTGCATGTCTATGAAGCCATGGGTCAGCTGCAGGCGAAGATCCCGACCGAGGTGCTGATCACTGATCGTCGTGAATACGAGCTGTCGGAAGAGGGTTTCATCACCCTGACCATGCGTAAAGACAGCGACAACGCCGCCTTCTTCTCCGCCAACTCGGTGCAAAAGCCCAAGGTGTTCCCGAACACCAAGGAAGGACGCGAGGCCGAAACCAACTACAAGCTGGGCACCCAGCTGCCCTACATGTTCATCATCAACCGACTGGCGCACTACATCAAAGTGCTGCAGCGCGAGCAGATCGGCTCCTGGAAGGAGCGTCAGGATCTGGAACGGGAGTTGAACAGCTGGATCCGGCAGTTTGTGGCCGATCAGGAGAATCCGCCGGCAGAGGTCCGCAGCCGTCGTCCGCTGCGCGCCGCCCAGATCAAGGTGCTAGATGTGGAAGGGGAGCCGGGCTGGTATCAGGTCGCCATGTCAGTGCGCCCGCACTTCAAGTACATGGGGGCGAGCTTCGAGCTCTCTCTGGTAGGTCGACTGGACAAGGAATAAGGCCCGATGCCGTATCTCTCTTCCTGGGATAGAGGAAATGCGGCCAGCCTGTTCGATCGCATACGGGGGGAGGGGCTGAGCCCTTCTCCCCGTTCGGAGGTTGAGGAGTTGGTTGATTCTGTCAAGCGGCAGCTCGAACAGATCCTCAACACCCGTCCCGGCAATTGCCGCAGTGCTCCCGAGCTTGGTGTCATCGATCTCAATGACGCCACTCAGGGCAGTGCGGATATCAAGGGGCGGATCCGCGAAGCGATCCGGCAATGCATCCGTCGTTATGAACCGCGGATTGTGCATGTGGATGTCCGTTCACCCGACTATCAGGCGAGTCCGCTCGAGATGTCGTTTCAGGTGACGGCCCACGTGAGGCTGGAGCATATCGAGCAAGTTACCTCGTTCAACGTCCATATGGACAGTCACCGCCACTACCGCATGGTCTGATCAATGTCGCTGGAACATTACTTCAGGGATGAGTTGGCATTTTTGCGCCTGCAAGGGCGCGAATTTGCCGATAGCTATCCCGAACTCACCCGTTTTTTGTCGGAGCAGAATACCGACCCGGATGTGGAACGCCTGCTGGAAGGCTTTGCGTTTCTCACGGGCAACCTGCGCGCAAAAATTGAAGACGAGTTTCCCGAGCTGACCCACGGTCTGCTCAATATGCTCTGGCCAAACTACCTGCGTCCCGTCCCCAGCATGACTATCATGCAGTTTTCGGTTATTCCGGGGGCCATCGCCCAGCCCGCGCTGGTGAAGCAGGGCTGCCAACTCGACAGTCTGCCTATTGACGATGTGACCTGTCATTTTCAAACCTGCCACGATGCCTGGGTCTATCCGGCCGAGATGCGCGAGGTGACGGCGCAAAGTGGCAACGATCTCTCAACCATCTCGCTCGATATTGTGCTGCATGCCCCCTTGCTGCTCAGTGAGTTGCAGCTGGACAAGCTGCGCTTTTTCCTGGGGGGCGACAGCTACACCGCTTATGAACTCTACTTCTGGCTCGCCAACCAGCTCTCCCATATCGAGCTGGAGATAGACGGCAAGCGCTTTCGTCAGGAGGCCAGGGCCCTCGAATCGGTCGGCTTCGAGCGCGACGATGCGCTCTTGCCCTATCCGAACAACGTCTATTCCGGCTACCGGATCCTGCAGGAGTATTTCTGCTTTCCGGAGAGCTTCCTCTTCTTCGAACTCTCCGGTGGCGAGTGGCCCAAACAGCCGCTGCCGGTGAGTGAATTCAAAATTCATTTCTGTTTCGACCGGCCCTTGCCGGCGGAACTCAAGATCCGTCCCGACTCCTTCATGCTCAACTGCGTGCCGGCCATCAACCTGTTCCAGCACGACAGCGAGCCGGTCAATCTCAACGGCCGTCAGGCGGAATACCCGCTCAAGGCGAGCTATCGCTATGCCGACAGTTTCGAAATTTTCTCGGTGGATCAGGTTGAAGGTTGGGTCGAGGGCAATCTGGGGCGCTCTCGGGGCACGCCGCGCATCTATCAGCCATTCGAAAGTTTTCAGCACCAGATAGAGCGGGCCAAGCAGCGGCTGGCACTCTACTACCGGGTGCGGGTCAGGGAGTCGGTGAGTGGTGATGGTTTCGAGCACAGCCTCTCGTTTGTGCGGGGCGATGAAACCACCACGGTCGACCTCGATGAATCCATCTCGGTGACGCTTACCTGTACCAACCGCTCCCGCGCCGCCCGCCTCAAGGTCGGCAGCATCTGCGTGCCGACCGGCAGCTCGCCGTCGTTTGCCACCTTCCGCAACCTGATCCGGCCGACCCGGCCACTGCGCCCGGCACTGGATGGCAGCCTGCACTGGACCCTGATTTCCAACCTGTCGCTCAACTATGTCTCTCTGCTGCGCCGCGATGCCCTGGTGCAGGTGCTGCGTACCTACGACTTTCCCGCTTTGCACGACAAGCAAGCAGAGCAGGCGTCGCGCAAGCGGCTGGCGGGGATCGAGGAGATCGAGACCAAGCCGGTGGACAGGCTGGTGCGCGGCATGCCGGTGCGGGGGCTCAAGTCGGTGCTCTCCATCCGCCAGTCCGCCTTTGGCAGCGAAGGGGAGCTCTATCTCTTCAGCACCGTGCTGGCCCACTTCTTCTCGCTCTATGCCAGCGTCAACGCTTTCCACCTGCTTGAGGTGGTCAATCTCGATAACAAGGAGCGCTATCAGTGGCCAGTCCAGATCGGTCAGCACTCCCTGATGTGAGCGCCGCCAACGAGGCGCCCCGTTTCAATTTCTTCCAGCTGGTTGAGCTGCTCAACCGGCTCGATGGCGCCGATCAGGAGCGTGGTCTCGACCACCTGCCAAGTGACGAGAATATTCGTTTCAAGGCGACCGCATCGCTGGGGTTTCCCACCAGTGACGTGCTGCAGATTGGCCGTGACGAGAAGGGGCGCCACGAGCTGGAAGTGGCCTTTCTGGGTCTGCACGGCAGCCAGTCGCCGATGCCGGGGTATTACCTCGACTCATTGGCGTGGGAGTACGCCCAGGGTGAGCAGAAGCTCGGCCTGTTTCTGGATTTCTTCCACCACCGTCTGCTGACCCTGCTGCACCGGATCTGGCGCAAGTATCGCTACCACGTCCGTTTTCAGGACGACGGTGAGGATGGGTTCTCCCGCCTGATGTTTGCGCTGGTGGGGCTTGGCAACGACGCCGTCTGCCAGAGCCTGCCGGTCAACCGCGCCAAGATGCTCTCCTATGCGGGCATGCTGGCCAGCCCCAGCCGCTCGCCCGAGGTGGTCGCCGGTCTGGTGGCCCACTGCTTCGATCTGGCGGATGTAGAGGTGAGCGCCTGGCAGTGGCGCAATGTGCCGATCCATCCGGAGCAGCAAAACCGCCTGGGCGGTGCTTGCGCCACTCTGGGGCATGACTTCGTCATCGGTGACAAGGTCAATGATTGTGCCGGCAAGTTTTTATTGAAAATCAATGATCTGAGTTTTAGCCAGTTTCTCGGATTTCTCCCGAACGGGGAGCATTTCCACGCCTTGGTGACCTTTGTCTCCTTCATCTTGCGCGATCAGCTGGCCTGGGATCTGCGGCTTGGCTTCGGTCAGGAGCAGGCCAAGGGGCTGAGATTGGGGGAGGAGCAGAGTGCCCGTCTGGGGTGGAGTACCTTTCTCGGCCAACCGCCGAGTGACCCGTTCGTGACGATCTGTGTACAGGAATAAGCACAGAAATTCAGTGTAGGAATACGTGCAGGAGTGAATGTGGACGACTTTAACCAGCAACTATCTCTGGTGGTGCTTAACAGCGAGCAGCTCGACGGCAGCCAGCAGGTGCAATATCGCTTCGACGAGATGGGAGGCACCCTGGGCTCCTCCGAACAGGATGACTGGCAACTGCGAGACAGGTTGGGGGCGGTGATGCCGGCCCATGCCCGGGTCGAGCTCAATGACGGTCGTTTCTGCCTGTGCGATCTCAGCGGCCAGACCTACATCAATGGTGCTACCTCGCCCATCGGGCGGGCTCGCAAGGTGCATCTGGAGCAGGGAGACGAGCTGGTGGTCGGCCCGTTCCGGCTGCGCGCCTATCTCGGTGCCATTTCCCCCGAGCAGAGCCTGCAGCAGGTGCTGGGCAACCGTCCAACCGAACAGCTTGACGAGTGGCTGGCCAGCGATCCCCACCACACCCAGACCCTGGATGATCCTCGGGCCCTGGCAGTCGATCCCCTGCTGGCATTGCAGCAGGAGCGTGCGGCTCCTGGCCCGCTGATGGATACCCAGCCGCAGGCTCAACCGCATTTTCAACCGGATATGGACACCGTATCCCTCGCTCCATTTTCTGCCGTCGAGAACACCATGAACCAAGAATTTCTGGATATGCCCGCCATCGAGAACCACCCCGACTTCCAGCCGCTGGAGGACGTTGATCACGTCGCCCTGACCCCGCTGATGCGCGGGCTGGGTCAGCCGTTGCAGTTGCAGGACACCCGACAGGCCCACGACATGCTCGAAGAGATGGGCAAGACAGTGCGGGCCATGGTGGAGGGGTTGCTGCAACTGCAAAGCGATCAGGCGGCGCTGGCAGACAAGCACCTGCGCCCCATCGAGGACAACCCTCTGCGCCTTGGCCTCGATTATGACGAGACCCTGGCGGTGATGTTTGCCGAGCAGAAGAGCCCGGTGCACCTGAGCGCACCGGCCGCGGTGGCCGAGAGCCTGCACAACGTGCGCATCCACCACGTGGCAAACCAGCAGGCCATCAGTGCGGCGCTCGACAGCATCCTGCAGGCCTTCTCACCGGAAGCCTTGCTCGGCCGTTTCGAGCAATACCGCCGCAGCGGCGCGCCGGGTATGGCTGATGAGGGGTGGGCCTGGAACATGTATCAGCACTACTACCGTGAGCTCACCTCTGCCCGTCAGCAGGGGTTCGACAAGCTGTTCCATCAGGTCTACGCCCAGGCCTATGACCAGGCCGTGCGTCAGCAACAGGGACTGATTTGATGATACGTGCACTGTGGTTTGGGGCCTGTCTGCTGGCCCTGGCCGGTTGTACCACCATGGGCAAGATGGCCGATGTGGTCATGAACCCGGATGTCCAGGTGGGGAGCAACGATGACCAGCCCTCCACCCTGGGGCTCAGCCTGCTGGCGGAGCCTGACGTCAACCCCAACGAGAGCGGGGAGGCGGCACCCATCGAGTTTCAGGTGGTGCTGCTGGCGGAAGATTCCAGGCTGCTCGCCACCGACTACGACCAGGTGACGGCAGATGTAGAGAAGGCCCTTGGCAAGAACTACCTGGATCATCAGGACTACACCCTGCTACCCGGCCAGTTCAAATACCTGCCCCCCGTCAAGCTTGACGAGAAGACCCGTTACATCGGCGTGATTGCTCGGTACGCCGATCCGGACAGCGCCGAGTGGCGCAAGGTCATCAAGGTCAAGGGCAAGGGAACGGCCTATCAAATTCTGGTGCACCTGCGCCTGGATGAAGTGGAACTACAAAAAGAAGAAGAATAATCATGTCGAGTCGAAATCGGGTTATCTGGCGTGAAGGGCTCTTTATCAAGCCCCAGCACTTCCAGCAACAACAGAGACATTCAGATTACGCGCTGCACGCGCGTTTGAGCGCGCTGTCCGACTATTTCTACGGGTTGCAGTCGCTTGCCATCAACGAGGATTACCTCGGCTTTGGCCGCATCGCGCTGGTGGGGGCCACCGGTATCATGCCGGACGGCACCGTCTTCAACATTCCGAACGATGATGTGCTGCCGACCCCGCTGGAGATCACCGATGCCTCGGTGGCCAACCAGAAGGTCTATCTGGCGCTGCCGCTCTCGGTGAGCGGGGTCAACGAGGTCAATCAGGGCGGTCAGGTAGCAACCCGGCTGCAGGCTCATCGCCACGATGTGCGGGATCTCCACAGCGAAGGGGGCGACGTGGTCTCCCTCGAAGTGGGGCGGGTCAGCCTGCGCCTGATGCTGGAGCGGGAAGATCGCAGTGCCTATGCGTCCCTCGCCATTGCTCGCATTCTGGACAAACGTCCGGACGGCGGTCTGGTGCTTGATCCCAACTTCATGCCCTGCAGCATCAGCGTATCCGCCATCCCGACTCTCAAGCGCTTCCTCGGCGAGTCGGCTGGCCTTGTGGCCGAGCGGGCTCGCAGCCTCTCCCAGCGCATCGCGTCGCCGGGTCAGCAGGGGGTTGCCGATGTGGCCGAGTTCATGATGCTGCAGCTACTCAACCGCGCCCAGCCCCAGCTCTCCCATCTGGCGCGCCTTGGCACCCTGCACCCCGAGCGGCTGCATGAGGCGCTGGTGCAGCTGTGCGGCGAGCTGATGACCTTTACCGACGAGTCCCGCCTGCCCCCCGAGTTCCCCGCCTATCGTCACGACGATCAGCAGGTGAGCTTCGAACCGGTGATGCTGGCCCTGCGTCAGGCACTCAGTACCGTGCTGTCGCCCCGCGCCGTCTCCATCCAGCTGCGCAAGCACCAGTACGGCATCATGGTGGCCATGGTGAGCGAGAGCGAGCTGATGCAGAGCGCCGATTTCGTGCTGGCAGTGCGTGCCCGCATGCCGCAGGAGCAGCTGCGCAAACAGCTGCTGCAGCAGACCAAGGTGGCCTCCAGCGACAAGATCCGCGAGCTCATCAGCCTGCAGCTGCCGGGTATTCCGCTGCTGCCGCTGCCGGTGGCGCCGCGCCAGCTGCCCTACCACGCCGGTTACAGCTACTTCCAGCTCGACCGGCAGAGCCCGGCCTGGCAGATGCTGGCGGTCAGCAACACCCTCGCCTTCCACATTGCCGGCGATTTCCCCGAGCTCGACATGCAGCTCTGGGCCATTCGTAGCCAGTGATCGCACCAAGGAAACATGCAGAGATGACCACGGACATTATCAAGAACGAGCAACTGAGCGACCTGCTGTTCGATCATGCCGAGCAGCTGGACATGGATTCGGACTACTGGTTCCGCCTGCGTGGCCAGAGCATCAACCCGATGATCGATGCGGTGACCCCCCTGCTGGGGCTGGTGCAGCGGGTGCGCCTGCTGTCCCGTTACGATCGGGTGCCCGAGCTCTATCAGCGGGTGGTGACCGAGATCCAGGCCATCGAGCAGGAGCTGATGGCTCAGGGTTACGAGAATGGCGTCGTCCTCTCGTTTCGCTACATCCTCTGCACCTTCATCGATGAGGCCGTGATGGGGCGCGACTGGGGCAGCCAGAGCGAGTGGTCGGAACATTCGCTGTTGACCCGTTTCCACAACGAGACCTGGGGGGGCGAGAAGGTGTTCGTCCTGCTGACCCGTCTGCAGGAAGATCCGGTGCGCTATCGCGACATCCTGGAGTTCATCTATCTCTGCCTGTGCCTCGGTTTTGAGGGGCGCTACAAGGTGATGAGCCAGGGCCGTGACGAGTTTGAACGGATCGTCAAGCAACTGCACAAGCAGCTGTCACTCGAACGTGGCGGTGAGGCACCCAGCGTGTTTCATCTCGACCTCGGTCAGCAGGCATCTCGCTACCAGCTGCGCAAGCAAGTCTCCCTGCGCACCCTGTTTATGGGAGGGGCGCTGATCCTGGCCATCATCTTTGGCCTCTATCACCACCAACTCAATAACCAGACCCAGGACGTACTGCGTCAACTGGGCGAATTATTAAAATAAATACTTAAGGAGAGCACGCCTTGATTCGTATAGAGCTACCGGTACTGGTGGAAAGACTCAACCCCATCTGCCGTCACATGCTGGAGGAGGCAGCGGCCCTCTGTGTCAATCATCAGGGCGCCGAGATCCGCATCGAGCACCTGCTGCTGAAGATGCTGGAGACCCCCCTCAGCGATGTGCGTCTCATCTTCAAACGCGCCGACGTGGAAGTGGAGGAGCTCAAAACCCTGCTGCAACCGGCAGCTGCCGACAACGGCTATGGCCAGGGTTATCCCTCCTTCTCGCCGCTATTGGTGGAGTGGCTGCAAGACAGCTGGCTGCTCGCCTCCGCCGAGATGCAACACGGCCAGCTGCGCAGCGGCGTCATGCTGCTGGTGCTGTTGATGACCCCGCAGCGCTATCTGCCGGGCTCGGTGACCCGTTTGCTGGCCAACGTCAATCGCGAGCTGCTGCGCCAGCAGTTCGACGAGTGGGTGAAAGAGTCTGCCGAGACCCAAGTGACTGTTTCTGCCAACGGCACTTCGACTCAGGCCGCGCTGCCCGCCGATGCCAGCCTGCTGGCCCGCTTTACTGTCAACGTCACCGAACAGGCCCGTCAGGGAACCCTGGATCCGGTGCTCTGCCGGGATCACGAGATCGATCTGATGATCGACATTCTCTCCCGTCGCCGCAAAAACAACCCCATCGTGGTGGGGGAGGCCGGCGTCGGTAAAAGCGCCCTGATCGAGGGGCTGGCGCTGCGCATCGTGGCGGGTCAGGTACCCGAAAAGCTGCGCGGGGTCGAACTGATGACCCTGGATCTCGGCGCCATGCAGGCGGGCGCCTCGGTCAAGGGGGAGTTCGAGAAGCGTTTCAAGGGGGTGATGCAGGAGGTCAAGGATGCCGTGCGACCTGTCATCCTCTTTATCGATGAGGCTCACACCCTGATTGGTGCCGGCAACCAGGCGGGCGGCATGGATGTCTCCAACCTCATCAAGCCCGCGCTGGCCCGGGGCGAGCTGCGCACCATCGCTGCCACCACCTGGAGCGAATACAAGAAGTACGTTGAAAAAGATGCCGCCCTGTCGCGCCGCTTCCAGCTGGTGAAAGTGGGTGAACCCAATGCAGGTGAAGCCACCGTGATCCTGCGCGGCCTGCGCAGCATCTACGAGAAGGCCCATGGGGTGCTGATTGACGAGGAGGCGCTGCAAGCTGCCGCTCAGCTCTCCGCCCGCTACATCTCCGGCCGTCAGCTGCCGGACAAGGCGATCGACGTACTCGATACCGCCTGTGCCCGGGTGGCCATCAACCTGACCACGCCGCCACGCGCGGTCAGTCACCTGCAAAACGAACTGCGCCAGCGCGAGCTGGAGATCCGTCAGCTGGAGCGCCAGAGCCTGATTGGTCTGGGTGACAACGATGAGCGCCTCGCCGAGCTGCAAGCGGCCCAGCAGACCTGTCGTGACAACCTGCGTGAGCAGGAAGCCCGATGGCAGCAACAGCAGGGGCTGGTGCATCGGATTGTCGAACTGCGTGCCGCCCTGCTGGCGGATCAGCAGGATGAGATGCTGGCCAGAGAGGCGCTGGATCTCGCCGATGCGCCGCTCGATCCGCAAGCGGCCGCCGGGCAGCTTGCCGGGCTCGAGCGCGAGCTGGCCGAGCTGCAACAGGGTGAGGTGCTGGTCTCTGCCCATGTCGACAAGACCCAGATCGCAGCGGTGATCGCCGAGTGGACCGGGGTGCCGCTTAATCGCATCTCCCAAGGGGAGCTCGATGTGGTGACCCGTCTGCCGGAGTACCTTGGCGAGCTCATCAAGGGGCAGGATGTGGCGGTGGCCCACCTGCATAAACACCTGCTGACCGC
This sequence comes from Aeromonas sp. 601039, assembly GCF_049174415.1. NCBI lineage: Bacteria > Pseudomonadati > Pseudomonadota > Gammaproteobacteria > Aeromonadales > Aeromonadaceae > Aeromonas > Aeromonas sp. 601039. Next base: position 36,076 of record NZ_JAAKTL010000007.1, read on the forward strand.
CCGCGCCGATCTTCGTCGTCCAGGCCGTCCGCTGGGGGCCTTCCTGCTGGTGGGGCCAAGTGGGGTCGGCAAGACCGAAACCGTGCTGCAGATTGCCGAGCTGATGTTTGGCGGTCGCCAGTATCTCACCACCATCAACATGTCCGAATATCAGGAGAAGCACACTGTCTCGCGCCTGATCGGCTCGCCGCCCGGCTATGTCGGTTTTGGCGAGGGGGGCGTGTTGACCGAAGCGATCCGTCAGAAGCCTTATTCCGTGGTGCTGCTGGACGAGGTGGAGAAGGCCCATCCGGACGTGCTCAACCTCTTCTATCAGGCGTTCGACAAGGGCGAGCTGGCGGATGGGGAAGGGCGGATCATCGACTGCAAGAACGTGGTCTTCTTCCTCACCTCCAACCTCGGTTTCCAGACCATCGTCGAGCATGCCGAGCAGCCCGATGTGCTGCTGGATGCCCTCTATCCGGAGCTCGCCGCCTTCTTCAAACCGGCCCTGCTGGCGCGGATGGAGGTGATCCCCTACCTGCCGCTCGGTCACGACACGCTAGTGCAGATCGTCGGTGGCAAACTCAACCGGCTGGTCAAGCTGCTCAAGGAGCGTTTCGGTGCGGAGGTGGTGCTGGAGAGCGAGGTGGCCGAGGAGATCCTGCTGCGGGCCAACCGCAGCGAGAACGGCGCGCGGATGCTCGAATCCGTCATCGATGGAGCCCTGTTGCCGCCGGTCTCCCTGCAACTGTTGCAGCGCCTCTCGGCCGGTGAGCCCATCAACCGGGTGCGCTTCTCGGTGGCCGATCACCAGTTCGTGGCCGAGGTGGAGGGCTGACCATGGAGCAAGCCCTCGCATTCGCCCTAGCGCTCACCTCGCAACGGGATGAACAACATCTCTGCCACTGGTGGAGCTCGACCCTCAATGCCAGCTTCCAGCCCAAAGGACTGCTGCTTGGCATGCTGGACGTGAGCGGCCGCCAGCTGGAGTGCAAAGGGTGGGTCAAGGGGCAGGAGGTTGCGCTGGCGCTGGCGGTGGATGATTTCTCTCATCCACTCGCCTATGTGCTGCACAAGGCGCAATCCCGCACCTGGGATTCCCTCCATGGCGGTGCCCGCATTGAGCACGCCGGTTTTCGCTCACTGCTGGCCAACCTTGGCCAGCAGTGCGGCCTGCACGCCTTTCCGCTCAATGATGGCAACGGCAAGCCGTTTGCCGTGCTGGCGATGATGGACAGTGGCGATGTGTTGCAGGAGTGGGCGGCTCGCCCCGAGCTGGCCAGTCTGGCGCAGGTCTTTTGCAACCAGCTCACCCTGATCCGCGATCTGGGGCGTAGCCGCCGGGATCAGAACGTGCTGCGCGACTCCCTGCGTCAGATCAAGGGGGAGGGGGAGCGCCAGCGCCAGCACGAGAAGTTGCTGGGGGATCAGCTGGTTGGCCAGTCGGCGGTGATCCGAGGCTTGCGCGAGCAGATCGCCCAGGCGGGCCAGCACAAGCTGACCGTGCTTATTCAGGGAGAGACCGGCAGTGGCAAGGAGGTGGTCGCCCGCTTGGTGCATCAGTGCTCCGAGCGTGCCGCCAAGCCGTTCGTCGCCATCAACTGCGCCGCCATCCCCGAGAATCTCATTGAGAGCGAGCTGTTCGGTTATCAGAAGGGGGCCTTCTCCGGCGCCCTCTCCAACAAGACCGGGCTGGTGGCGCAGGCCAATGGTGGCACCCTGTTTCTAGACGAAGTGGGCGATATGCCCGCCGCCATGCAGGCCAAGCTGCTACGGGTGCTGGAAACCCGCAGCTACCGGCCGCTTGGGGCAGAGCAGGAGTATCACTCCGATTTTCGCCTCATCGCGGCCACTCATCAGCCGCTGACCCGCCATGTGGAGGAGGGGCGGTTCCGTGCCGACCTCTACCACCGTCTCTGCCAGTGTCTGCTGCTGATCGCCCCCTTGCGCGAGCATATCGAGGATGTGCCGCTGCTCTGCCAGCACTTCATGGCCCAGTTTGCCGCGCAGGATGACAAGGGACTGGCTGGTTTGCAGCGCAAGTTCCTCAAGCAACTGCAAAGTTACGATTTCCCCGGCAATGTGCGCGAGCTGCGCAATCTGCTGGAGGTGGCCTGTGCCCACACCCGTCATGGTGAAGAGGTGGGGCTTGGCGCCTTGCCGCCGGAGCTGCGGGATCGGGTCTGTGCCGAGCTGCCCGATGCGCTGGACGATTACAACCATATCCGCGATCTGCGCCGGGCCATGCAGCAGTACGAGGCATCGGTGATTGAAGCGCGCCTGCGCTACTTTCAGGGGAATCGCATGCTGGTGGCCGAGAGCCTCAATATTCCCAAGCGCACCCTGGATCACAAGTGCCAGAAACTGGAGGTGAACTGATGAGCATCATGGGTTTGTTGCCCCTGCTGCTGGCGACCGGCAATGCGGTGCCTCCCCTCGATATGGCGGCGTGGCAAGCGTGTCGTCGCGAGCCATCCCCTCTGATACGGCTCGCCTGCTATGACGCCCTTGGCAATGAGGCGACGCAATCAGGCAACAAGGAGAGCACCAAGTCTCCGGCCTGGCTGGCGATAGCGGAGCAGGAGTTGGCCCGAGTGCCGGATAGCTCACCCTTCCTGTTGCGACAGGATGAGGAGAGCGGCACGGCGGTATTGACCCGTCCGGCCCTGCGCGGTGCCACCCTGGCGATCGGTTGTGTCAACAGCATCACCCATATTCGCTTGCGGCTGGATGCGCCGTGGCGCGGGGAGAGTGTCGAAGTCGCGCTGGATGGACAAGCAACTCGCAGCAGTCAGAGCTGGTTTATCCGGGATCAGGGATGGCTACTCGAATATGGCCGCGGTCTGCCCGCCATCGAGGAGCTAAAACGCTGGATCGGTCATCGTGAATTGCAGGTTCAGGCGGCCAACGGCGCCTTGCTGCGGGTCGATCTCAGCGGCCTGAAAGAGGCGCTGATACCGGTGCGCCAACAGTGTCGCTGGTAGGGGGGAAGATGAGCTATCAACACCCCTGGTGTAGCCGTCTGCTCACCAGCTTGCCGGATGAACAGATCAAAGGGGCCGTGCTGGCCGATGAGCCTCGCTGGGACTATGTGGAGACCGAGCTGGTCAAGTTGGGCTCCCTTGCCCACAGCCAGGTCGATCTCAATGCGGTCGCCGAAGCCTGTCTGGGGTTGCTGGAGAGCCGCACCAAGGATATGCGGGTGCTGGCCCAACTGCTGCGCTGCCTGCAGCATCCCGCCAAGGCGACCCCGATGGGCGCTGCGCTGAGCTTGCTGGAAGCCTGGATCAAGGCTTACTGGCTGTTGGCCTGGCCCGGGAATGCGACCCAGAAGCAGCGATTGATGGTGCAGATCATCAAGCGCTTCGAGGGTGCCCTGCCGAGGGTGAGCGAGAGCGCCTCGGCAGCCGAGCTGGTTCAGTTGCTGGCGCAGGCAGAACAGCTGGAGGCCGTCTGGCTGGCTCAGTGCCCTGACAAGGGAGAACTGCTGGATCCCCTGATGATGGGGTTGAAGCGGGCGCAGCGACAACAGGTTGTCCAGGCTGATGCTGATGCCGGAACTCAACCTGCAAGCAGCGCTGTTGCAGCCACCGCCAGCGCGAGCAGCATGGCGAGCGCTATGGTGCTCAGTGGCAGCAGCAAGGGCTCCGGCATCGAGATTGACAGCTCCAACGATCGGGCATGGCGACAGACCCAGCTCAAGGTGGCGGAGCTGCTGATTGAGCGCCAGCCGGAGGCTGCGATCGGTTATCGGCTGCGTCGTCACGCCATCTGGGCCGGCATCACCACCCCGCCGATGACGGCTCAGGGGAACAAAACCCAGCTGGCCTCCATGTCGGTGGACATGGTGGATGAGTATCGCGCCGCCATGGGCACGCCAGATCTGGCGCTCTGGCAGCGCATCGAGCAGAGCCTGACGCTGGCCCCTTACTGGTTCGAGGGGCACAGGCTCTCGGCCGAGGTGGCCCAGAAGCTGGGATATGGCGCGGTGGCGCAGGCCATCATGGCGGAGCTGGATGCGTTTTTGCTGCGTCTTCCCGCGCTGCGGGATCTCACCTTCAGCGATGGTTCCCCGTTTCTCTCCTCCGAGTGCAGTCGCTGGTTGCAGCCTGCCAAGAGTGGTGGAGGCGGCAGCGGACAGGTCGAGTTGGCCGAGGAGGTGGCCTTGCGTCATGGGGAGCAGGGGATTGCCGCCGCGCTCGCCCTGCTTGATGAGCGGATGGCACAGATGAAAGAGCCAAGAGCCCGCTTCCATGCCTTGCTGGTGCAGGCGGAGTTGTTGGAGCAGGAAGGCATGGAGGCGCTTGCGCGCCAGCAATATCAACACTTGTGGCAAGAGGCGAATCGCCTCGGGTTGTCGCAGTGGGAGCCCGGGTTGGTCAGCCGCCTGGCCCCCTATGCCGCTCATTTGCCGAACTAAGTGCCGAAATGAGTCATTGAGTCGGAGTTGGATCACATTTTATGTTCAAAACCATTTTTACCTTGTCGAGGCAACAGCTGCCGAAACTGAAACCCTCCTGGCCCCTGCTCGGTGCTGTGCTGTGGGTTGTCGCCCTGATCCTGGTGTGGTGGCTGGGGCCTCGCATCGAGATCCGTGATGCCAGGCCATTCGAGGCCTTGTGGGGGCGGGTGGTATTCACCCTGCTCTGGCTCTGGTTGCTGTTGGGGGTACTCTCCTGGCGGGTATGGCGCAAGATGAAACAGCTCAAGGCCGAGCGCCGGCATGAGGTGCTGCTGGAGCAGGATCCGGTCAAAGGGCTCATCGACAAACAGGCGCTGTTCCTCGATCGCTGGTTGCAAGCTCTGAATGAACACCTTGGCAAGGGGGCGCTCTACGCCATGCCATGGTATCTGGTGTTGGGGCTGCCCGGCAGCGGCAAGAGCAGCCTGATCCACCGTGCCAACCCGGCCAACAAACTCAATCCCAGGCTCGATACCGAACTGCGGGACGTGGCGCAAGGCCAGCTGGTCGATTGCTGGCTGGGGGAGCAAGCGGTGATGCTGGATCCGGCCGGTGTGCTGTTGTCCCAGACCGAGCAGGAGCCGGAGTCTCGCAAATATGAGCGGCTCTGGCTGCATCTGCTGAACTGGCTCAACGAGCATCGTCGTCGCCAGCCCCTCAATGGTCTGGTATTGACTGTTGATTTGGCGTGGTTGTCCGCGGCCAGTGTGGCCGAGCGCAAGGCCTATGCCCAGCTGATGCGTGCCCGGTTGCAAGAGGTGTCGGCCACCATGAATCCCCGGCTGCCGCTCTATGTCACCTTCACCAAGCTCGACATGCTGCGCGGCTTTGATGTGGTCTATGAACAGCTGGATAAAGAGGCCCGTGACGCCGTGCTGGGGGTGACCTTCAACCTCGGCAGCAGTCAGGGCAAATCCTGGCAGCAGGATCTGGCGCTGTTCTGGGATCAGTGGGTCGACAACCTCAACCGCAATCTGCCCGAGATGATGCTGGCCCGGCTCGATGCCGCCCAGCGCAACGCCCTCTTCTCGTTTGTCCGTCAATTGGCGGGTCTCAAGGATTATGTGACCAGCCTGCTCGATGAAACCCTGACCATTGAAGAGAGCAAGCCACTGCTGGTGCGCGGCGTCTATATCAGCTCCGTTTATCAGCAAGGTGTCCCGTTCGATGCCTTTGCCCAGGCCGCTTCCCGGCGTTACAGCTTGCCCGAGCCGATCCACTCCGCCCTGCGCGGGGAGTCCAACACCTATTTCGTGCGCAAGCTCTTCTCCTCGATCATCTTCCCGGAGGCCCATCTGGCCGGAGAAAACCGGCTGCATACCCTCTATCGCCGCCGCCGGATGACCATTGGTCTCGGCTGTTTGTCGCTCTTCTCTGCCGCCCTGATCGGTGGCTGGCACTACTTTTACCGGGTCAACGAGGAGGCGGGTCGCAATGTACTGACCAAGGCGCAGGCCTTTATGGAGACGAATGAGGTGGCCGATGCCCACGCCTTCGGGGTGAGCCAGTTGCCGCGTCTCAACCTTATTCGCGAGGCGACCCTCTCTTTTGGCAACTACCGGGAACGCATGCCGCTGGTGGCGGATCTCGGCCTCTATCAGGGGGACGAAATTGGCCCCTATGTGGAGGGATCCTATCTGCAACTGCTGAGTCTGAGCTTTCTGCCGGCCCAGATGCAGGGGCTGCTGGACGATCTCGACCAGGCGCCGGCTGGTAGCGAGGAGAAGCTCGCCATTCTGCGGGTGATGCGGATGCTGGATGATGCCTCTGGTCGCAACAAGGAGCTGGTGGAGCAGTACATGGCCAACCGCTGGCAAAAAGCGTTCCCGGGGCAGGGGGCAGTGCAGGAGCAGCTGATGGGGCATCTTGACTATGCCCTCGATCATACCGACTGGCATGGCGCTCGTGCCGCTCGTGATCAGGCCGCCATCACGGCATTTTTGCCGTTCAAGGAGCCGGTGTATGGCGCCCAGCGGGAGCTCGGCAAGCTGCCCATGTATCAGCGGGTCTATCAGAATCTGGTGGTGAAGGCGGGCGATGTGCTGCCGCCTGCTCTCAACGTGCGTGACGAGGTGGGCCCCGCCTTTGATACCGTCTTTGCCCTGCGCAACGAGAGTGCCGGTCAGGTGCCGCGTCTGCTGACCTGGCCCGGTTTCAGCGATTTCTTCCTCAAGCAGGACAAGGCGCTGATCGATCTCACCGCCATGGATGCCTGGGTGCTGGGCCAGCGCAAGCTGAGCCAGTTGAGCGAGGCGGATCGCAAGGAGATCACTCGTCAGGTCAACGATCGCTATGTCACCGATTACGTCAACCAGTGGCAAAAATTGCTGACCAATCTGGATGTGCAGACCCTTGCCAGCCCCGAGCAGGCGCTCGATGTGCTCTCTGCCATCACCGGCAACGACCAGCCATTCCTGCGGGTGCTCGCTGCGCTGGATGACAATACCCGTATTCGCAAGATCTCCGATGCGGAAGGAGATCCGGCGCAGGCGATCACTGCCCGGATCGGTCGCCCCTTTATGGCCACCAATGGCGTCTTGACTGGCCGTGGGGAACAGGGGCCGCTCATTTCGGAAGTGAATCAGAAGCTGATTGAGCTGCAGCATTATATGGAGCTGATCGTCAATGCCACCGAGCCGGGACAGTCTGCCCTCAAGGCGGTGCAGTTGCGTCTGACCAACAAGTATGCCGACCCGGTCTTTGCTCTGCAGCAGTATGCCCGTGGCCTGCCAGAACCACTCAATCGCTGGGTGGGGCAGCTGGCGGATCAAAGCTCGCAACTGGTGGTCGATCTGGCCATGTCATCCCTCAATCAGGAGTGGCAGGCGAAGGTGCTGGCACCGTTCAACAGCCAACTGGCGGATCGCTATCCGTTCAATCCGGGTTCTGCCAAGGATGTGCCGCTCTCCGAGATGGAGCGCTTCTTTGCCCCCGGTGGCACCCTGGACAGCTTCTATCAGGTCAACCTGAAACCCATGGTGGAGGGGGGCTTGATGGAGGGAGAACTGAGCTCACCTATTCAGGCGGAGCTGATCAAACAGCTGGATCGCGCTGCGCGGATCCGCCAGATCTTCTTCAGCCAGCAGGGCAATCTGGAGGTGCAATTTGCCCTCGAGCCCATCGAACTCACCGCCAACAAGCGGCGTAGTGTGCTCAACCTGGATGGCCAGTTGCTGGAGTATGCCCACGGCCGTCGCAACAAGATCCCGCTGGTGTGGCCAAACACCATGCGCGACGGGGCCGAGAGCAAGATCACCCTGGTACCGGCTGCCCGCGAACGTTCACCGCGCAGCGAGGGCTTTGTCGGTCCCTGGGCCATGTTCCGCCTGATGGACAAGGGGGAGCTGACTCAGGTCAACGAGGCCACCTTTGATGTGCGCTTCCCGGTGGATCAGGGTGCCATGACCTATCGGGTCTATACCGACAGCGCCCAGAACCCCTTCACCGGCGGCCTGTTCAGCCAGTTCAGCTTGCCTGAATCCCTCTATTGATCATGTTGGGGGGCGTCATGCCCCCCCGCATTTTGGAATCCGATATGTCACAGAATCAACAAGGCCAGCAGGCATTGAAAGTGGGGCGTGACCCCAGAATGTTGCCGGAGTACGAGGCGCTGCGCGCCGAGATCAACAAGCTTAGCCACGCCTCCCGCCCCGAGGTGGATTGGGTCAGGATTCATCAGCTTGCCAATCAAATCTTTGAAAAGCACGGGGTGGATCTGCAGACCGCCATCTACTTCACTCTGGCGCGCTCCCGCATTCAGGGGCTGAGCGGCTTTACCGAAGGGTGCGAGTTTCTCGCCAACCTGATCGTCACCCAGTGGGAGAGTTTCTGGCCACCGGTGCATCAGGAGCGGGCCCGCATCGAGATGCTCGACTGGTTTATTGCCCGCATCAGCGACGTGATCCGCCAGTACCAGATCAGCCACGAGGACAAGCGGTTGATCTACCGCTGCGAGCGGGCACTGCAACTCATCAGCGAGAAGTTGCACAACACCGGTTTGAGCCGCATCCCCCGGGTCGAGAATCTGGTGCACTTTATCGAGGGGTACACCCATCTGTTTGACGAGACCGAGATTGTCATCGTCTCCGATGAGCCGGGCCTCAAGGATGAGCTGCAGATCCCGCCGATGGTCTTCTTCAAATCGGACATGGACCACGATCACGGAACGCCGATGGCATCGGTTGCCCCCGCTCTGCCGCAGGGCAGCATTCTGGTGGGGCGCGAGAAGGGGCAGATGAAGCCGACCGTGCTCAAGATTGAGCAGCACCGCAAACAGCGGCCGGCCTGGTTCTGGTTTGGCTGTGGCCTGCTCACCTGCGCCTTGCCTATGATGGGATGGCTTGGTTGGCAACATCAGCAGCAGGAGAAGGTCATCGCGGCGCAACGGTTGCAACAACCCGCTGCAGCGTTACCGCAGGCCCTGAGTTATGACGACATTCGCCAAGCGCGCATCGTGTTGGGGGAGCAGACCTTGCAGGGGATGGAGAGCGAGCTTGTATCGCGTTATCAGGCCCAACTGGATCGGCTGGAGCAGACCTCTCCCCTCTACTGGTACCGTTATGGCGAGGGGCTGCGCAATTCGCTGCAGATGCTCTATCCCGACTCGCTGGCGGTCAAGGCGCTGGACAAGCAGTGGCAGACCGCGCTGGCCGGCCAGCAAGGGGATCTCAACCGGGTGCCGACCTATCTGGAGGCGCGCGCCGGGGTCGATGCCCTGATCGATCAGCTGCTGGAGCTGGAGCGTCAGCGCAAGACGGTCACGATTTCCTACCTCAAGTCTCAGCTCTACGAGGTACAGAAGAACCTGATGCAGGAGGTCCCGTTCAGTTTACGTCTGAGCGAACTGGAGGGGCGAAAAGCGTCGCAGGAGCCTATTACGGCTGCCGAGCTGAAAGGGATAGAGAGTGACTTGAAAGCACTCAACATCCGGCTTTACCAACTGCAACAAGGGCTATCCGGTAGCTGATTGCTCTGTTATGCGCAACCAGTTGCGCATACTACAGATGGTTGCACTGCAGATGCAATATTTTGCAGGGGGATTGCCCAGTTTGCGCAATCCCTTGCGAATGGATAACCCTGTCATCTATCGAAAGAGGTTAACCATTTGATTTTATTTGGCTAATTTCGCCAGTGCTAAATGGCATAGCCTGTGCTGTGGCCTGTTCTGTTTATCCGCTGTTTATCAAAATCGCCTGTGCCTGGTGCGTTCCATCGGGCACAGGGGCAGAGGGATGATGTCTGTGCGTCTACCCGCTCATATGGAGAATGACTATGTGCCCCGCTATCGCACTGCTCGGTGACATCGGCACCGACCACGATGGCTTCCCACCGACCCCGGTGATAGCTGCCAGTCCCGACGTGTTCCTAGATGGCAAGCCTGTGGCTCGTCAAGGTGATCCACTGGCGCCCCATGACAAGCCCAACAACCCGCCGCACCCACGGGCCATTGCCGGTGGTGTTGGCTCTGTGCTGGTGAATGGCAAACCCATCGCCGTCACCGGCACGGCAGTGGATTGTGGTGGCGTGGTGATTGGTTCGGGCAGCGGACAGGCCGGTTAGAGAGAATGGCCACAGTTTGGCTCGGTTATGAGGTAAGGCCGTCAATGATGGCTTTATCTCATCATCGAACCACCAAGTAGCGCGCCGCGGGCGTGCGGTAGCTATGGAGAAGGCACAAGATGGCCAATAGCACAGGATTACAATTCACCGCCAAGGTGGGGGCGTTGCCAGAAACCACCTTCGTTGTCGCTGCCTTTGATTTGCATGAGAGGCTCAGCGGACCGTTTGTTCTGACGCTGGAGCTGGCAAGCAGCCAACCCGATATCGACTTTGGTGCCGTGCTGGACCAGCCGTGCGAGCTGCTGGTGTGGTACAACGGCGAGCTGCAACGCCGGGTCTGCGGGGTAGTGAGCGAGTTTGCCCAAGGGGACAGCGGTTTTCGTCGCACCCGCTATCAGTTGCAAGTCAAACCGGCCATGTGGCGGTTGGGATTGCGCCAAAACTCCCGCATCTTTCAGACACAGAAGCCCGAGGAAATTCTTTCCATTCTGCTGCAAGAACACGGTATCACCGACTACGCCTTTGCCCTGAAAAATGAACATGCCCAGCGGGAATACTGCGTTCAGTATCGCGAAACTGACCTCGACTTCCTCAATCGCCTTGCCGCAGAAGAGGGGCTCTTCTACTTCCACGAGTTTGAAGCAGGCAAACATCGCATCGTCTTTGCTGACGATGCCGCAGCCCTGACTGCTGGCCCCGAGCTCTTTTTCAACCTTGGCAACCGCTCGCTGAAACAAGGTCCTTACGTGCGCCAGTTCCACTACCGTGAGGCGGTACGGCCAAGCGATGTAGAGCTCAAGGACTACAGCTTCAAGACGCCGGCTTATGGCCTCTCCCACAAAAAGCAGGGCGCAGAGCTCGAGCATCAGCGCGATACCTATCAGCATTTTGACTACCCGGGTCGCTACAAGCAGGACGGCAGCGGCAAGGCCTTTGCCCAGCACCGGCTCGATGCCCTACGCAACGATGCAGTGGCGGGCAGCGGCAAATCGAATAGCGCAGCCCTTATGCCGGGGCTGTTCTTCTCACTGACCGAGCACCCCAACGATAGCCTCAATACCGACTGGCAAGTCGTCCATATCCGCCACACCGGCGAACAGCCGCAAGCGCTGGAGGAGGAGGGCGGCAGTGGCCCGACCGTTTATCACAACGAATTTGGCGTGGTGAAGGCGAGCACTACCTGGCGGGCGCGTATCGGCAGCCCAGAGGCGCCAAACAAGCCCATGGTGGATGGCCCGCAAATTGCCATGGTGGTTGGTCCCGAAGGGGAAGAGATTTACTGCGACGAGCACGGCCGGGTCAAACTGCAATTTCCGTGGGACCGCTACGGCAATTCCAACGACCAGAGCTCCTGCTGGGTGCGGGTGAGCCAGGGCTGGGCCGGTGGTCAGTACGGCATGATGGCCATGCCGCGCATTGGCCACGAGGTTATCGTCTCATTTCTGGAAGGGGACCCCGATCAGCCCATAGTGACTGGCCGCACCTATCACGCTACCAACCGGCCACCTTACGAGTTGCCACTCAACAAGACCCGCACCGTGCTGCGCACCGAAACCCATCAGGGCGAAGGCTTCAACGAGCTGCGCTTTGAAGACCAGGCTGGTCAGGAAGAGATCTATCTCCACGGTCAGAAAGATCTGAACGTGCTCATCCAGAACGATGTCGTCTGGCATATCAAACACGACGAGCATCGGGATATCGACAACGAGCGGGTCACTCGCATCAAGGCCAACGACTACCTGACAGTCGAAGGCGAAAAGCGCGACCAGATCAAGGCGGACTACTCGCTGACGGTGGATGCCTCCATGCATCAGAAGCTGGGGCAATCGCTGCTGATTGATGCCGGCCAGGAGGTACACTACAAGGCAGGCATGAAGATCGTGTTGGAGGCCGGTGTCGAGCTGACACTTAAAGTGGGTGGCAGCTTCGTCAAGGTCGATGCTGATGGCGTGACGATAAGTGGTGGCTCCATCAAGATGAACTCTGGCGGTAGTCCCGGTTCTGGCTCCGGTTGGGCTGGGCAGATGCCTATCCTGCCTGATGATGTCGAGGCGGTGCCCCCGCCGCCCCCGGTCGACACGGTTCGCCAGATTGCGACTCTGAAATCGGCCGAGCCGGTCTGCGAGATATGTGAACAGCTGGCCAAGGAGGGCAACTAATGGTATTGCCAGCGCTCACCTTGGCAGAAGGTGAACGTCTTTATCTGTTGCTCGATGGCGGGCAGATCCCTGAGCTCGAACGCCAACTATTTGAGGTCAGCGACTGCCCGGCTTACCAGCCGCTCTATCTCTACGCCCCCTGGGATAGCCTGCGGGAGGTCTCTCCCTGTCTGGTGGAGGCCAGCGAGCCCTTGCTCGGCTGGTTCAAGAGCCTGTCAGCCAATACCGGATGGTTGCTCGCCTCCGCTTTGCCTCTCTTGCCGCTGGCGGATCAGTTGCGCCAGCTTATCGAGGTCGAAAGCCCTTACGGCAGCCGCATCTTGCTCAAACTGGCCGCCCCGGAAACCATGGCATGTCTGATGGTGGATGCAGACCCCTGGCTGTGGCGGAAAATTGCACAAGTCTGGCTGCCAACCCGCACCGGTTGGCGCCATTGGCAGGTCAAAGAGACGCTTGCCGAGCCGATGGGCGACACATGCAGACTCACCGATGTGCAATGGGCCCGCTTGGGCGAAGTGAGTTGGCAAAACCAGCTGGATGCGGTTTATCGCCACATGCAGGCGTGGTTTCCCGCCCGGTTGGCGCAGCAGACCGATCCAAAGTGTTGGATTGCCCGCTGGGCCCAACAGGCTTATCAACTGGGATTTCAGACCGAACGCGACTTGCTGCTGTTTTTCAATGTGCTGGGCTTCCTGGGCGAGTCATGGTGGCAGGGTGATGCCTACCCGATCGTGAGCAGGTTGTTGACTACCCCCTCGGCACAGACCCCGTCACAGCGTGTTGAACAGGCAGCCAACTGGGCAGAGCAACACGCCATTGCACAGGAAATAACGTCATGAGCACCCCGAACCAAGCAGCTGGAGCTGCCGGCAACAAGGATTGCAAGAGCCCGGTTGGCACCTGCCCCTTTAAAAATAAAGAGATTGCCCTGGTACCGGTGCGCTATGCCCTTGATGAGCCTTTCGCACCTCCTCAGAAGCAGCAGCATCCATTGCCCGCCGGAGCGGGTTTTGTTTCACCGCTCAAGTTCAAGGAGAGTTGTTATGCCCTGCGCCAGCTGCGCGATGGCTGGCTCTATGTCTATGACGAAAAAGCCAAGGTGTTGGATGAATATGAAGTGAAAGATGCCATGTTCATCAGTCAGAGCAAGGGGAGCAAGGGCCATCTGCTCTACCCGGCGACTCATTCGTTGTCCCTCATTTACTCTCCCCAGCGTTGGACCGGGCGTATCAAGAAAGAGATGGAGAAGAACAACGGCTTGCGCAGTGCCTGGATGCGGCAGGTCAAGCTGGGCAGTTTTGCAAGCACCATGAAGGCCGCACATTGTGGTTTGCCTGATGCTCTAGATAAGGTTGCGGATCTCGGTATGCCAAATAACGGCTTTGTGCTCTCTTGCACTCCACTGGCCAAGCCAGCCGAAGAGGATAAGCAAGGTATCAAACTGTTGGTACACAAGCCCGCGGCTTCACCAGCCGCCTACAAGGCGGGAATGCCGGATCCCCAAAGCGCTATGGTAGTGGCTCTGGAGGATCCGTTGGCCGATCTGGCAGACCTTTCCATGAAGGTCAATCAACTGCTGGCCAAGCGCGAAGCTTTGATGGGCAAGGATGAGAAACTGCGCAAGGCAAACACGCACAAGTTGATGATGGCCGAGGTGACGCGCAATCTGGCCCGAGTGCGCCTCGATGAGAAAGAGTTGCCCGCCTCCGTCAGGGGGAATGTGGCCAAGGTTCATGCCTTTGAAGAGGCGCTGGATGATTATCTTGGGAATCGCTATCTAGCCGATATGGAGAACATGACGGCAGAGCCGGGTGTAATAAGGCTGGATTCTCCTCTGGAAAAACAGGCCGAGGCCAAGTTGAAGGTCCTGCGGGAACAATATGGTTTCAATCCATCCCACAAGCAGGTAAGTCAGTGGAAAGAGCGCGCAGCGTTCCAGGACGAGGTCAATTGGAGTGGCCTCAATGCCTTTATCAAGCAGTATCAGGGGCCACTCAATGAACTGGATCTGGCTGTGGGCCGTGCCCATGAGGACTTGCGCAATGGCCTGACCCGCCTCAAAGCCGATCCGCTGCCCTTGGGGCTCGACAACTGCACGGCCGAAGGGCAAGCCTACCTGCAAACCCTGTTCGCCGAGGCGGGGCAGGCTCTCTCCCTCAGTTGCAGCACAGAGGGCAACAAAAAGACGCTGGAAAAACTGCTCGGCGAGAAGGTCAATGACAACTTGCTGGCGCTGGCCCCCTATGGTTTTGATGCGGCGCTGCACAAAGGACTGAGTGAACAGACGGTCGACAATGTCTGGCTCAGCACCTCCTCTGGCGATATGACGGCACTCTTCGGTAGAACGGCCGACCTGGAGGCGCTACTGGGTGATGACGGGCTCAAGCAGAAACCCTGGTTCCAGGCTGCCGAAGCCGTGATTGACGCCATGAAGGCGGCAGCAACGTCATTGGCCAAGGGGGCACATGCCCAGATCATGGCGGCCATCTTGCCCCACGCTTGGAAGAACAGCCTGGCAGGTAATCTGAGGCTGGTGCTGCTGGAATCACTGCTCGGTGATCAGCCGCTGCAGGTCAACAGCGGCTATCGCCTGCTCTCCAACAGCTTCCAGCAGAAGATCTGGTCCATTACCAAACAGATGGCATCCATCAGCTCACCACCGCCAGGCCACAACACCACAGTGCAGGCTATCAACGGCGAACTGCGCAGTATGCAGCAAAAGCTGGATACCTTGATCGCCCGTGAGATGCCCATGCTGGTGAAACTCAAAGGCGATCTCTACCAGCAGCAGGCCAGGCAATATATCGGCGACTATCTGGCAAGTGTGCGCAGCGGCGTAAATCAGCGCATCACCGCCATGAACGAGAGAGTCCCCAATCTGACTACCTTTGGCGGCTTGGTGGCCCTGCTTAACCTCTGGAACCTGACGGTGGTCATGGCCGGAACGGCGCAAAATGCCCAGTCGGTTGGCCGGTTGCGAGCCAATATACAGCTGGGCTCGGCCTTCGCTTGGACCGGCAATGCCATCGCCGCGCTCTATCAGGGGGTGGTTTGGGAGCAGTTGAAGCCATTGTCAAGAAATGGCGAGCCATTACTTAGGATGTCCTTGAAAGAAGCTGGTGTCGGTGAGCATGCCGCGCTGGTGAAAACCTTCTCGCTGCGTATGCTGGCCTTCTCTGGCCTGGGCATGGCGGCGGCCGGGGCTGAGTTTTGGGATACTTTGCAGGCTAGTAAGGACCCCTTGATAAGCGGCATGGAGAAGACGCTCTTGCAGATGAAAGTGGGCGTATTGGGCGGACAATTCTTAATTTTTTTGGCACAGTTTGCGCAATTAGGCATCAATGGCTTGCTGGGCTATTCATCCATCGCAGCCATCTGTGCAAGCTGGATGGGCATTGGCTTCTTTGTGCTGGGAGCCGCCTATCTGGTCGTGACTGTACTGCTCAATATCTTTAAAACTTCGGATCTGGAAAAGTGGTTATTGCAATCCACTTGGGGCAATAACCCTGCTGGCTGGTCTGCCGAAGAGGAGCTGGCCCGCTTCGAGCTGCTAGTCAATAAACCGGGGGCCAGCCTGAGTGTGGTACGCACGCCCCCCCAGGGGTGGATGGACAGCGGCCGCGCCCAATGGCAATTGCAGCTCTCGCTGCCTGCGCATTTGCGCGGGCAGACCATCGGGCTGAAGGTCATTAGCCAACCGCTCGCCAAGGCTGGCCAGATGATACCTGCCCGCACTAAAGAGGATGTGGCACGCTATCAGGTCGCCATGCAGCCCAAAACCCTGGAGACACAGCGCGGACGTTGGGATGAGCTGGTCTATACCTTGCCGCTGGGGGTCGATATCAATAGCGCCATCAAGCTGGAGCTGGGTTATCTCGGGGGCATGGTGCAGCAAGAATTTATCTTCAAGGGCAGCAGTAGCAGTAGCGGCCCAATCACATTGGCGACAAGCTCCGGCGGCTTGGGTACCATGCCCGCGCTGTTGGTTGGCAAGCAAGGGAACAGATAATGGACAACGCAAACGAAGTCATTGAGGTGAGCGAGCAGGAGACCCCTTTTCATCTGCTACCGCAGGAGGAGCAACAGCGCATTCTCGATGCCAATCAAAAAAGGGTGCGTGAAGCGCCAACCCTCCATGAATGGGATATCAGGGTTCCCACGCCATTAGCCTGGATTATCATCATAATAATGTGCCTCTTCTCGACACTATTTCTCGGGGGGGGAGGGCTGTTATTGACCGCGGGTGAGGATTGGAGCGGGGTATATATTATGTTGAGCGTCTCTGCTGTAATGACACCTTATTTTCGCTATTTGGTTATGGCAGATAAGGATTACCACTACCGGTTAACCACTGAAGGTGTCATCGTTACTTATCAGGATGCGATACCCGAAGCAGCCTATACCATAGTCCGTGGCTTGGCGTGGTTTGGCGTGGTGGTATGTGTGCTCGCGGTCGCCCTACTGGGGCCATTGGCCCTGGTGGGTGCCGGTGGCATGGCGCTTTTCGCTATATTTTTCACTGGTTTCCAGAAAGAGGTAACGACTCTATATCTTGGTTTCAATAAAAACTGTACTTATGTGTGTAAGGTTGTGAAAAAAAAATCTTTGATTAGATTTGAAACGGTTCCTTTCGAAGATGGTGCATTTTCAGATTTACACTGTGAACATAAGGATTTCATCTTCATCCTTAAGCTGCTTATGTCAGAACTTGATTGTAAAGAGTATAGGGAGTTCAATACCGAATTTTCCCTTCGCAGATCCCCTTTAGGCGTCCTTGATGTCGGCCTTAAAAGAAATTTTGATAAATAATGAGCTGTATTGGCAGGGCGAGATATCGAACGTTTTTCAGGCTAATGTCGAGCCAAAAAAACAGAGATGGTTCATCAAATAAGCAGCCCAAAACCCTGGAGACACAGCGCGGACGTTGGGATGATCTGGTCTATACCCTGCCGCTGGGGGGCGATATCAATACCGCCATCAAGCTGGAGCTGGGTTATCTCGGGGGCATGGTGCAGCAAGAATTTATCTTCAAGGGCAGCAGTAGCAGTAGCGGCCCAATCACATTGGCGACAAGCTCCGGCGGCTTGGGTACCATGCCCGCGTTGATGGTCGGCAAGCAAGGGAACAGATAATGGACAATGCAAACGAAGTCATTGGGGCTAATGAGCAGGAGACCCCTTTTCATCTGCTACCGCAGGAGGAGCAACAGCGCATTATCGATGCCAACCAAAAAAGGGTGCGCGAAGCCCCGACTCTCCATGAATGGGATATCAGGGTTCCTACACCATTCGCTTGGCTAATGATTCTAACAGTTACAACAATTATGACGTTGTTCGCTGTGGGTTGCGTATTGCTTGCTGGTGATGGTGATTGGGGGTTTGCTTATCTAGCATTCTGTGTCGCTATGGCAATGACACCTTATTTTCGCTATTTGGTTATGGCAGATAAGGATTACCACTACCGGGTAACCACTGAGGGTGTCATCGTCACTTATCAGGATGCGATACCCGAAGTGGCCTATACCATAGTCCGTGGCTTGGCGTGGTTTGGTGTGGTGGTATGTGTGCTCGCGGTTGCCCTGCTGGGGCCATTGGCCCTGGTGGGTGCCGGTGGTATGGCGCTTTTGGCAGTATTTTTTACTGACTTTAAAAGTGAAGTGACAGAGCATGAAACCATGTTTAAAAAAGAGTGGCCCTACACGCTTTTTATTTCCAATAGGAAAAAAGCCCTGAGATTTGAATCCACGCCCTTTAAATCAGCACATAGCGATAACATATATTGTAAATCTGAGGATTTTGGATGGGTCGTTGAACTTATTAAATCGCAGATTAGATGCGTCGAAATAAAATATATAAAGGGCCATCCTGTCACGTAAAGTTATTCACTGATAACAAGCACAGAGTCGATATGTAAATTAATCTAGGCTTGTTATTTAGATATTGAATGGCGGAGGACGAGCTGGCTCGCTTCGATCTGCTGGTCAATAAACATTAAGCCATGGGGCAGAGAGGCTGTAATTCAGCTTTTCTGCCCCTTGATTGACCAATAATGGCACTACCTGTAACCGGCCCTGTTTTATTCGCCCCTTTTTCACTCTGCGAAGAATTTCTCATGACCCATCGAGTCCTATGGCTGGCACTGACTGCCAGCATCTTAACCGCCTGCTCTGCCACTGCGCCACGCACTGATGCCGAGCTATCCCAAGCCGCAAAGCAGGGGGATGGCCGCGCCCAGTATGAACTGGCCAGACGGCTTGCAACCCAACCCGATTACCCCAATGCCATGCACTGGATGCAGCAAGCGGCCGAGCAGTCTGGCCTCTTGGCCGCCGATAAACAGATCCGCGCCAATGCTGCTTGGCAAGTGGGTGACTGGTATCAGGCCGGGCTCGGGGAGCCCAAAAACCCGACGCTCACTACCCAGTGGTGGCAGCGCTCTGCTCGCCTTGGCAACAGCAATGCCAGCTATCAGCTGGGCCTGATGTGTCAGGAGCAGCATCAGGGCAAGTTGGTCAGTGAATGCTTCGACTGGTTCGAGAAAGCCGCCAGACGGGATCATGCCGACGCTCAGTTGGTGTTGGCACGGTGGTACAGCACACAACCGGGGGCAGATAGGGACGCCGTCAAGTGGCTTGAGCGTTCTGCAGAGCTTGGCAACCGTGATGCCCAGTACCTGCTGGGCGAGCGCTATGCGCAAGGTAAAGGGGTCGCCAAACGGCCGGATCTTGCGCAGCGCTGGCACGACAAGGCAGCAGCCCAGCAGCAACCGGACGCTTTGCTAAAGCAAGCCAGACAGGCCGCCCCCATCCATGGGTTCGCTGCCTATCAACGGGCGGCCAATGCCGGTTCTGCTGAAGCCGAGCTCTGGCTTGGCCAGGCTTATCTGGCCGGGGAGCTGGTATCAGCAGACCCTGCTTTGGGCCGTTACTGGCTGGAGCTGGCCGCTGCACACGGTTCCCATGAGGCCGAATATCAATTGAGTTTGCAGCAGGTAGACCGGGAGCAGCAGATCCACTGGTTAATGCGTGCTGCTGACGGTGGTGTGACCAGGGCATGGTTAGATCTGGCAGCACTGCAGCAGGAGCAAGGTGAACTGGAGCAGGCCAGAGCCAGCTATGCCAAGGCCGCCCGGCAAGGGAATAGGGCTGCACTCTATGCCTACGGTGAAATGCTGCGTTTGGGGCAAGGGGGCAAAGAAGATTACGCGTTGGCACTCAAGCAGTATCGGCTGGCGGCCCAACAGGGTGATCGTATGGCACAATACCGGATGGGAACCATGCGTGAAGAGGGACTGGGGGCTCCGCGTAACCGGGTACATGCCTATGCCTGGCTGTCATTGGCGGCAACAGAAGGGATGCCGGAGGCGGTGCAGGCTCGTGACGAGCTGGAAGCAGCGATGACCAGGCCGGAAGTCAAACAGGCGCAGAAACTTTCAGAGCACTGGTTTGGCAAGATGCCATCACCGGCGAGGAAAAGCTAAACAGCGTAGCTGCGGGCTCCGGCCTTTTTCTGAATCGAGGTCAGAACGATACGATCGCAGCCCCTCTTCAGCGGGAAGAGGGGCCGCAATCGTGTTCCCAGGCGGGCCGAGTTAGCCGAGGCTGGCCCAGGCCAACCGCAGTTTCAGTCCCGGGCCCGAGCTCCAGCCAGTGGTGGAGCTCACCACTTTACCCTGCTTGATGATGAGGAAGCTGGGGGTGACGCTCACCTGCCAGCGGGCGGCAAGGTCGCCATGCTCATCATTGTGGGTCGGGAAGGTCAGCCCCTTCCTGGCCATCCCCTGCTGCAACCTGGCTTGGTCGCCGGAGCGCAGCGCCACTGTCAGCACGTTTTCGCCGTCTCGCCATAGCTGCTCCACTGTCGGTGTGGTAACACGGCAGACTGCGCACCAGCTGGCCCAGTAATAGATCAGCAGTGGTCTGTCCCGACTCATTGTCTGCAGGTCGGCCAGAGTGCCATCTTGCAGCAGCAGTTGAGGCAGCGGGCTTTCCTCTGGCAGCGCCGGACTGCGCCAGACGTCCAGCGCTGTCGAGATAATCACCGCCAACAGCAGCAGCCAGAGGGCCTCCTTGCTCCAGCGGCGCAGACTGAGGATCCGGGATGATGTTGCTGTCATGATTGCCCCTTGATGACCAGTGCGTTTTTGACGTTGCCCCCGAGCGCTATATGAGGGAGATCAGCCGATTGCCGATAATTTCCCCCTTGCGCTGCGGGTATGCCCCGCTCTCCCGGCAGGGTCTGTATGAGCAGGATATATCTCATCTTGTTTCTCCTTGAACAGGGGCGTTCGCAGCGTGCTCCAGAGTGGCCAGCAGAGTTGCACGGTCCAGCAGGGGAGAGAGGATCTCGCCACCCGGTAGCCCGGGGCCATAGATTTGGTTGAAAGGAATGGCCACACTGCCGCGTTGGCGCAAGAAGCCGGCGATGCTGTCGGAGGGGCGGCTCCAATCCCCGCGCAAGGCCACCACATCGGGGGCACTCAGGGCTCGTTGCACATCATCGCGCAGCAGCACGTTGAATTTGTTGGCTTTGCAGGTGATGCACCAGTCGGCGGTCACATCGACGAAGACCCGCTTGTGTTGTGCCAGTGCGTCCTGGATGGCCAGCTCCGAGAGAGGCTGCCAGTTGACGCTATCCTGTGGTGGTTTGCCCTCCATGGTGAAGGCGCCGCCGAGCAGCAGGGCTGCGGCCAGCAAGCAGCCCAGCGCCAGCCCCAGGGTTACACCGCGAATACCGTGGCGCCATACGACCGCCAGCAGCAGGGCTGCCAGTATCAGAGTCATCAGGATCACCACCCCGTTATGGCCGATATGGTTGCCAAGCAGGCTGAGCAGCCAGAAGCTGGAGCCCAGCATCATCAGGCCGAGCAGGATGCGCAGGCGCCCCATCCAGCGTCCCGGTTTTGGCAGCCAGAGCGCGAGACGGGGCAGGGCGGCGATGAGCAGCCATGGCAGGCTCATGCCAATCCCCAGTGCGGTAAAGACAAGCCAGAGTTGACCGGATGGTGCCCCGAGCGCAAAGGCGACTGCGGTACCAAGGAAAGGGGCGGAGCAGGGGGTTGCCAGCAGAGTGGCAAAGCAGCCCTGCAGAAAGTGACCGGACATGCCGTTGCCACCCGCGGTTGCCAGGCGGGTGTTGACATTGCTGGATAACCTGATCTCGAACAGCCCCAGCAGGTTGGCACAGAACAGCAAGGTCACCACGACCATGAAGCCGATAAACCAGACGTTCTGGAACTGGATACCCCAGCCGACGGCCCCCTGGGTGGCGCGCAGCAGGGTGCTCATCAGTGCCAGCGCCCAAAAGGAGACCAGGATACCAGCGCTTGCCGCCAGGAACTGCAAGCGAACCGGGCGACGCTCACGGGTCTCCAACTGCAGTACTGATCCCAGCTTGAGGGCCAGCACCGGCAACACACAGGGCATCAGGTTGAGAATAAGCCCCCCAAGCAGTGCAGCCCCCAGGATCCAGCGCAGCGAGTGGCCACCAGCGGGTAGTGGCAGGGGATCACCTATGGTGACCTGGCTCTGCCAGGCTTCGTCACCGTTGACCAGTACCACGCCCAGTTGCTGATGACGGATATCTGGTGCATCCCCTTGCCAGCCATCGCTGACCGGAATGCGGGCAATCAGGGTATTGCCCTGCACCTCTAGGCTGGGCTCGCCAAACTCGATCCCCTCCAGCTGCTGGAGGAAAATCTGCGGAGCCCGCCACCCCTCTTGCTGCTTAGCGCTCAGCTGTAGCCGGTTTTGCTGGTAGCCAGCCTGGAGGTTGGCGCTCTTGGGCATGGCTTGTGGCAGCTTGCTCATCGCCTGTGCATAGGCAAGGTCGAATCCGTCCGGTGCCGTACCATCCAGAGCAAGGGCAAAAGGGTAGTCGGTCAGGATGCAGACGTTACTGCAGGTTGAAAGGCGTAACGTGCCGGTCAGCGCCTTGCGGTTGCCATGGCCAAGGCTTATGGGAAAGGTTACGGCCTGCTGATACCCCTGGGTCGACATGCCGCTGACCGCGAATCGCTCTGGCACTGGCCAGTGCCATTGTTGAGTGAGTTTGGGGTCATCCCAGAGAATTTCAGGGGCAATTCCCCCTTCACCCGGGTTTTGCCAATAGGTTTTCCAGCCGGACTCGAGTGTCAGACTGAGCAGCACCCGGGGCTGTGCCGGATCCCGGCTATCTGCTTGCAGCCGGATTTGTGCGTGATCGTTGCGGGGGCTGGTGAGCCAGCCGGTATCGCTGGCCAATCCGATGGATTGCCACAGCAGGCTGCCCAGCAAGAGGGCAGTCTTGAAGATGTTTGACATGGTGTTGTCTCTTGAAAATGAAAGTCAGGGTGGTTTAAGCCGCGACTGACTCATTCTCGCCAGACACAAAGGGTGAGATGAAGCCGCCGTTCTGGCGGAGAGATATTTCTGGGTGGGGGGAGGGGGGGCGAGCAACGGGACAGTGGTGCCAGCAGGGCGATCAGGAATGCGATGGCAAAGAAGAGCTGTTCGGCGCATTGCACGCTGGCGGCACTGAGCCACTTGCCGTTGAGCTGGCAACTGCCGGGTTGCGGCGTTGCTGCGCGGCCATCCTCATCGACATCGACATCGATGGCGGAGGATGGGACGGTCAGCATATGGCAGCCAGCGGCTATCTCCAGCTGAGCCAGCCTGGTCAGCGGCTGGAGTGCACAATTGAGCAGCAGAATGCAGACCAGCAGCAGGAGTCTTGTCGCCACGCGTTGTCGCAAAATCATGTTGCTCCTGCCCTCTTGGAATGGGGCACATCCTATCGATCAATGACAGCCCGGGCAAGCCGGTCGGATGAAGCCCCGTTTCTTGCAACCGGTGAGTCGCCACGTTTGCCCTCGTAGCTGGCCGAGTACCGAGCGTGCTGGCCAGATCAGTCTGCCAATGCTCCGGACAAGGGGGGAGTCGTTCAGCTGCCAATCGCCGATAATGCCCCGCGCATTCCGGCGGTCAGGGCCAACAGCCCCCTCGAGCCCTGAATGGAAATGGGTATATGGGATCCATGCCGCGACGAGGAAGGCCGGGTTGGAGATGGTTCATTTGGTGCAAGATCATCTCTTTAGGTCGTCAAAAATTGAAACCGTTTTCAGAAATCCTTTTCAACTGTGATCCGCTTCAAAGCTTTTTCGGGCGCCAACCTCTAGCATTGGCTCCACGAATTAGGGGCTAGCGCTCCCGATTTTCCCGCTGTGGGAGGTAACCGGATGATCCGGCTATTTCCTTCGTTACTTTCGACGGTCATCACGGATGGCCGTTTTTTTTTTGAGTTATTTCACGGTAAAGGGTCGAGTGGCTGACGCTTTCCCGTTAAAATTCCGCTTTTGCATCTGCCCGTGAGTCTTGATGTCTGCCTCCACCCTCTCCTCGGATAGTTATCTGCTGCTCAGTGCCTTGCAACTGCAGCGTGTCGCCAGTACCCGTCTGTTACAAGATACGCTGGGGGCGGGCCATGAGCTCGCCAGCCACCTGACCCGGCTCCATGACGCCGGCCTTGTCAGATTGCGCGGGGAGCAGCAGTGGAGCCTGACTGCAGAGGGGACGCTGGCGCTGATCCTGGGGGTGCGGGCTGGGCTTTGTGCTGCCCCTGACTGGGGCCGGGTCTCCTCGGTGACCGGCCAGGATCTGGTTCACGGGCTGGTGCGCGAGCTTTGCAGGGGCAAGGCGGGCGAGATCCCGGCTTTCTTCTCTCCCGGTGATCTGCTCACACTGCTCGATACCGCAGATGCCCATCTGCTGCTGGCGGGTTCCAGCCCCGCCTGGCAGCAACTGTTGCTGGAGCACTTCTCGCTGCAGCTGCTGCTCGATGCCCCTTATGAAGAGCGCTGGCCGCTGGCCAATGCGCTAGTGCGCTGTGCCCCCGAGGTGCAGGCGCAAGGTAAGGCGTTTGAGGCGGAGTGGCGCTGGCTCTGTGGGGATGGCGAAAGCACCGATTCCAGCCTGTTGTGGCCTGCCCTGCAGGCGGTTGCCTCGCAGGGGGAGTGTGGCCCGCTGGGTGAGCGGTTGCTCACCGCACTGGGCCAGTGGCAGGCCGAGGGTCATGAGGGGCAGTGGCCGCGTGCCTTCAGTGCTTTGCTCTGGCTTGGCTGGTTGCAGCAGGCAGACCCCGTCATTGCCAGCGAGCAGCGCAAGAAGTGGCAGCGCAGCCTTGGCGGACAATTTCCGCTGCTGGCCGATCTGCTCAGCCAGTGGGCCGGTGAGCGGCATGGGCAGGCGGTCGGGCTGTTCGATACCCTGCAACTGCCGGTGGAGGAGCTGCACTGGGGCTATCTCTGGCTCGATCTCTGCGCGCTGGCCCGTCACGGCGCCCAGAGCGCGCAGGTGGCCATGCTGCACAAGTGGGATCTCTCCCACCTGCTTGACGCCGAACCCCATCATCGGCTGATGGCGTTTTGTCAGGATCTGCTGCGCCTGCTGCTGGGAGAGGGGGCCAAAGGGGCGCCACTCTGCCAGCTGCGCAACAGCGAGGCCGAAGACGAAGAGTCAGAAGAGGAAGGCGGCGAGGAGAAGGGGGCAGCCTCCGCCAGCTGGCTCAACTGGCTGCAGGGGCTGGGACGTGCCAGCGGTGTGCGCAAGCCGCAGGAGCGGCTGGTGTGGCTGCTTCACGCCGATGGCCCCGAGCTGGAGTGCAAGATCCAGAAACTCAGCACCAAGGGGGAGTGGACGGCGGGCCGCCGGGTCGATCCCACCCTGCTCTCCACCCAGTATGCGGCACTGCTCGATGAGCACGACTGGGCAGTGGTGCGCACCCTGCCGCGGGTGATGGGACGCTTGCCCCGGGATGTCTGGGCGCCGCTGGCCGATCACCCCCGCCTGTTCAACGCCAAGGGGCAGAAGCTGCAGCTCGCCATCACGGCGCCGCTGCTGCAGATTATCGCGACCGAAGAGGGGATGAGTGCCTTGCTGATCCCAGATGCAGCCGCCCGCGGGGCCCATATCATGCCGCTGGCGCAGGATCTGTGGCAGCTCATCCTCACCCCGCAGCCGCTGCTCGACCGCTTGCCAGCGCTCGAATCCATCCCGCTGCTGCCCGCCGAGGGGATGAGCGAGTTGCAGCGCACTCTGGACGGGATCGCCGATCTGCCTTGGCACAGCCAGGTTGAGGGATTGCACGGCAATGCCGAACTGGCCCCCTGGCCGGGCATTCCTTCGGTGCAGATCGATTGGCAGGATGGCCAGCTGGCGGTCAAGCTGGTGACTCGTTTTGACGAGTTGCCTCCCCAGCCTCTGGGCAAGGGGGAGAGCATCATCCGTCAAGGGATCAAGGGTAACCACTATTGGCAGCGCGATCTCGCCGCCGAGAAGGGGCAGGCCCAACTGCTGCGCAATCAGCTTCCCATCGATCTGCCCGGCAGCGAGTGGCGCCTTGAAGGAGAGCAGGCACTGGCATTGGTCAATGCCCTGCCGGAGCTGGTGGATGCCGGTGTGGTCATTCACTGGCATCAGGACAGCGCCCGCCTCAAGAGCCTTGATGAAGCGGCACTAAGCCTGCGCATTGAGCGGCGGCAGGACTGGTTCCAGGTCGAAGGGGCGCTGGCCCTCGATGAGCACCAGATCCTCGATTTGCGCCTGATCCTGCGTCAGCTGACCCCGGGTCAGCGCACCGTCCAGCTCGACGAGAAGACCAGCCTGATGCTGAGCGACAAGCTGGTGGAGCGGCTCACCATGCTGGGGGCCATGCTCGACGACGAGCAGCGGATCAACCACAAGCTGGCCTATCCGCTGACCCGTCTGCTCTCGGTCATCACCACCGAGGGGGATGCGGCATGGCAATCTCTGCAGCAGGAGTGGCAGCAGGAGGTATCCTGCCCGCCGGAGCTGCTCACCGCGCTGCGGGATTACCAGAAGGAGGGGGTGCGCTGGATGGCGACCCTGGCCCATCACGGTTTTGGCGCCTGTCTGGCCGATGACATGGGTCTTGGCAAGACGCTGCAGGCGCTTATCGTGCTGCGTATGCGCCAGCACCTTGGCCCTGCGCTGGTAGTGGTGCCCAAGTCGGTAGTCACCAACTGGCAGGAGGAGGTGGCCCGTTTCGCCCCCGAGCTGGAGGTGGTGATCTTTGACAATCCCGCCGAGCGCGAGCGCATTATTCGCGATGCCAAAGCGGGGCAGGTGATCATCATCAACTACGGTATGCTCGGCAGTCTGGCGGAGGCGCTCAAGTCCCGCCGATGGTCCAGCATGGTGCTTGATGAGGCGCAGCAGATCAAAAACGCCGGTACCCAGCGCGCCAAGTTGTTGTTCCAGCTGGAAGGGGATTTTCGCCTCGCCCTCTCCGGCACCCCCATCGAGAACCATCTGGGGGAGTTGTGGAGCCTCTTCACCTTTATCAACCCGGGGCTGCTCGGCAGCCTTGGCGAGTTCAAGCGTCGCTTTGGCAAGGCGGTCAAGGATCCCCAGCACATGGCGCTGCTGCGGGCGGTGATCAGCCCCTTTATCCTGCGCCGCCTCAAGCAGCAGGTGCTGACCGAGCTGCCGGACAAGACCGAGATCATTCACCACATCAGCCTCTCCCCCGAAGAGCGCCAGCTCTACGAGGCGACTCGGCGGGAAGTGGTGCAGCAGGTGCAAAGCGCCGATGGCCGCGCCCTGATGCATGTGCTGAGTGGCCTGACCCGGCTGCGCCGCCTCTGCTGCTCGCCGGAGCTGGTGATGCCAGAGTGGTCGCAAACCAGCAGCAAGTTGGACGAGGCGATGGCCCTGCTGGAAGAGGCGATCGACGGCGGTCATCGGGTGCTGGTGTTCAGCCAGTTCGTCGATCTGCTGAGTCTGTTGCGGGCCCGCATCGAGCAGAAATCCTGGGATTACTGCTATCTGGATGGCGGCTGCTCTGCCAAGTCCCGTCAGGACTCCATCCTGCGTTTTCGTCATGAGGAAGTGCCGCTGTTCCTCATCAGCCTCAAGGCAGGGGGGACCGGCCTCAACCTCACCCAGGCCGATACCGTGCTGCACCTCGATCCCTGGTGGAACCCGGCGGTGGAAGATCAGGCGAGCGATCGGGCGCACCGGATGGGCCAGACCCAGCCGGTGACCGTGTACCGGCTGGTGTGTGAGCAGACGGTGGAGGAGAAGATCGTCGCCCTGCACGACGAGAAGCGGGCGTTGGCCGATGGCCTGCTGAGCGGCCAGTCCGAGGTGCGCGGGCTGGATGTGGAGAGCCTGCGGGCCCTGCTGATGGGCTGATTGACGACGCTACCTTTCATACCGCCTATCGATACAGAAAAGGGAGAACATCCAGAGATGTTCTCCCTTTTCTTATTTGGGATGCAGATGCGGGATACTCGTTTATCGCGGAAAGGCGGCCCGGTTATCCCAGATCCAGCTATCCCTGATCCAGTCACCCCTGATAGAGATAGAGGTGCAGCCGCTCGATGATGGGCTCACCGCCAATCTTGCGATCCCGCCGCGCCTGCCGGCTCTTGGGGGGATAGTTGCCCAGATGGCTGACCGCAGGCGGGGTATCCGAGCAGAGCAAGAGCGGCAGGCTCGCCTTGATCTGCTGCTTGCGCGGGGTGCGCTCCAGCCAGAGCAGATTGATCATCGGGTGGGTCTTGACCGGGCGGCGGATCCGCAGCTCGGCATCGGCAGGTAGGCGGCGAATGTCGTACACCTCCTGATCCACCATCTTGCTCCACTCCTCGTTGTTGGAGAGGGCCGGTATGTAGCGGCGGCTGCGCTCCAGCATCTCCAGCACCTGTTCGCGGGTGAGGCGATTGATGGTCTGCTTGTCAGCCCAGGTAAAGCCGAGGGATTGCAGATCCCCCGCCAACAGGGTCAGCTTGCGGTAGACCTGCAGGGTGATCACGCCGGGCAGGGCGGTATGTACCAGCTCGAACTTCTCATCCCGTCCCCCCGCCTGTTGCACCAGCCCCTTGAAATCAAGCTTGCGCTGGTTGATCTCCTCAACCAGCGGCTGGAGCTGCGGGGCGGCGGCGGCAGGAAAGCGCAACCAGCCGGGCAGCCGGTGAGTCGCCTTGGTGGAGCAGCCGGGGCGGGCGCTGTGGTCCCGATAAGCGGCGAGGGTGGCCGCCAGTGCGGCTTCACCGTTGAGATAGCCCACCTCAATTTGCTCGATCGGGTCGTGCTCTTCCCCCTGCGCCACCGGGGGGAGGGGATAGACATGGGCCTCCTGCAGCTCGAGCTGGCCAAGCAGATCGGCCAGCTGGTTGAGAGAGGTTTCAATGGCGGCCATCTGTTGACGCAGGGCGGCGGTAGGGGTAAAGGTATCCATCGATGATCCTGTGGTCTGACCCGCTGTTGACGACATCAGGTATGACATTGCTGCGGGTAGCAAAACTACTGTATAAATAAACATACCAGCATGCGGTTGGAGTGCCAAGAGGCACTTTGAGGAGGGGGCAATGTGCGCCTCTGAATGGGGATGTGGTAATGGTTTTATTTATGTTTCAGAGTGTTAAATAAAGATCACCACAAGATCATTAAATTAACAATCACGTGTAGCTCCGCTGTTGCCAGCTGTTCACACCTTGTCCATCCCTGCATATGTAAAGCAGTAAAATGCATATATAGATGGGTGCCATGCAGCACAATATGCTGTGCGACTCTGCTGGCCAACTGTTAAAATAATTATTTGTTTAAAATCAAAGCGTTAAAATTAAATCCTGCCGTTTTTAGACATTAGATTTACTAATGTAACGTATCAAAATTCGTCAATTGAGTCGGCCCTGTTCCCTGACTAAGCTTTGCGCATCAAATAAAGCCCAGTGCGTAAACAAATATTCAGAGGAGCCACATCATGGCCAACATGGCTTATACCGAAACCGGTTACCAGCATTCCAGCCAATTGAATCTGGTTGCTCGCGTTAAAATGACCGTTCTGACCTGGCTGGAGCGCAGCCGCAGCCGTCGCCAGCTCTCCGAGCTGCCCGAGTACCTGCTCAAAGACATCGGCCTGAACGAAGCTGACCGTTATCAAGAGACCACCAAGCCGTTCTGGCGTGGTTGATCTACCGGGCATGGATGCCTTGTTTTTCTGCTGAGTCGTTTGCTGTTCTGCCCCTGTGGGGACCAACTGCCAGGTCTGTTATTGTCTGTTTTATCTCCCCCCGTTTTCCCCCTGTTATTTGTTGATCCTTTTTCCTCTCCTCTTTATTCCACATCGCTACTGTCATTGCTGTCATCGTTCGATTGTTATCACATTTGTATCGTTAATGTTTGAATTTGTTTAAAAAATGATTTTAAGCCACGATGCCTTGCGTATAATCCGGCCATAGTATTCCAGAGCGAGAGGGTGAGACGGATGATTCCCCAGCACGATTTTTTGGCCTTGACCCGCAGCCATGAGTGGCAGCTTGAGCCCTTTGAATTTGCCCTGCCCGATGGTGCGCGGGTCAGCGTCTGGGATACGGGCGTGCTCTGTCTGGAGCCTGCCCGTGGCGCGGGCGATCAGCCGGGAGGACGCAAGGATATCGTCCTCTCCTGCGGTATCCACGGCAACGAGACTGCCCCCATCGAGATCTGCAACCAGCTGCTGAGCCGTCTGCTCTCAGGCGAGCTGAGCGCCCGCCATCGGGTGCTGTTCCTGTTTGGCAATCCGGCGGCGATGAATCTGGGGCTGCGAGAAGTGGAGGAGAACATGAACCGGCTCTTCTCTGGCGCCCACAGCAAGGGGGAGGGGCTCTGCAATCGGGAGCGGATCCGTGCCATGCGCCTCGAGCAGTATGTTAGCCGCTTCTTTGCCGATCCGGCTCGTCCCCGTTACCACTACGATCTGCACACCGCCATTCGCGGTTCGCGCCACGAGAAGTTTGCCGTCTACCCCTTTCCCCACGAGCGGCCCCACTGCCGCGAGCAGGTGCAGTTCCTCGGCGCCTGCGGGGTGCGCACCATTCTGCTCTCCGCCAGCCCGACCACGACCTTCAGCTACTACAGCTCCCGCCAGCATGGGGCCCATGCCTTTACGGTGGAGCTGGGCAAGGTACGGCCATTTGGTGAGAACGATATGACCCGCTTTATCGAAACCCGGCAGGCACTGCAGGAGCTGGTCACTCAGGATGAAGTGGCACTGGAGCCGTGGCGGGCGGACGATTTCACCCTGTTTGCCATCGATCGGGTGATCACCAAAAAATCGGAGCAGTTTCGCTTTCTATTCGCCAGCGATGTGGACAACTTCACCGAATTTCCGCAAGGGTTCGTGTTGGCCGAGGATGGTGAGCTGCGCTACACGGTCGAGAAGCCGCGTGAGGCGGTGGTCTTCCCCAATGCCAACGTGGCGATCGGTCAGCGCACCGTGCTGATGGTGGTGCCGACAAGGCTCTGGGAATAGCGGTGATAGTTTTGCCTGCAGAGCGGTGATGCATCCGCAGGTGGCGCCAAGCCATTGTTTTAGTCGGCGGCTCAGACACAGCAGCGGTTAGCCGCAGTAATAAAAAACGGGGCCAGTCAGATGACTAGCCCCGTTTTTTATCGGGTTCAAGCGGTGAGGCTTAGGTGTTGTTCTTCACAAACAGAGTCAGCTCCTGACCGGGCTTGAGGTAATCCCCTTTATCCAGCTGGTTCCAGCGCATCACATCGTTGATGGCCACCTGGAAGCGAGCCGCGATGGAGGAGATGGAGTCGCCACGACGAACCTGATACACCATCGATTTGTCGCTCTTCTTCCCTTGCTTGGGATAGACCACCAGCTTCATGCCTGGCTTGAGCGCCGACTTGGCATTCAGACCATTCCACTTGGCGAGCTCTTCGTGGGAGACACCGTGCGCCTGGCTGATGCTCCACAGGTTGTCACCCGAGCGCACCTTGTAACTGACCTTGGCCTTCTGGCTGCTGCCACGGCTTGCCAGCTGCTGCGGTTTGCTGGCGGAGCTGGCCTTGCTGCTGACCTGACCATGGGTCGGGATCACCAGTTGTTGACCGCGACGCAGGTTGTTGCTGCGCAGATTGTTGGCCAGTTTCAGCTCGCTCACGCTGACGCCGTGATTCTGGGCGATGCGCGACAGAGTATCGCCACTGGTGACCTGATAGGAGCGGGTACGAATACGCTCGCTCTTGGGCAGATCAGCTAGTGCCAGCTCCAGGGTATCGGCATACTCCACCGGTACCAGCAGGCGGTAAGGGCCACGGGGCGACATCACGCCACGGCTCAGGGCCGGATTGACCTCCTTGAGCTGTGACGTGCGCAGACCGGCCAGTTGGGCGGCCACATTCAGATCGATCTGGCTGCCAGTCTCAACCACACGCAGCTTCGGCTCGTTGGCGAGCACCGGCAACTGGATATTGTACTTGTCCGCATTGCTGATCATGTCAGCCATGGCGAGGATCTTGGGCACATACATCCGGGTTTCCCGGGGCAGATCGAGCGACCAGTAGTCGGTCGGCTTGCCTGCGCGCTGATTACGCTGGATGGCGTTGCGCACCCGGCCTTCACCGGCATTGTAGGCGGCCAGCGTTTGCAGCCAGTCACCGTCAAAGAAGCGGTTCAGGTACTCCAGATAGTCGAGCGCCGCATTGGTGGAGGCCAGCACATCGCGCCGTCCATCATACCAGTTGTCGTGGCGCAGACCGAAGTTTCTGCCTGTCGCTGGCACAAACTGCCAGAGTCCGACGGCATTGCTGCGGGATCGGGCATGAGGATCAAACATGCTCTCGATCATCGGGACAGTAATAAGCTCCATTGGCAGCTCACGCCGTTCAATCTCCTCTACCATCAGATAGAGGTAGGGTTCAGCCCGGCTGGCAATGGTCGCCAGATGCTTATCATTGCGCAACAGCCACTCACGTTGCTGGCGGATGCGCGGGTTGTCCGGAGTTTCCAGTTGCATATCATCGCTGATACGCACCCACAGATTGTCCGTCTCTTCCATTTCATCCAGTTGTTCATCGCCAAACAGGAAATGGGAAGAGTGTTTTTTATGCGCTTTTTTCTTGACCTGGGGGGACTTGATCGGCTCGATTGCCGTTAGCGCCCGGTCATCCTGATGGCTCAGGTTTTGGCAGCCGCTGAGCAACAGCGCTGCCAATAAGGCCGTTCGTACCTTCATCTCGTTCCGGTCATTTTTGGGAAAAACAGCCCGCATCATAAGGGGCAATGGCCCCCTGATCAAGGTTTGTTCAAAAAACGTCCTTCCACTGACGCAAGATGGTGAAGGTATCTACCGGATTTTCCACGCATTTTAGCCCATGTTTTTCAGCAGAAAATTTCACTGAATCCTGTTCGCATCGCAGAAAAATGTTGAAAGTGCGTTCGTCACCCAGCCGGGTTGGCAGGCTTGGCAGCCCTTGTTGCCGCAGTTTGCTGATCAGCCCGATCTGGCGGCGGATCGCCGGGTTGTCCGGCTCGACCGCATAGGCAAAACGCAGGTTGGAGAGGGTGTACTCGTGGGCACAATAAATGAGTGTCTCATCGGGCAGGGCGGCGAGTCGTTGCAGCGAGTGGTACATCTGCTCCGGCGTCCCTTCAAACAGGCGGCCACAACCGGCCGAGAAGAGGGTATCGCCACAAAAGAGCATGCCGTTGCCGTGGTAGGCGATGTGGCCGCGAGTGTGCCCGGGCACATGGATCACTTCGAGGGCGAGGCCGTGCCAGTTGATCTGATCGCCATCTTCCAGCCACTGACCGTGGTGATCCGGCATCGGGTCAAGTTTGGGGCCATAGAGCCGGGCGTGGGGGAAGTGGGCAAGCAGGTCGGTGACACCCCCGACATGGTCGTGATGGTGATGGGTCAGCAGGATGGCATCGAGCACCAGCCCCAATGCCTCGAGCCGCTCCAGCACGGGTGCGGCATCGCCCGGATCGACCACCAGGCAGTGATTTTCGTGGCGGATCAACCAGATGTAGTTGTCATTAAAGGCTGGAACTGTGATCACTGGATACATGAGTCTGCTTCTCTTTAGGGAGGGTATCTTATATAACAGGATGGCGTTCGAAACCCCGAGTTGAGCCCTATTATGCAGGTGGCACGTACCGAACAACAAATCGAGATCCCGACCAGCTGGTCTGCATTGCCTATGGGGGACTGGGTGGCGGCCGAGATCCAGGATCGGCTCGACAACTGGTGTCCCAATCTGTTTGGGTATCATCTGCTGAAAATTGGCGCCCTGAGCGCGGAACTCTCCTGCAAACGCTCTTCCATTCGTCACCAGATCGGAGTCGCCCCCGGCGGGCGGTTGCTCGACATGTATGGCGATCCCCTCGATCTGCCGGTGCGGACCGGTAGCGTCGATGCCTGCCTACTGGCTCACTGCCTCGATTTCTCCGCCGATCCCCACCAAGTGTTGCGCGAAGCCGAAAGAGTGTTGACCGACGATGGCTGGCTGATCATCAGTGGCTATAACCCCATGAGTCTGGTCGGGATCGGTCACTGTGTGCCGTTCTTGCGGCGCAGAATGCCCTGGTCGGCACGGATGTTCACCCCGGGGCGGGTGACGGACTGGTTGCATCTATTGGGATGCGAGGTGATGTTCGACGAGCGCTTTGGTTATTCGTTTATGGGAAAACAGAGTTGGCACAGTTGGTGGCGAGAGAGTATCGGGCGGGATTATTGCAGGGCATTTGCATCGGTATACGTGATTGCGGCCCGTAAACGGCGCTTTCCACTGATCCCGGTGCGGCGGCGCTGGCAACTGCCAAAGTCCCTCGCCACACCGGGAATGGCCCGTCAGGGCTGGTAGCCGGTATCTTCGGCCAGCTCCTTGCCGCAGGCGGCCTCTCTGGCCAGCTCGTCGCACCGTTCGTTCTCCGGGTGGCCGGAGTGACCCTTCACCCAGAGCCACTCAATCTGGTGGCGACCCACTTCCGCATCCAGCTCCTTCCAGAGATCGACGTTCTTGACCGGTTGCCGGTTGGCGGTCATCCACCCTTTCTTCTTCCAGCCGATGATCCACTGGGTGATCCCCTGACGGACATACTGGCTGTCGGTGGTGAGGCGCACCTTGCACGGTTCGTTGAGGGTGCGCAGCCCCATGATGGCGGCCATCAGCTCCATCCGGTTATTGGTGGTCAACTTGAATCCGGCGGAAATCTCTTTGCGGTGCTTGCCGTAGACCATCACGGCCCCGTAACCACCCGGGCCCGGATTGCCGAGGCAGGAGCCGTCGGTATAGACATCAATCTGTTTTAACATGAGCAATCAATCTGTTTTAACATGAGGCTTGGGGTAAACTAGCGAGTAAGTAAAGCCGAAGTTTGACATAGATTGGATCATGAACACACCCCAACTGAATCGCCAGATCATTCTGGATACTGAAACCACAGGTATGAATACGGCGGGCGGCCCTGTCTATCTGGGGCACCGCATTATCGAAATCGGCTGTGTGGAGGTGATCAACCGCAAGCTGACCGGTAACCACTATCACGTCTATATCAAGCCTGATCGTCTGGTCGACCCGGAAGCGATCCAGGTGCACGGTATCACCGACGAGTTTCTGCGTGACAAACCGTCGTTCAGCCAGATTGCCGACGAATTCCTCGAGTTCATCCGCGGCGCCGAACTGATCGCTCACAACGCGCCGTTTGACGTGAGCTTCATGGACTACG
This sequence comes from Aeromonas sp. 601039, assembly GCF_049174415.1. Classification (NCBI taxonomy): domain Bacteria; kingdom Pseudomonadati; phylum Pseudomonadota; class Gammaproteobacteria; order Aeromonadales; family Aeromonadaceae; genus Aeromonas; species Aeromonas sp. 601039. Next base: position 70,740 of record NZ_JAAKTL010000007.1, read on the forward strand.
AGTTCAGCAAGCTCGGACTCAACTTCAAGACGGCGGATATCTGCACCATCACAGATACCCTGGCGATGGCGCGGGATCTCTTCCCCGGCAAGCGCAACAACCTGGATGTGCTGTGCGATCGTTACGGTATCGACAACTCCCACCGTACCCTGCACGGGGCTCTGCTCGATGCGGAGATCCTGGCGGACGTCTACCTGCTGATGACCGGCGGCCAGACCAAACTCAATCTGGCTACCGAGAGCAACGAAAACGAAAGCAATCAGGACACCAGCATTCGCCGGTTGGAGAGCAACCGACCCGCCCTCAAGGTGGTGCGTGCCACTGCCGAGGTTCAGGCCCTGCACGAAGCGAGACTGGATCTGGTACAGAAAAAGGGAGGAAGTTGTCTGTGGCGGCAATGAGCAAGTGGTGTGCAGGTCTGCTGCTATTGCTCTCGCTGGGGGCGACGGCGACCGAGGTATTTGCCCCTTCCGATATTCCGCTGCTGGATAACCGCTTTCGCATCGATTATGGGGTTAAGGAGATAACCTTCATCATCAAGCGCAAGCCGGGTACCCCGTCCGTGATCCTGGTTCGCCCCGATGGCAGCAAGCTTTACGTAGGCAAGGTCAAACCCGCAGATGTGGGTTGGCTGGCGCTGCCGGAGCACGATCTCATTACCCTGCGCAATCCCATGCCGGGCCCCTGGCAGGCGATTGGCGAGGTAGATCCCGACAACCGGGTGCGCATTCTCTCCGATATCCGGCTCGATATCGCCGCCCTGCCGATGCAGCTCTATCAGGGGGAGGTGGTCAAGCTCAAGGCGTGGTTGCTGATCAATGGTCAGCCGCCGAAAGATAAATACTATCTCTCTGACCTTGGCATGACCGTCAAGCTGCAATCGTTCAGCGATGCCGATAAGAAAGAGGTCGTGCTGGATCAAGTACTTGGCCACTATCGCGATGATGGCAAGGGGCTGGACGAAGTGCCGGGTGACGGCATCATGACGGCGGAAGTGACACTACAGGATATTCCCGCCGGCAAATACCGCGCCATGTTCAGCACAGGTAATCAGGTGTTTGTCCGAGCCCGCTATCAGGATGTGCTGCTCTATCCTTATCCGTTCAGCTATAACCTGACACCCCCTTCGGAAGAGCTGGGCGCCAAATTGTCGCTGCTGATCGATCGTGATGAACTGGATCCGGCCTCTGTCGCGATCAAGGGGAGTGTCACCAGCAATGTGGGTGGCCTCTACGAGTTTAGCGAGACGGCCAGTGAGCCCAAGCTTGATATCGATCTCTCTGCCATCAAGGAGGTCGGTCAGCATGAGGTGAAAGCGACCCTTTATGGCACCACTCGTCTGGGGCGCGAGCTGAAGATCGAGTTGCCAGTGAAAACCTTCAATATCTTTCCGCCCCCTCCGCCTCCCGCAGAGGTGGCATCAGCAGCCGCTCAGGCCTCCAGCGCCGAGTCTACCGAAGAGCAGCCTGAAGAGGGAATGGGGTGGCTACTTTGGGTTCTGGTTGGGGGTGGGGTACTACTGGTGTTGCTGGGAGGCGCAGGTTTTGTGGTGATGCAAAAACGGCGTGCTTTTAAACGTGCGCTAGCAGCAGCTCAGGCTGAAAATCAACAAAACGGCCAACCGGCAGCCAAGCTGGATCTCAATTTGCCAGAGCAGTAGCCCAGACTCGGGAAAAACGATACACCAGAGAGAAGAAACCGCCCTCGATAAGCAGGGCGGTTTTTTAGCTCGAACCCTTAGGATAAGGGATTGGCAGCAATCAGTGATCGCCAATATAGACATCCTTGTTCTGCTCGCGGATTTCGAGGAACTTGTCCAGATTGGCCATCATCAGCTCGACCAGCTGGGGGTCGAAATGCTGCCCCTTCTCCTCTTCAATCAGGGCCAGCACCTTGTCCAGCGGCCACGCTTTCTTGTAGCAGCGATCCGAACCCAAGGCATCGAACACATCGGCCAGTGCCACGATCCGTCCTTCCAGTGGGATATCGGCCCCCTTCAAACCGCGGGGATAACCGCTGCCATTCCACTTCTCATGGTGATTGCCTGCTATGGTGGCGCCAATCTGGAACAACGCCAGATCGCTGCCGGAGAGCATATCCTGACCGAGTTGGGCATGAGTTTTCATGATCTCCCACTCTTCCGGGGTCAGCTTGCCAGGTTTGTGCAAAATGGCATCGGGAATACCCACCTTGCCAATGTCGTGCAGTGGTGAGGCCCGTTTAACCAGCTCGCTCTGCTCTTCGCTCATCCCCAGCAGATGGCAGAAAAGCTCGGTGTAGAGCGCGACCCGTTTGACGTGTAACCCTGACTCCTTGGAGCGGGTTTCGACCAGTTCGCCGATGCGATAGATGATCTCCCGCTGGTTGTCGGCGATCACCTCGTTGAGCCGGATATTTTCAAGTGCCACTATGATGTTTTCGGTAAACAGGGTCAGCAGGCTGGTATCGATCTGACTGAGCTGGCGAGTGGTCTCGATATGAAACAACAGGTGGTGGCGCGGGTTTTGGCAGTAGAGCACCATCTGGTTGGTGTTGTAGATATTGCAGCCCCGGGTCATGGCCTGACGCAGTATCTCGGGTGCCTCTGTCAACCGCACCGGGGGATGACCTGGCAGCAGGGGCTCCAGCAGTTGATCCTTCACTTCGTAGGCATATTGTTTTACATCGTAAATCTGGGTCTCTCCCAGATGGAGCAGGGCGCTCAGCTGCTCTTGGGCGCCTTCGACAAACTGACGCAGCGCCCGTTTCTCAAAGATCCCCTTGGAGGCTTCGATGACTTTTTCCAGCCCTTGCCGGTTGCTTTCCAGGGTGCGGATATCCCGATAGGAGCGCAGGCTGGCACGCAGCAGGGTGCGCAGCTTCTGGGAGGTGAGCTCGGTTTTATCCTTGTAGTCGTTGATGTCGTAGTTGGTCACCACGTCATCTTCCGGCGCTTGGCCGGGTTGGCCGGTACGCAGCACGATTCGTACCATCTTGTTTTGCAGCTCTTCACGGACATATTTGACGACATCAAGACCGGCGTGATCGACCTCCATCACCACGTCCAGCAGCAGCAGTGCAACATCCGGGGTGGTGGCCAGCAATTTTTTTGCCTCTGCTGCCGAATAGGCATGCAGAAACTCGATGGGACGATTGTCAAACTCGAATTTGTTTAAAGTGATCTTGGTGATGCGATGCACTTCCGGTTCATCGTCAACAATCATCACCCTCCAGCCTGCTTGCTGCGCGTCGGGGAGGGAGAGCTCGTCATCATCAATAATCAGGATCTGGTCATCCATCATACAATCCTGTTTGGCATCCTGTGCTTACATTAACTGCTTCACTAAGGATAGGAAACTTATTGAGAAATAAAATTTGATCTCGAAAAACTATGGTCGAAATAGGCAAATGGAACCCTGCGTGACAGTGTTGTTGTCCGGCTGCTTTCTTCGTCCAATCATGGGACTAGCGTGCATAAGCCCGTTTCTCTGTTCGGGGGCTGATGGTAGTGATTAGTGATGTTTGAGCCGGATAGACGAGAAATAATCGCATTTGATAGTGATTCCCATTTGTGTGTAGCATAGGCAACACACTCAACGAGGAGCCTCATTGTGTCCCCATCTCTGCCTCCCAATCGTCCCCGTCTGCTGACTGTCAAAGCCATTACCCAGATCACCCCCCATTTGTGTCGTATCACCTTTGGTGGCAGCGAACTGGCTGACTATCCCTTCACCTGCGGTGGGGCCCATATCAAGGTGATGCTGGCCCAGCCCCATCAGGTAGAGCCGGTGCTGCCTGCAATGACCCCGAGCGGCCCGCGCTGGAGTGACCCGGCTGACAAGCCGGTGATCCGCACCTACACCATCCGCGCGTTTCGCCGTGATGAGCAGGAAATTGATATCGACTTCGTGCTGCACGGTGACGGCGGGCCCGCCAGCGCCTTTGCTACCCATGCCAAGCCGGGAGAGAAGGTAATCCTCTCCGGGCCGGGTGGTCCCAACCCTATGCTGCAACCGGCCGATCACTACTGTCTGGTAGGGGATCTCACCGCCTTGCCCGCCATCATGGCGATGTGCGAGGTGATGCCTGCCGATGCCAGAGGGGAAATTGCGATTCTGGTGCCGGATCAGGCCGATGCTCAGCCTTTGACGCTGCCGGTCGGGGTGCGCTGTCACTGGTTTGTCGGCGAGCCCGAGTCCAGCGGCCTGCTGGAGCATGTGATTGCTCTGCCGCTGGTGCGCGATGGTGGCTTCTTCTGGCTGGGTGGGGAAGAGGCGCTGGTGCTGCCGCTGCGCCGCCATTTTCGGTCTGTGCTCGAGGTGGATCGCCAGTCGCTCTACGCCGTGCCGTACTGGCGCCGGGGCAAGAGTGAAGAGGCCTATCACCAGACTCGCCACGATGTGATGGATAATTAAGCGGATGCGAAAGAATACCTGATTCACTCTTGCAAATAAAAATGATTTGCATTTAGTATTGCGCCGTCCCGATGTCAGTCGGTACGGCGCTTTTGTTATTGATGGCTGCGAGTGGCATAGCACAACGCAGGGCCTGCCGTAATGCACTGATGTTCGGGGTGATGGGGCATGGACGACTGTTCATGCCAATGAACTCCATCACTTTGCACCGGGTCTGGCGAGGTCAGACAGGGATGTCGGTGGTGTTGGCCTTGGTTGTTTTATGTGGAGTGTTGATGATGCGTACATCATCCCGACGATTTGCAGTGCATCCGCTGGTGTTGTCCCTTTTTGCCCTGCCAGTTCTGGCCCAAGGGACTGCGCCTGTCACCGTTCATGAAACTATGGTGGTGACGGCGAGTAAAACCCGGCACAGCGAGCTGACCGCCCCGGCCAGCGTCTCTGTGGTGACTCGGGCCGAGCTCGACAAGCTCAATGTCAATGACCTCACCGGCGCTCTGAAACAGTTGCCGGGGGTCAATATCAGCCCTGCGACCAGCTACGGCCGCAGCGAGATCAAGTTGCGCGGGCTGGAGGGGGATTACACCCTGTTGCTGGTCAATGGGCGGCGTATCAGCTCCCGCGATGCTCTTACCTCCGGTTATGGCAATGATTTCGATCTCTCCGCCATCCCCATGGCGGCCATCGAGCGTATCGAAGTGATCCGTGGCCCCATCTCCTCCCTCTACGGCGCAGATGCGCTGGGTGGGGTGGTCAATGTCATCTTGCGCCAACCCGGGGAGAAGACCGAAGCGGCGGCCACCTATACCTTCAGCGACCCCACCGACGGTCACGGCGGGGATATCAACAAGGCGAGTGCCTATGTGGGCGGGGCACTGATCGACAACAAGCTGCTGGCCAACCTGGTGGTAGAAGGGAACCACCGGGACGCCTGGCAGAGCGAGCAGAGCATCAACCCCAAGGCCGATGCCATCGAGCAGCGTGAAAAGCTGGGGATCCTCTCCAACGTCAAATGGCTGATCGACGATCGTCAGGATCTGGATGTGGGGATGAACTACGCCAAAGACGATCGGGAGGCCCACTGGAACAACTACGGCCAGACGCCGCGCAATATCCAGCAGATGGAGCGACTGGGGCTCAATGCCACCCATGTCGGCCGTTGGGATCAGTTCGACAGCCGGGTCGGCTATGCCTTCGAGCAGGTTGATCTCTTTGATGACTCCGAACTGATGACGGCGCTGAGCAAGACCAGCGGCGATGTGAGCCAGACCAACCACACCTTTGATGGCCAGCTGAGCGGCAATCTGGGCAGCCACCTGCTGACCAGCGGTGCCGAGTACCGCATCACCGAACTCAAGCATAATGTCAACCTCAAGGGGGGCGATGTCAGCGTCAACCAGAGCGCGCTCTATCTGCAGGATGAGTTTGGCTTTGGCGATCTGGCGTTGACCCTGAGTGGCCGAGTCGATCACCACGAGACCTATGGCACCGAGTTCAGCCCCCGCGGTTATGCCCTCTACAGCCTGACTGACAACTGGGTGGTCAAGGGCGGCATTGGCAAGGCATTCAAGGCGCCGACCATTGCCCAGTCCAACCCGGATTATGCCGTAGCCGCCTGTCGCGGTCGCTGCGCCGTGGTGGGCAACCCGGATCTGAAGCCGGAAACCGCCGTCAGCTACGAGCTGGGCACCGCCTATGATGGTTCGTTCTGGGGCGCCGGGGTTACCGTCTTCCACAACGATATCAAGGACAAGATCCAGAGCGAGGCATGGACCTCCACCTGGCGTCCGGCGGTGATGACCTATCAGAACGTCAGCAAGGCCCGCATCAAGGGGGTGGAGCTGAGCGGCTGGTTTGATATCACCGATGCCCTGACCCTCTCCAGCAACGTCACCCTGATCGACGGGGAGGACAAGACCAGCGGCAAGGATCTCTATCGGACGCCGGAGCATACCGTCAACGCCAAGCTGGAGTGGCAGGTCATCGAGAGCCTGAGTACCCAGCTCGGCTGGAACTACACCGGCAGCCAGATCCTTCCGGTTCCGCGCATGAGCGGCACCACCTATGAGACCACCGCCGGATTCCACACCCTGGATATCGGGGCAGTCTGGAACGCCACTCGGGCACTGGATCTGAAGTTCGGGCTCAACAACCTGACCAATACCAAGCGTGACTGGGTTGCCACCGAGGCCGATCAGATCCTCGACGGGCGCACTGTCTATGCCGGTGTGGCCTACAAGCTGTAATGGCTGAGCGGGAGCCCGCCCTGGCGGGCTTCCGTTGTTGCCACGGTATCACCTCGGATGACGGCTTTTGTGTCAACAAGATGGCATTGCAATCATAAGGAGTTAAAGGGTGTTTAGAGACCAGACCTCGCTGTTCTGGCTGGGATTGTTCCTCCTGTTCGTACTGCTTTCTCTTTCGCTCGCCACCGGTGCGGGTGTCTATGGTGCTCGCGAGGTGCTCGGCTACCTGATGGGGGATGCCCGCTGGGCTGGCGACCAGAAGCTCGCCATGGTGCTCAATACCTTGCGACTGCCGCGCACCCTCTGTGCCATGGTGGTCGGCGCCTCTTTATCTCTGGCTGCCTCCTTGTTGCAGAGCGCGACCCGCAATCCGCTGGCGGAGCCCGGCCTGCTCGGCGTCAACGCCGGGGCCGTCTTTGCGCTGGTGGTGGGGCTCACCTGGTTCGGGGTGGAGTCCGCCTACGGCTATCTGCTCTGGGCCGGACTCGGTGCGCTGCTCGGCAACGTGATTGTGCTGGGGCTTGGCATGATGATTGGCCGCTCCAACCCGCTGAAGCTCATTCTGGTCGGGGTGGCGCTCTCCGCCACCTTCGGCGGTCTCTCCAGCTTTCTGCTGCTCTCCAACAAGATGGTGCTGGAACAGTACCGCTTCTGGAACCTCGGCTCCCTGTCGGCGGCCAATCTCGATGCCATCATTGCCGTGCTGCCCTTCGTGTTGGCGGCGTTTGTCATCACCCTGCTGCTCTGTCGCCAGCTAACCCTGATGCAGATGGGGGACAGTCAGGCCCAGGCGCTGGGGATCCGCCCCAACCGGGTGCGGATTGGCGTGCTGCTGGCCGCCACCCTGTTTACCGCCAGTGCCATCGCCATCGCCGGCCCTATCGGCTTTGTCGGCTTTCTGGCCGCCTACTGTGGCCGATTGGTGGAGCCGGTGAAGCTGTCGGTGCAGGTCTGTTTCTCCGCCCTGTTCGGCATGCTGTTTCTGCTGTTGGCAGACATTCTGGCGCGCTGGCTGATCCAGCCGTTCGAGCTGCCCAACGGGGTTATTCTGGCCCTGATTGGCGCACCTGTGCTGATCGCCATTGTTCATCGCGGGGGCTTTCGTACCCTGCTGACCGTCAAGTGAGGGGTTGATGCGTACACCTACCGATATGCTCTGCCTGCGGGCCGGCAACCGCTCTTTGCTGCTCCATCTGCCAAGCTGGCGCGGGCTGGCTCTGCTGGCCGTGGCGTTGCTGGCCCTGGCTCTGCTGGCCCTGAGCGTTGGCGGCGGCAAGCTCGGCTTTGCCGGGGTGGTCAACACCCTGATGGGGGAGGGGACGCGGCTTGAGCAGCTCACCCTGTTCAAGATCCGGCTGCCGCGCATCCTTGGGGTGGTGGTGGCGGGGGCTGCAATGGGGCTCTCAGGCTGTCTGGTGCAGACGCTGGTGCGCAACCGGCTGGCCACACCCGACATGGTGGGGGTCAACAACGGCGCCTCTCTGGCCATCATCATCTTCTCCCTCTATCTGACCGTGGGCAGCTGGCCCTGGTGGGCGGCCCCCATCGGCGCCATCTTCGCGGCGCTGGTGCTCTATGCCCTCTGCCGCAAACCGGGTGAGCAGGGCTATCTGTTCGTGGTGATCGGTATCGGCCTCTCCGAGCTGTTCGAGGCGCTCGGCCAGTTTGTGATGTCCACTCAGGCCCTGCTGCACCTGAGCTCCCTCTATTTGTGGAATATGGGCAGCTTTATCGCCGTGGGTTACAGCACCATCACCCCCATCGCCATCCTGTTGCTGCTGCTCTGCCCGTGGATCGTCTATCTCTCCCGCTCGCTGGCGGTGCTGCGCTTTGGCCCCGAGATGGCCAGAGGGCTTGGCGTCAACGGCGATCGGGTGCAATTGGGCATTCTGGCCCAGGCCATTCTGGTGGCGGCGCTCGGCACCGCCATCGGCGGCCCCGTGGTCTTTATCGCCATGGCGGCCCCCATTCTTGCCTCCTGGCTGGTAAAAGACCGGGTGGTGCCGCTCTGGCTGGCTGCACTCAGCGGCGCCCTGTTGCTGCTTGCCAGCGATACCCTGGTCCGGGTGCTGGCCAGCCCCCACGAGGTGGCGACCGGCATCATGACCCGCATTCTCGGCGGCTTGTTGCTGCTGTTTCTTCTCGTTAACGATCGCCAGAGGGCTGACTGATGACGCTCACCGTAAATCGCCTCCATTTCGCCTATCAGCAGACCCCCATTTTGCGGGACATCTCCTTCAGCGTGCCGAGGGGCAAACTGGTGGGGATCGTCGGCCCCAACGGCTGCGGCAAATCGACCCTGCTCAAGCTGCTATCCGGCCAGATGAAAGCCCAACGAGGCGAGATCCTGCTCAAAGGCAAACCGCTTGCCAGCTACCCCATGAAGGGGCTGGCGCGGGAGCTCGCCTATCTGCCCCAGCGGCCGACCCTGCCTGCCGGCATTCTGGTGGAGCAGCTGGTGCAGTATGGCCGCCACCCTCATCAGGGCTGGTTCAATCAGTGGGGTGAGGAGGATGCCCGCATGGTGCGTATTGCCTGCGAGCGGATGCAGCTTGAAAGCATCTGGCAGCAGAGCGCAGCGTCCCTCTCCGGCGGGCAGGCACAGCGGGCGTGGCTGGCGATGATCCTGGCGCAGGACAGCGACATGGTGTTGCTCGACGAGCCCACCAGTGCCCTCGATATCGGTCACCAGACCGAGGTGATGGAGGCGATCCATCGCATCACCGCCGAGGGCAAAACCGTGCTGCTGGTGATCCACGATCTGGCGATGGCGGCCCGCTACTGTGACGAGCTGATCGCCATCGGCGAGGGGACCATTGCCGCCATGGGCCCAGCCCGGGAGGTGGTGACCAAATCCCTGATCGATCAGCTCTACCAGACCAGTGTCGACATTCTGCATGCCCCCGGCGACGGGGCGCCCATTATCGTGCCCCGTCGCCACGAACATGGCCGCACCCTGCGTTCGGCGAGTTGAGTCATATGGGCCTGCTCTGTGGGCCCGCCGAGTATATTCACGCGGCCGATTATCCGGGCCGTGCAACGAGAAGGAGTGAGATGATGAAGCGTTTTGCCGCCCTGGCAGCAGCCATCCTGATGCTGGCCGCGCCGCTGGTTCAGGCGCAGGAGATGCGTGAAGTGACTGATGCGTTTGGCCAGAAGGTGCAGGTGCCAGTCCAGCCAACGCGGGTGGTGGTGCTGAGCGAGCTCGAACTCGACAGCACCCTGACTCTGGGGCTGACCCCCATCGGCGCCGTCAATGGCCGTGGTCAACCCACCTTGCCCCGCTATTTGCTGAACAAGGCGGGCATGGGGATCCAGGTGATCGGCGATCTCGACAGCCCCAATCTGGAGTCGCTGATTGCGCTGGAGCCCGACCTTATCCTGACCGGCCAGACCCGTCCCGAGCTGCTGACCTTGCTGGGGGAGATCGCGCCGACCGTGGTGACCAGCAAGTGGGGTGAGCCGTGGCAGGATAGCTTCCGCCGCACCGCCCACACCCTCAACCGCGACCAGCAAGGGGATACTTTCTTGCTGCAGTATGCCGAGCGGCTGACTCAGGCCCGCAGCAAGCTGGCCAAGCATCAGGGGGAGAGCATCAGCATAGTGCGCTGGAACCCCAAGGGGCCGAGCTTTATGTATCAGGGCACCTTTGCCAGCAGCGTAGTGGAGTCGATGGGGCTGGTACGCCCAAGCAAGCAGCAGGGTACTGGCGCGCCCCACTCACCGGCGCTGAGTCTGGAGTCCCTCAACCTGCTGGATGCTGACTGGCTGGTGGTCGGTACCCTGAGCGCCAGCGGTGATGCGGTGGATGCCATGCGTCAGGCGGAGCAGACCCCGGCGTTCCAGCAGCTGCCGGTGATCAAGGCCAAGCGCTTTGGCGCCGTGGACGGGTCGCTCTGGACCTCCAGCGGCGGCCCGCAGGCGGCCCTTAAGGTGATCGAGGATGTGGAGCAGTTGCTGGCAACCCGCAGCTGAACGAGCGCGTTATCTGAGGGATGAAATCTGTGCGAATGAACCACAGATAGAGTATCTATCTATCAGTGGTTCATTAATGTGGATGTTAATTTCTTTTATTGGCTCATTCGCAAAAGAGTGCTTTCGTTTATTGATTAATGTGTGAATTGCTGCACGTTCTGGGTACGAGCCTCGCGGTATGGCTTTTGTCGCCCCCGTTTTTCCGTATGGTATGAGCGTTTATTGGGTCAAGGGTTAATTGCTGCTTGTTCCCGTTAAGTGCTTGCTACCAAAGAGGAATCTAAATGAACGAGAGTCGACGTAGAGTCACCCTGGGGCTGTTGAGTACCCCCCTGGTCGCCACCCTCACCGGCTGCAACAGCAGCAATGACAGCCAGGGGAGTGCGGCGGATTTTCGCACCACCCTGACCGACCGGCTGAGCGCCGAGCTGCATGACGAGCAGACGGCCCGCCAGCTGGCCCCCTTCATCGAGGAGGCCTGCTTCAACATGACCCCGTCCCGGGTCGCCATCGACCAGGCCCACTGCGTCATCGCCTTTGCCTTCGGCAACCGCCCCAACGCCTCGGGCAACCCGGATGAACTGGCCGAGCCCGGCCCCATGAACGAGGCTCTGGCTGCCTGCTGTGCGGCCCTCTATCGGCAAAAGCCGGTGCCCATGTACGTGCAATGGGAGATTGCCCGCTTCCTCGACTCGGCCCGCTATCCGGACATTCCAGCCCGGGATGTCATCTCCATCGAGCCTTACTGGGATAATGAAGGCAAGCTGGTCTACCTCAGCACGGACGGCGTGGTGGAGGCCATTGTCAGGGATTATGCCGGCGGAGATGCCGCCGCCCTTGGCACGGCGGCCGTTATCGGTCACCGCGACCACGTCAAGCGCTGCATCATCACCTGCCGTGCCCGCAAGGTGGCGAGCCATGCCCCGGAGGGGATCGAACTGCCCGTCTGGTACGACGAGCAATCCGATCAACCCTGGACCCGTCGCCGCGACCTCTATGTGCTGCAGGATATCTCGGTTCAGTTGATGGGGGTGGCGCAGGCCAACATAGCCCAAGCCTATCCGAACGGCTGAGGAGACCGCTCGGCGGATGGTGCAATAACAGAAAACGGCGGGATGATCCCGCCGTTTTTTTTTGAAATGACTCTGATTACTGTTTCTGGATAGCGGTTACGGTTAGCTTGCCGTCCGGGTTCTCGGCGTGAAAACGCACCGCATCCCCCACCTTCAGATCCTGGAGCTGGGCCGGGTTAGCTACTCGAAAGACCATGGTCATGGGGGGCATCTTGAGGTTCTCGATCGCCTCGTGCTTGATGCCGACTTTGCCGCGCCCCTCATCGAGGCGGGTAATGACCCCCTTGGTCATCACCATTGCGGCCTGTTCGCTCATCTCACCCGTCTGACTCATATCGTGCCCTTCATGGTGCATCATCTCTTCGGCTTGCAGGTTGGTCTGGGTGGCAAGGCCAAGCAGCAGGGTCAGCGTTTTGTAGTTCATGATGGTTTCCTTATCGTTCAGTCAATATGGATCGTGAAATCGGGTTATTCGGATTGCGGGTACGCGCTCTTGCCAAGGCTGCGACTGCGCCACAGGTAGTAGGCGGCGGGCAGCACCAAGAGGGTCAGCACCAGCGCGCTCACCATGCCGCCGATCATGGGGGCGGCGATGCGCTGCATCACCTCGGATCCGGTGCCGTGGCTCCACATGATGGGCAAGAGGCCAGCGATGATGGTGACCACCGTCATCATCTTGGGGCGTAGGCGCAGGGCGGCGCCGTGGATCACCGCCCGGTGCAGACCCGCCTTGTCCGGCTTGCCACTGGCCACCAGGTCATCCCAGGCATGGTTGAGGTAGACCAGCATCAAGACGCCGGTCTCTACCGCCACCCCCGCCAGAGCGATAAAGCCCACCCCGACCGCCACCGAGAGGTTGAAGTCGAGCAGCCAGAGGGTCCAGATCCCCCCCACCACCGCCAGCGGCAAGGTGGTGAGAATGAGCAGCACCTCCTGAACGCGGCGAAACGCCAGATAGAGCAGCAGCACGATAATGGCGACCGTCAGCGGCACCACGTAGGCGAGGCGCGCCTTGGCCCGTTCCATGTACTCGTATTGGCCAGACCAGGTGAGGGCGTAGCCCGCCGGCAGCACCAGCTGCTTGCCCACCTCGGCTTTGGCCTCATCGACGAAGGAGCCGATATCGCGGCCGCGAATATCGACGTAGACCCAGCCGTTGAGCCGCGCGTTTTCACTGCGCAGCATGGGGGCTTCATCGCTGATGTAGACCCGGGCTACATCCGCCAGCGCGATGCGAGCGCCACTTGGAGTGACCACCGGCAGCAGCTCCAAGCTGGCTACAGAATCGCGATAGCTCTGGGGGTAGCGCAGGTTGATGGGATAGCGTTCGCGCCCCTCGATGGTTTGGCCCACCTCCATGCCGCCCACTGCGGTGGCGAGCACCGCCTGTACATCGGCGATGTTGAGGCCATAGCGGGCCGCTTTGAGCCGGTCGATATCCACCTTGACGTAGCGGCCACCCGCCACCCGCTCGGCGTAGACCGATGAGGCGCCCTCCACCTTGCCAACGATCTGTTCGAGCTGTTGGCCGAGTTGCTGGATCACCTTGAGATCCGGCCCCGCTATCTTGATGCCGACCGGGGTCTTGATACCGGTGGCAAGCATGTCGATGCGGGTCTTGATGGGGGGCACCCAGGCGTTGGTGAGGCCGGGGAAGCGGATGAGGGAGTCGAGCTCCTCTTTCAGCTTCTCCGGGGTCATGCCGGGGCGCCACTGATCCCGGGGCTTGAGCTGGATGCTGGTCTCCATCATCACCAGATCGGCAGGGTCGGTGGCGGTTTCGGCGCGCCCCGCCTTGCCGAACACGTTCTGCACCTCGGGTACGGTACGAATGAGCTTGTCGGTCTGCTGCAAAATCTCCCGCGCCTTGCCCACCGAGATATTGGCTGCGGTGGTGGGCATATACATGATGTCCCCCTCGTCCAGCGGCGGAATGAACTCGGAGCCCAGGTACTTGAGCGGCCAGAAGCCCGCCACCGTCACCACGGCGGCGATGGCCAGGGTGGTTTTCGGACGAGCCAAGACGGCTTTGAGCAGTGGCACATAGCCCAGGCTCAGCCAGCGGTTGAGCGGGTTGGCCTGCTCCGCCAGCACCTTGCCACGGATAAAGTAGCCCATGATCACCGGCACGAGCGTGATGGCGAGCCCGGCCGCCGCCGCCATGGCATAGGTCTTGGTGTAGGCGAGCGGGTGGAACATCCGCCCCTCCTGCGCCTCCAGCGCGAACACCGGCAGGAAGCTGATGGTGATGATGAGCAGGGAGAAGAAGATGGCGGGCCCCACCTCTATGCTTGCCTCGGTGATGATGCGCCAGCGGTTCTTATCGGTGAGCGCCTCCCGCTCCATGTGTTTGTGGACGTTCTCGATCATCACGATGGCGCCATCCACCATGGCGCCGATGGCGATGGCGATGCCCCCCAACGACATGATGTTGGCGTTGATCCCCTGCAGGTGCATCACGATAAAGGCGGTCAGGATGGCGATGGGCAAGGAGATGACCACCACCAGCGACGAGCGCAGGTGGAACAGGAAGGCGAGGCAGACCAGCACCACCACCGCGAACTCCTCTACCAGCTTGCCGGAGAGGTTGTCGATGGCGCGCTGGATAAGGTCGGAGCGATCGTAGACGGTGACGATCTCTACTCCTTCCGGCAGGCTGCTTTTGAGCTGGGCGAGCCGCGCCTTGACCCCGTCGATGGTGTGCTGGGCATTCTCGCCATAGCGCATGACGATAATGCCGCCCACCACTTCCCCTTCGCCATTGAGCTCGGCCAGGCCGCGCCGGCTCTGGGGCCCGGTGACCACATCAGCCACATCGCCCAGCAGCAGCGGGGCGCCGCGCACATTGGTACCGAGCGGGATCTGCTTCAGATCCTCCACGCTTTTCAGATAGCCGTTGGATCGCACCATGTACTCCGCTTCTGCCATCTCGATGACGGAGGCGCCGGTCTCCTGATTGCCCTGCTTGATGGCTGTCTCGATAAGGGAGAGCGGGATGCCGTAGGCGCGCAGCTTGTCCGGATCGACCCGCACCTGATACTGGCGCACCATGCCGCCGACGGTGGCGACCTCGGAGACCCCGTCCACCGTCTGCAACTCGTACTTGAGGAACCAGTTCTGCAGCGAGGTGAGCTGGCTGAGGTCATGCTTGCCGGTTCTGTCCACCAGTGCGTACTGATAGACCCAGCCCACCCCGGTGGCATCTGGGCCGAGCTGGGGTCGAGCGGAGGCGGGCAGGTTGGGGGCGACCTGACTCAAATACTCCAGCACCCGGGCACGGGCCCAGTAGAGGTCGGTGTTGTCGTCAAACAGCACATAGACGAAGGAGTCGCCGAAGAAGGAGTAGCCGCGCACCGTGGTGGCCCCCGGCACCGCCAGCATGGCGGTGGTGAGCGGGTAGGTCACCTGATCCTCCACCACTTGAGGCGCCTGGCCCGGATAGGAGGTCTTGATGATCACCTGCACGTCGGAGAGATCCGGCAGGGCGTCCACCGGGGTCTGTTTGACCGACCAGAGCCCCCAGGCGGTGAGCATGAGGGTCAATAGCAGCACCAGAAAGCGGTTGCCCACGGACCAGCGAATAATCGAGGGGATCATGGTTGGGCTCCTTGCTCATTGGGTGCAGAGAGCGGAGAGCGGTTGCCTGTCAGGCAGCGAATGATGGAAGGGATCATGATTTCTTCTCCACCTCGGGCATCGCCATCTGATGCTGGCTATGGTCCATGTCTTCCATCTTCTCCATCTCATCTGCCGCAGGCTTGGCGGTGTCACCGCTTGCCGGCGTTTGCTGCTGATGGATGTTGGTGATGCGGTACTCATCCCCCTCCTGCATTACCTGCAGGTGCAGGGTCTGCCCCTCGACCAGCTTGCTGATATCGACCCCGTCGGCGACGGTGAACTCCATCTCCATGGCGGGCCACTGCCACTCGGGGATGGGCTGGTGGGAGACCATCAGGGTACGTTTGGCCAGATCGATGCTTTCAACCTCGCCCTGAGTCCACACCTGGGCAGGGCGCACCGCCGTCATGCGCTGGAAGTCCGAATCGATGGCCGACTCGGAGTCGAGCAGGAACTGGGCAGAGCTGACGATGTTATCCCCCGCCTCTACCCCAGCCTTGATGGCCACCTTGTCGCCAAACTGGGGGCCCAGAGTGACGGCCACCGACTTGAAGCTGCCATCCCCCAGCGCCAGCACCAGCCGGTCCTGACTGCCGGTGCGGATCACCGCTTCGCTCGGCACCACCAATTGCGGCTCTCCCTTGCCCGCCTGAATGGTCACCTTGGCGAACATATTGGGTTTCAAAAACTCGTCCGGGTTGGCGAAGCGCAGCCGTACCTTGAGGGTACGGGTGGTGGCATCCAGAGTCGGGTAGAGGTAATCCACCTTACCTTGCCAACTGCGGCCGGGGGCATAGTCGAGGGTCATGGTGACCGGATCCCCCACCTTCAGCTGGGCGGCCTGGCGCTCGAACACCTCTGCACTCACCCACACCTGCTTGAGGGTGCTGATGTTAAAGAGGGCCGCGGCAGGCTCCACATACTGGCCTTCTCGCACCTTCAGCTCGGAGACATAACCGCTGCTGGGGGCATAGAAACGCACCGTCTCCTGCACCTGACGGGTGCGCTTGAGGGCCGCTATCTGATCTGCCGGTACCTGCAGGGACTTGAGCTTGCCTTCGGCGGCGCGCAGCAGCAGCGGGTTGGCAGTGTTGAGGGCCAGCAGGTATTCGTGCTGGGCGTTGACCAGATCCGGGGCGTAGAGCTCGTAAATAAGGCTCCCCTTGCTCACCTGCTGCCCTTCGCTCTTGATGGCGAGGGTGCGGATCCAGCCCGCCATGCGGGCGTTGACCGCCTCCAGCTTGTCCTCGTCATAGCCGACGTAGCCCACCGTCTCGATCTGCTGGTGGATAGGGAGCTTCTCCACCTTGGCAAGCCGCACCCCCAGGTTCTGCTGGATCTCGGGGCTGATGGTGACAGTGCCCGGTGAGCCGCCCTGTTTTTCCTCATAGACGGGGATAAAGTCCATCCCCATGTTGTCCTTGGCCGGGGCATTGCGCTTGTCGCGCGGATCCATGGGGTTGACCCAGTAGAGCGGCGTCTTCTCCTTGGCCACTGTGCTAGCAGTGGTCTGTTTGGCAGCCCAGTAGCCGCCACCGGCGCCGAGGGCCAGCAGCAGGGCTGATACCAGCAGTTTCTGGCTCATCGCACACCCCCACTTAGTGGCAGGGTGGCAAAGTTCTTGGCGGCGATAAGGCCGGTAACAGGGACAAGTGACATCATATCTCTTCTCTTGTGCAGGCCGCCGGATCGGAGATGGACAAGGCATCACCTAAGGGATTGGCGGCAAACGGGGCGCAGCTGTATCAGCGCGCACGGCTCCCAGTGAGCGGGCCGGTTTGGCCGGGGCACAGGGTCAGGCAAGGCGGCAGGAGACGGGCAAGCCGAGGCTTGCCGCTGCCGCAAGAGAAGATCTTTCTAGTGTCGCAGCACCGACAACATCAGGTGTCGGCGCGGCCAGGAGGGGGGATGGGTACCGCGTGATCGCAGGAAGGGATCCCGCAACCAGTTATCAAGCAGTGCAGTTGCGAAGTTACTGCCAAGTAGCAGGGGGAAGATCAGCAGGGCGACCAATACACCCAGCAGAGCTATCGCGCCGAAGGAGAGGGCATTGACGCCGGTCTGCATCTGGCACTCATCGCCCATGGCCGACCCCTCGTCTCCCTGATGGCAGGAGAGGGCCATGGTATCGCTCGGGTGAGACATTGCGGGCATCGCATGAGAGCTCTCGCCATCCGCCATCGCCATGGATGAATCGAACATCACCATCGACTGAGTGTTGTTTGGGGTCGGCTTGGAGGAGAGGGGAGAACCATGCCAGCTGATGCAGAGAGTCAGATTGCACACGAGCAGCAGCGCCAGCAATAGCCGGGCTAGCAGGGCAGAGGGCAATCTTGTCGCAAGCTGGGTGAGTGACAATCCGGTCATCCTTCAGGATCTGGTATCCAGACTCTAAACCTTGCTTCTGGGAGAAGGTCAAGGCGAGGGCTGGCGCTGTTGTTGCAGATAGATGTCGCTGTATTTCTCCAGCAGCTGATCTATCCACTGCCTCATGCCCGGCGCTTGCAGCATGGGTTCCAGCTGTTCGAGGGTGCCAAGATGGGGAGATTGTAGTGAAACAGAAATATAGAGCTCACCGCGCTGCAGTGGCCACTGCAGATCAACCATTCCGCTGCTCGGGTAATTTTCGCTCAAAAACAGGCGACCGGAAGAGCGGCCATAGGGAACGAAGTCGACCCGGTCACTGGCCAGCAGGCCAAATACCTGCTTGAGGGAGTTGACCCTGTAGATGCGGGTATTTGCTTGCAAAAAATCATCCATTTCGCTGCCAAGGCTGACGCCTATCATCATGGCTCCCCGCAGTCCGGTCAGATCCTCCCGTCGCTGCAGCAAGCGGCTGCCGGGTTGGCGCACGAACACCGCCATGTCATTGATGGCCATGGGCGTTCGGGTAAAGCGGGAGTAGTGTGCTCTCTCTTCGTTGCGCAGCGCACAGATATTGATGTCGACCTCTCCTTTCGCCACTTTCTGCTGACAGCGGGCCCAGGGGCCCACATAGGAGAGATCCACATTGAAACCCAACCGTTGATAGAGGGTACTGACTACTTCGGCACAAACGCCGATGATCTTGCCATCGCTCAGCCAGTTCCAGGGGGGATAATCGTGATGACCACAGGCGGAGAGGGTAGTGGTCGTCAAGGTCGTCGCGAGCCAGAGCTGAGCCAGCATATCCGGATCCTGTGCAAAAA
Organism: Aeromonas sp. 601039; assembly: GCF_049174415.1. Classification (NCBI taxonomy): domain Bacteria; kingdom Pseudomonadati; phylum Pseudomonadota; class Gammaproteobacteria; order Aeromonadales; family Aeromonadaceae; genus Aeromonas; species Aeromonas sp. 601039. The sequence goes on from NZ_JAAKTL010000007.1 coordinate 89,234, forward strand.
AGTCTCGATGTGTGTCATTGAAGCACACCGCAGACAAAAAAATACCCCCGCACGGGCGGGGGTAGTTTGTTATCGGTGGAACGCCCGTGGAGAGCGTTACGGCTTGGCGCGCTTTTCCGACCCTTTCATGATGAGGCGGAAGAAGAGCGGGATAAAGAAGATGGCGATAAAGGTGGCCGCCAGCATGCCGCCGATCACCGGCCAGCCGAGAGCGTGACGGCTTGCGGCACCAGCGCCGCTGGAGGTGACCAGCGGCACACAGCCGAGGATGAAGGCCAGCGAGGTCATCACGATGGGACGGAAACGCAGGCGCGCCGCCTCCAGTGCCGACTCGATGAGGCTCATCCCCTCTTCGTGCTTCATCACCGCGAACTCCACAATCAGTATGGCGTTCTTGGCGGCAAGACCCACCAGGGTCACCAGCCCGATCTGGAAGTAGACGTTGTTGGTGAGTCCTACCAGCCAGGTGGCCAGCAGGGCGCCGAACAGGGCGAACGGTACGGCTGTGATCACCGCAAACGGCAGGCTCCAGCGTTCGTACTGGGCTGCCAGGATGAGGAAGATCATCACAATACCGAAGCCGAACGCCATGCCTGCGCTACCGGCAGAGGCCTTCTCCTGATAGGCGGAACCGGTCCACTCCAGCTTGGCATCGTTGCCAAGGGTACTGTTGGCCACCTCTTCCAGTGCGGCGATGGCTTGACCCGAACTGTAGCCGGGTGCCGGCTGTGCCATGATCTTGGCGGCCTGGAAGATGTTGAAACGCTCTACCAGCTCGGGGCCAGTGGCATCACGGACCGTCACCAGGCTGCTGAGCGGGATCATCTCGCCGGTGTTGGAGCGCACGTAGACGTTGCGGATATCGCTCTTCTTGGCGCGGTAGTCCGCTTCGGACTGCAACTGTACCCGGTAGGTTCGGCCAAACTGGTTGAAGTCGTTGACATAGACCTGACCGAAGGTGGCCTGCATGGTGTCGAACACCGCATTGATCGGCAGCCCCAGCGCCTTGGCTTTCTCGCGATCCAGGTCGAGATAGACCTGCGGCACATTGGCACGGAATGTGGTTGTGACACTGGCAAACTCGGGGCGCTCCTTGGCGGCGGCGAGGAAGCGCTGTACTTCGCCCGAAAACTCCTGGGCACTGCCGGAACCCCGGTTTTGCAGGTAGCCTTCCAGTCCGCCGGTGGTGGACATTCCCTGGATGGGGGGCGGGTTGAAGGAGGCAACAAAGCCGTCAGCCAGCCCCATCAGGCTCATCCCCTGCAGAGTTTTGGCCAGCTCGAAGGAGTCCTGGCCTGTCCCCTTGCGCTCGCTCCAGTCCTTCAGGGTAATGAAGGTGAGACCGCTGTTGCTGATGATGGCGTTGGAGAGGATGTCGAAGCCCGAGAAAGTGATCACATCCTTCACATTGGGATTGGCCATGGCGAGCTTGTCGAACTGATCCGCCACTGCCTGTGTCCGGCTCATGGCGGCGGCATCCGGCAGCATGACGGCGGAGATGAGGTAGCCCTGATCTTCGTTCGGTACCAGCTCGCCCGGCACTTTCAGGAAGAGACCGTAGATGGAGAGCAGCAGTACGGCGATGATGGCAAAAGCGACCCCCACCCGACGGTTCAGGAAGGCCACACCCCGTACATAGCCGCGGGTCAGCTGGTCAAATTTATCGTTGAACCAGACGAAGAAACGGGCCGGTTTGTGATGTCCCTCTTTCAGCAACACGGCGCACAAGGCCGGAGAGAGAGTCAGAGCCACCAGACCGGAGATGGCCACCGAGACCGCGACCGTGATGGCGAACTGCTTGTACATCACCCCAGTCATGCCACCCATAAAGGCGACCGGCAGGAACACGGCGCAAAGCACCAGCACGATGGCGACCACCGGACCTGAGACCTCCTGCATGGCGAGGATGGCAGCCTCTTTGGGCGAACATTTCTTCTCGCTCATGATCCGCTCGACGTTCTCGAGCACCACGATGGCGTCATCCACCACGATACCGATGGCGAGCACCATGCCGAACAGGGTCAGCAGGTTGATGGAGAAACCGAGCACCAGCATGCCGGCGAAGGTCCCGATGAGCGACACTGGCACTGCGATACAGGGGATCAGGGTGGCGCGGAAGTTCTGCAGGAACAGGTAGACTACCACGAACACCAGCACGATCGCCTCGAACAGGGTGTGTACCACCTCTTCGATGGAGATCTTCACAAACTCTGTGGTGTCGTAGGGGATCTGGTACTCGATATCCTGCGGAAAGCGCTCCTTGAGCCGCTCCATGGTGGTGTGCACCGCATCGGCGACTGCTACGGCGTTGGCACCGGGCTGCAGATAGGTAGCGATACCGATGGCCGGTTTGCCGTTGGCGCGGGCCACCAGATCATAATCCTTGCCCCCCAGCTCGACCCGGGCGACATCGCGGACCCGGATCTTGGAGCCATCGGGCATGGAGCGAACTATGATGTTCTGGAACTCTTTCACATCTTCAAGGCGACCCTTGGTCTGCACCGTGTAGGTGAAGTCGATGGGGGTCGAGGTGGGCTGAGCGCCGATCTTGCCTGCCGCAAACTGGGTGTTCTGCTCGCGGATGGCGCTAATCACATCACTCGGGGTGAGTTCGAGCTGGGCCAGTCGATCCGGCCGCAACCAGATGCGCATCGCATAGTCGGTACCGCCAAACAGAGTGGTATCACCGATGCCGGGAATCCGCTTGAGCTCGTCGATGATGTTGAGCAGGGCATAGTTTGACAGATAGGTGGTATCAAACGAGCCGTTCGGCGACTGGAGGGTGACCACCTGCAGGATGGAGGTCGATTTCTTCTTGACCGTTACCCCCTGCTTTTTCACCTCTTCCGGCAGCTGGGCCATGGCGGCCGATACCCGGTTGTTGACGTTGATGGTGGCCTGATCCGGATCTGTGCCGATCTCGAAGTAGACGTTGAGGTTCATCTGGCCGTTGGAGGCCGAACCCGATTGCATATAGATCATCCGCTCGACGCCGTTGATCTGCTGCTCGAGCGGTGCGGCGACAGTCTGGGAGATCACCTCCGGAGTGGCCCCCGGATAGAAAGCGGTCACCGAGACCACCGGCGGGGTGATCTGGGGGTACTGCTCGATGGGAAGCGAGCGCATTGCCGCCAATCCGCCCAGCACGATAATGATGGAAATCACGCTGGCGAAGATGGGACGCTCGATAAAAAACCTGGAAAACATACGAGCTCCTTACTTGGCCGCTGAGTGGCTGACCATCTTGGCGGTGATGGCTTTCATCTCGTCGGCAGAGACAGGTTTCACCACGCTGCCGGGGCGAGCCTTCATCAAGCCTTCGACGATGTAACGGTCACCGGCATTGAGGCCGCTGTCGATCAGCACCCCCTCGGAGACCACCGGGCCCAGTTTGACCGGACGGGGGATCACCTTGTTGTCGGCATCGACCACCATCACCATGCGGTCAGCCTGGGACTGGACGATAGCGCGGGGCGGCACCACTATGGCATTCTTGCGGGTGCCCAGATCGATGGTCATACGGACAAACTGGCCGGGCAGCAGCACGCCGTCCTTGTTATCGAAGATGGCGCGGGCACGGATGGTGCCGGTCTGGGGATCGACCCGGTTGTCGGAGAAGTTGAGCTTGCCCGCTTGTGGGTAGACAGAACCATCGGCCAGGCGGATATGGGTGCGCCAGTTGGTGGCGTCCTTGGCTTCAATGGTCCCTCTCTTGACCGAGTTCTCGAAATCTAGGCGATCCTGCTCCGAGTAGGAGAAGTTGACGTAGAGCGGATCAAACTGGGTGATGGTAGTGAGCAGGCCGTTGTCGCCACTGGTGGAGATAAGGCTCCCCTCGGACTGGGAGCTCTTGCTCGCCATGCCGTTGATGGGGGCAGTGACCTTGGTATAGCTGAGGTTGAGCTCGGCCTCCTTCACCTTGGCCTGAGCGGCCTGATGGCTGGCGATGGCCGCTTCATAGTTGGCGATGGTGTCGTCATAGTCCTTGCGGCTTACCACCTGGCGCTTGAAGAGGGGAATGATGCGATCCCGATCGGCGCGAGCCTTGTTGAGTCTGGCCTGCTCCTGGGCCAGGGTGCCTTTGGCCTGCTCCAGCGCCACCTTGTAGGGCTCGGGGTCGATCAGGAACAGTTGCTGGCCGGCGGTAACCGGTTGGCCTTCTACATAAGTGCGCTTGAGCAGGATGCCACTGACCCGGGAGCGGACATCGATCTCGCGAAAACCGGCGGTTTCGCCCACCATCTCGGTGGTGAGCGGCACATCGGTCAGGGTCGCCTCGTTGACTACCACGGGCACGGCCGGCATGGTTTGCACCGTCTGGTTTGTTTCCCCGCCACAGCCGGCCAGTGCACCGGCCAGCGTCAGAGCGAGCATCCCCTGTTTGAATAATCCTGCTCTGGTGTTTGGCTCCATCATCATTTCACTCCTGTTGGCCAGATTGCGGCCATCATGCACACCTTTTTTTTCGGCTGACGTGATTAACTTCATGATTACAAATTAACTCATTGGATTATTGAAGTTTTTCAATCATAGAGCATGAACATTGAACCCAAGCTGCTTGATCGAAAAAGTTCTCTCTGTTCTTCACAACAGAAGCCGTTCTGCTGCTGGAAAATGGAGTAAAGAGTATCATATGAGAACTAGATTGCCGACAGGATAGTGCGTGCGATGACAATAGTCAGGAGGAAAAAGGGGGATAATTGTAGCGGGCGAGAGGAGCCCTCGCCCGCACTCAATCAGGCGAAGCAGGCCCAGATGGGAGCGTGGTCGGAGGGTTTCTCGATGCCGCGCAGTTCATAGTCGATACCTGTCTCGGTCACGCTGTCCTTGAGGGCGTCGGAGGCCATGATGAGGTCGATGCGCAGGCCGCGATTCTCGTCAAAGCCCTTGGATCGGTAGTCAAACCAGGAGAAACGCTCGCACTCGGTAGGGTTGGCGGCGCGGAAGGTGTCGGTGAGACCGAACCCTTTCAGCCGCTCCATCCATTCGCGCTCGATGGGCAGGAAGGAGCACTTGCCATCCCGCAGCCAGCGCTTGCGGTTCGCTTCGCCGATACCGATGTCGAGATCGGTGGGGGAGATATTCATATCCCCGATCAGCACCAGCTGGTCGTCCGGGGTGTGGTTGGTCTCGAGGTAGTGCTGCAGATCCTCGTAGAACTTCTGCTTGGCCGGGAACTTGGTCTCGTGATCCTGACTTTCACCCTGCGGGAAGTAGCCGTTCATCACCTTGATGAGAGATCCGTCTTCGCGCTCGAAGGTGGTCATGATCATCCTGCGCTGGGCCTCTTCATCGTCGGTGGGGAAGCCTTTCTCCACCTTGACCGGCTTCTGCTTGCTCATGATGGCGACCCCGTAGTGGGCCTTCTGGCCATGAAACTCCACGTGATAGCCCATGGCCTCCACATCGGCCAGCGGGAAGGCTTCATCGTGCACCTTGATCTCCTGCAGGCCGATCACATCGGGCTGGTGCTTGTCGATGATGGCTTGCAGCTGGTGCAGACGGGCGCGCAGGCCGTTGATATTGAAAGAGATGATCTTCATGTCCGGGATGCTCATGTCATTTTTATAAGTGGCTATTGGACTAGGAATCGGCGGTGGATGCAAGTTTGGCCGCGGGCCTGCATCAGTGGCAGGCACCGCGGGGTGGGCAGAGGTGTCAGCGGGTCATCTTTTTGACGAATACCACCACAAACAGCGCCAGCGTAAAGCTGCCGGTAAAGGCTTCAAAGGCGGCGAAGATCCTGGAGAGGCCGACCGGAGTGAAGTCACCGTACCCCAACGTGGTGAAGGTGACCACGCTGTAGTAGAGGCATTCGAGCAGGAAGATGGCATTTTGCTCGAGCGGGGCACCGGGTTGGTAGATGAGGTGCTCGCCCTGAAAATGCAGTCCGCAGAAGAAGTAAAAAATGCTGCAGATAAAGATGAGTAGCAACGAGAAGAGCACCACCCGCATCGGGGCCTCGCCATAGCCGCAGAAGAGATCGACCACCCAGGAGGTAAAACGCTGGGTCGACCAGAACGGCAGTTGCAGGCGGCGCATGGTGAGCTCCTGCTGGATATAGTTGCCGGACATGGTGAAGATCCCCTGTGCCTCGGAGGCTTTGCGCAGATCCCGGTAGGTCTCTTCCGCCTCCTTGAACCAGATGCGCGCCTGTTTGGGATCCCGTTCGCGGCGCCCCTTGCGATCCTGCATCACCCGTTTGCCGGTCTGCATGTTGTCGAGCCGGGTGTTGTGCCAGCGGATGCCGAGCAGGTTGACGTCATCGAGGGTGGCGCACTGGAGGTTGGCATCACTGAGATCGGCTTTCATCAGGCTGCCGCCCTTCATGCGCAGGCCGTAGAGGTGACCACCGCGCAGGTTGGCGCGATAGAGGTTGCACTGCTCCAGCAAAAATCCCTGATCGGACTCCTTGTTGACCAGATTGAGGCCCGCCAGATTGGCCCGTGACAGCTGCAGGCCGTGGCAGAGTCCGCCTGCGCGAACGTACTGTTCAAGCGCCTCGGCGGTGTGGGCTTCCTGATGGGTATGGTGGGGATCATGCCAGTGGCAGAGATCGTGCTCGCCAGCCTCTTCACTGCAGTGGCGGCCATCGGCCACCAGATAACGACACATCGCCATCTTCGTTTCCCTCGCATTGCCGAACTGGTTTCAGCATAGGCGGGGAAAAGGGGGCGTGGCGGCGTCTTAGCTGAACTGGTTGAACTCCTGACGCAGCTTGCGAAAACGCTCCTGCTGGGCCGGGTTGAGGGGGATGCCGTCGAGCACGTCCAGGGTGTCTTTGCACTCGGCACCAAACTCCGGGCTCTTGCGGTTTTTCTGCATCAGTTGCAGCAGCACCTGGATCTTGTTGAGAGCGGCACCGGTATTGGCGGGGGCGCGGCGCAGGGCCTCGCGAAAATGGCCGAGAGCCTGCTCCAGCTCGCCGCTCTGATAGGCCTTGATCCCCAGATCGTTGAGCTGCTGGTAGCGCTGACGCCGCTCCAGCACCGTCTTGTCATCCCGGGTTGCCTGAATGCAGGTGGTGAGCAGCCGATCTTCGTCCTCCGCCAGCAGCCCTTGCAGGCTTTCGGCATATTCGAACTCGCCGAGCTGATAGAGGGCGAGGATGGTCTCACCAAGCAGGGCGGGGGGCATGGTGGCCGGTTCATCGAGCCAGTTCTGATTGGCGCGATAGAGCATCTTCTTGCCCTTGAGCAGCTCCCCCAGCGCAATCTGCACCCGGGCCTGACAGATCTGCTCGAACACCGGGTAGTTGAACTCCGACATCATCAGCGAATCGCGGATGCGCGACAGGGCAGAATTGACCAGCTTTTGCAGGTTGGCGATGTGGTAGCTGTCGTTGCTGTTGAGGGCGTAGAGGGTCAGGGTCTGGATATAGGCCCCCAGATAATGGGGCGTGCGGTGGATGGAGTTGCGCGACAGGTCGATCAGCGACATCAGCACATCCTTGGCCTGGGCGTAGTCGTGACGCTGCAGGCACACCTCCGCCAGCCGACGGGAGAGTTGCACCGACTGGGGGGAAATATCCACCGCCCGTCTGAGCTCCTGCTGCGCCTGCTCGTCATTGCCAAGGGCCAGCAGGGATTCTGCCAGCCAGAGGTGAGCCTCCACCATCAGCGGGGTATTTTTGAGGGTCGCCTGCAGATGGCTGACCGCCTCTTCGTGGAGCCCCAGGGTGTTGCACGCCTTGCCCAGCGTCAGGCGGGCCCAGCTGTTCTCCTGCCCGGCCAGCAGCTGGCGCATCAGGGCGCGTGCCTCTTGCGCCTGACCCAGTTTGAGGTGGGTATCGGCCTGCAGGCAGCGGCAGTAGTTGGCAAAACGGGGCACCGCATCGGCCCGCTCGGCACAGGCGGTAATGAGCGCTGCCAGATTGTCATCAGCCAGCGCGGTAAAGACGCTGGCCAGGGCGTTGCGCCGGGCGAGGGCACGCTTCAAGCGAAACGAGAACTGCTCCTGAGAGAAGGGCTTCATCAGGTATTCGTCGGGCTCGGCTTCCAGTGCGCTCAGTACCATGGCGCGGGAGCTGTCGCTGCTCACCATGATCACCACGCTCTGGGGCGGGATCAGGCTCTGGTCGCGCAGACTCTCCAGCAACTGGCGGCCATTTTCGCCGACCCCCAGATCGTAATCAATGAGATAGATGTCGAAGCTGCCCTTCTGGCAGCGACGCCGTGCATCCTCGGCGGTATTGGAGTAGGTGATGTTGCTGATACCCAGATTGATCAGCATCGCCTTCATCATCACCTGAAACGAGCGCTGCTCATTGACCATCAGAATGCGTTGTGGCTTGGCAGGGCTCTTCTTTTCTGACGCGTTTTCCGGTGTCTGCATTGTTCTGGGTCGAGGCGCTACGGGTTGATGGGAGAAAGTGTGCCACCAAAGCGTGTCAAGTGGCAATCAATGTGCTTTTGTCACGCAACTTCCAGTTTCCATGTCACGCTCTGTGCCTGGTGGCCAGGGCGATGTGGTTGATCCATATCAAATAAAGCTCAGATGGGGTGGCAGCACGCGGCACACTTTTTAGACTGATAGAGGGGGCAACGACAAGCCCCGGTCACATATAGGCCCCATCAGGCAGGTATCAGGGCCTGCCTCTGTCAGTCCATGAATCACGGAGGGATCAGAGATGAGTTTGCTACCAAGCCGTACCAGTCTGTTCGATGACCTGTTTCGCGATATGGCGTCCGGCTTCTATATTCGCCCCTTGCACGGGGACCCCTTGCCGAGCCAGATCAGGCTGGATTTGAAGGAGAGTGATGGCAACTATGTGCTGCAAGCCGAGTTGCCGGGGGTTGCCAAAGAGGACATCCATGTGGATATCCATGGTAAACAGGTGACGCTGAAAGCGGAGATCCGCCAGTTTGACAGCCAGAACAAGGATGAGCGAACACTGCGCAGTGAACGCTATTTTGGCAGTGTTTCACGCACTCTGGAGTTGCCGGTCGAGGTGGCGCTGGACAAGGTCAGCGCCAGGTTCGAGAACGGTATCCTCACGTTGCAACTGCCCAAGCAGGTGGAAACGCCAGCCCCTCACCGGGTGACCATCGAATAGCCCGTGACAAGTTCATCATCAACCGTAATGAGAAGGCCCCGTTATCGGGGCCTTCTGTTTATCAGTGCTTTTCTGTCGGTTGCTTCGCCAGATAGTGGGCGAATTGGGGCGTGTACTTGGCCTTGAACCCCTGTTCGGTCTTGATGATGAGATAGACCGCCAGCTTGTGCTGTTTGGCAAATGCCATACCCGCTTCGGGCCCCATCACCATCAGCGCGGTATCGAGGGCGTCAGCCTCAAGCGCGGTCGGGGTGATCACGCTGGCGGAGACCAGCTTGTGGGTGACCGGCTGGCCGGTGGCAGGATCGATGATATGGGAGTAACGCTGGCCATCCAGCTCGTAGTAGTTGCGATAGCTGCCTGCGGTGCTGAGCGCCATACCGTTGGGGATGACGATATCGGAAAACGCCCCCGGCTGATCGGAGGGTTCGACGATGGCCACTTTCCATGGCGAGCCCTTGCTGTTGTTGCCCTTGCTGCGCACCGCACCGGCCACTTCGATCAGGTAGTTGTGTACCCCCTTGCCCTCGAGCAGGGTGGCTATTTCATCCGATGCCGCCCCTTCGCCGAGAGTGGAGAGGTCGAGATAGAGATCCGGGATCGTTTTTTCGAGCAGGAAGTGATCCCCTTGCGGGGTCAGGGTCAGCTTGTCGATGCCCACCTTGTGGCGGGCGGCGGCGATGGCTGCCTCATCGGGCCGCTTGACCGGCCGTTTGTCCGGGCCAAAGCCCCACAGATTGACCAGAGGCCCCACGGTCACATCCAGCTTGCCGTTGGTCAGCTTACCGGCATCAATCCCCTGCTGGACTATGATGGCCATGGCGGGCGGGATGGCAAACGGGGTATTGGCGGGCCCCTGATTGAAACGGGAGATGAGCGAGCCCGGATCGTAGGTGGAGATCTCCTTGTTCATCCGGGCCAGCAGGCTCTCTACGTCGCTTTTGAGGGCGGGCTCCCCTCCGGGGTAGCTATCGCTCAGGGTCACCACATAGTAGGTACCCATGGTCTTGCCCTGAATACGGGTCTGGGCAGGCGGGGTGGGCTGGCAGCCGGCCAGCGCCAGCAGCAGGGTCAGCAGCAGGCCGCGCAGGGCCGCCACGGGGGTTATCGCAATCATCCGGCGCTCTCATCTGGAGAAGGTTCATATCGGGGCGCTAGCTTAGCCAAGGGGCGCCCGCCGGGCGAGCCCTGATGGGGGCAATCGGAGGGAAAAGGGCAGAAAAAATTAAACATTTTTGAACCTGTGGCTGGAGCGGGTCGTATCGTCCATCCGTGAGGGAGATAGTGGCGAGTAGAGCACCGTCTGGTGACCTAGCCCGCAGCTTTGGCCAAAACCCATCGCCGATTGAAAACAATTGAGTAAAATGAAGGTCGATTTAGACGGCATCTTTGCGAAGCGTTCACCGCATCCGCCAAGTCGTTGCCATCCATTGCCAATCAAAGGAGAAGATGATGAAAAAGGCGATTACCCTGCTGTTTCTGAGTACTCTGGCTGCCCCGGTTCTGGCGGATGAGTGTGCACTGGTCATCGAAGGCAATGATGCCATGCAGTACAACCTCAAAGAGATGAGCGTTCCGGCCACCTGCAAAGAGGTGACGGTCACTCTGAACCATACCGGCAAGCTGCCTGTGACCGCCATGGGCCATAACTGGGTGCTGTCCAGCACCGCAGACTATCAGACTGTGGCGACGGCGGGGATGAGCGCCGGGGCCGAGAACGGCTATCTGCCCAAGGATGATCCCCGCGTGCTGGCGCATACCAAGCTGATCGGCGGTGGCGAGAGCAGCAGCGTCACCTTCAAGACCGACGGTCTGGCGGGCAAGGATCTCACCTTCTTCTGCTCCTTCCCCGGCCACTTCGCCATGATGAAGGGCTCCTTCAAGGTCAACTAAGGCGCTGACCGGCATCGAGCCGGTTGCCTCAATAGAAAAGCCGGGATTTCCCGGCTTTTTCATCTCTGCTGTTTGTGTGTGGCGTGGCATGACTGCACACCGACGACTTTTGCGCTATTTGGCCTGCAGGGTAAAGAAGGCGATGGCGGTCTTCTTCTGGCATTCGAAGTGAATGCTCTCTTCCCCGGCCACCACCAGCGTCTCGTTGATGGCCACCTCTTTGCCCTGCACGGCCAGCTGGCCGCTCAGCAGGTGACAGAGGTAGGTCTTCTCTGGCTCGAGGGTAAGGGTCAGCGGGAAGGGGAGGTTCAGTACCCGCACGTTGGCGCTGATGCGATCCGGATTGTAGATAAGCCCCAGATCGGTCACCTCTTTTTTCAGCAACTCGCAGTGGGTCTCCTCATCGCCGCTAAAGTGCGCCGCCTCGAAGGTGGCGTAGGGGTGGCCGTTGAGCACAAAGCCAGCCCCGCTCACCGGCAGCAAAATGCGCTGATAGCCAGGAAAGGGGGAGAAGGGGCCCGCGCTCTTGATGGGGGCCGAGCTCAGTCGATAGTCAAAGTCGAGTTTGGCAAGGCTGCTCCCCTTGGGGGAGATGAGGATCTGGCTGGTAGTGCCCTGCTGGTTTTTCCAGGGCATCTTCTGGTGGTCAGACTCTTTAATCAGGGTGATCACGGGCACTTCCTCACGATAAAAAAACGCAGGGAGCCGGGGACATCAGCCCCGGCTCCCTGATAGAGATTGGCGATGGTAAAGGCGATCAGCCCTGACCATCCAGCGCAGCCAGCCGCGCTTCCATGGCGGCGAGACGGCTCTTGAGCTCGTTCACCTCCAGCTCCAGCTCGCTCAGGCGGTCGGCGGCAGGGGAGGCATAGGCCGTGGCGGGGGCTGCATCCATCATCGCCTGAATATCCACTTCGCCGCTGAACAGGTGGGCGTAGCGGGATTCGCGCTTGCCTGGCTCGCGCGGCAGCTTGACCACGTAGGGGCCACGCTCGATGAGCTGGGTCAGCACCGCATCCACCTCGGTGACATCATCGAAGCTGCAGAGGCGGTTGGTACGGGAGCGCAGCTCCCCCGGGGTTTGCGGGCCGCGCAGCAGCAGTTCGCAGACGATGCCAAGCTCCTGGGCACTGAATTTCAGCTCGCCAAATTCGGTGTTACAGAATCTGTGCTGATAGCGGGGCACCCGGGCGTTGAAGCCTGCAGTGTTGACCACCAGCCGCTTGCGGATCAGCTCGTCCACCACGGCGCGGATATCGAGCTCGGAGAGCTCCAGCACCGGCTCGCGGTTGCTCTTCTGGTTGCAAGCGTTGACCAGTGCATTAAGGGAGAGGGGATATTGATCCGGGGTGCAGATCTCTTTTTCAATCAGACAGCCGATGACGCGGGCTTCCAGTGGGCCAAGTACTAACTCCATTTCCTACTCCCTTCCAAATCGAGACATCAAGAGCCCCTATCTTAGTCATGGTCCGCGCCGCGTCTAGCGTTGCGCGCCATTTTTGCGAGCTGATCAGGGCGTTGGCGAAAGGCTCGCCAACGCCAGAGGCCTCTGCTTTTTATCGCTGCCCCTGATAGAAGCGCGCCTTATTGGCATACATGGCGTCGTCAGCCACCCGGCTCAGCTCCGCCAGCGGGGTCTGGTCGCTGCTGCTCCAGCCGATGGCAAAACGCAGCGGGAAGCTGTGCTCCCCATGCTGCACAATGGCGTGCTGCTGGCTTGCCTCCAACCTGCCTGCCAGCTGCTGGCTGGCGAGGTGATCCGCCTCCGCCAGCAGAACGAACTCGTCGCCGCCGATGCGGAAAATCTTCTCATCCTGACGGCAGAGGGTGCGTAGCTGGCGAGCCATCTGGATCAGCAGGGCGTCGCCAGCCTCGTGCCCATACTGGTCGTTGATACGCTTGAGGCCGTTGAGATCGAGCATGAAGAGGGCGAGGTGACGTTCGGGATGGCGCGCCAGCACCGCCTGATAGTGATGGAAGGCCTCTTCGAACGCCTGCCGGTTGGGCAGCCCGGTGAGGTTGTCGGTGCGGGCGACCCGCGCCAGCTCGTCGGTGAAGAGACGCCCCTCGATGCCCACCGCCAACTGCTTGGCAAACAGCCGCAAGATGGCCCTGTCTTCGGACTCCAGCCCTTCTGCGCTCACCATCAGATAACCAAACAGCACGCCGCTTTGGCTACCGGGCAGGGTCATGATCTTCCAGAGAGCGTCATCCCACTGGCATTCGGAGTGTTTGACCTCCTCATCCATCAGTTGAGCCAGTTTCTCCTGCAAGGCATCCCGCAAGGGGGCATCGACCCCCTGGGTCAGGGAGTAGTGAGGCTGGCCATCGCGGCGGATCACCAGTCCCCAGCGGTGGCCAGGATAGAGCTGCGAGAGCTGCAGCAGGGCGGAGCTGGCCAGCTCGGCAATATCGATATCCAGCTGCTGATGCAGACCGAACTGCAACCAGGATTGCAGGATATGGCGGCTGCGCTCCTCCCGGCTCAGGGCCGAGCGCAGGGCGGTCGTTTGCGAGGCAACCTCTTGCTCCAGTTCATCGTTGAAGCCGAGCAGCCGCTGGTTGAAGGCCTCTTTCTCGCTATTGGCCTGCTGCAGCTGTTCATTTTGCTGATAGAGCGCCCGCACCTGATCCGAGATGGTGCTGGCCATCTCCTGCAGCAACTGGCGCACCTCGTCGTACTCCACAAAGCGCAGCGGCGCCTGCCGTTGCTGGTAATTGCCCTTGCCATAGCTGCGCACCAGCGCGGCCAGCGATCGCAGCGGGCGGGTGAGCCAGCGGGTGAGCCAGACGCAGCCGATGGCCACCAGCAGCAACATGATGGCGATGCTGACGGTCAGCAGCTGTTGGGATTTGTTGAGCTCGCTGACCCTGTCATTACTGTAGCTGTAGAGGGTGATGGTGGGGGTGATCTCCTGCTCCAGCTGGGGCCAGCCAATAGCCAGGGGCTGCGCCATCTTGCTTGGCTCCCTGTCATCCATCGCGTTGGCGCTCTGGTGAGCCCCTTCGTAGAGACGGTTCTCGCCCTGGGAGATCACCAGATATTCGCTCCCCTTGAGATAGGGCTCCAGCAACTGGGCCATCTGTCGCCAGGGGAGAATGGCCATCACGAAGCCGGAAGGGGTCTGCATCACCCCAGCGCGCTGGTGGTTGCGATAGATGGGGGCCACCAGCGCCAGCCCGCCGCTGCGGTTTTGCTCCATGTCGTCGACTAGCACGGGATCATCGACGGGCAGCAGCAGATGCTTGCCCTGTTTCGCCTCGCGGGTCTTGCCCCAGGCCATCACCTGCGGCATCAGGTCGCTCGACTCGAGGTGGGAGGCCTGGCCATTGATGTACTCCACCACCAACCCCTTGTCATCGATGAGGTAGGCCGAGGTGAGCAGGCTGTTGGATTTGACAAAGGTGGCCAGCGCCAGCCGGGCATGGCTGGAGAAGAGAAAGTTGTCTAGGGCCTGATGGAGCACCCGATCCTGGCTGAGCTGATTGAGCTGGGTGCCGATCAGCTCGCTGCGAAAGCGGGCCTCGCGGGTCATGCTGGTGAGGGCCCGCTCCAGCTGTGACTGCTCGCTCTGGGCGATGATCTGGTGCTGGCGGATCAGCAGCACAGTGCTGGCCAGCAGTGCCGGCAGCAAGGCGACGGTGAACAGGATGATGATGAGGGTCGGGCCGAGCCGAAAGGTGCGATGTTTCATGGTGTTTTGACCTGCCGGTACTGCTGATCGGCCAGCTGCTGCATATAGCGGGCGGTGTCGGCGGCACTGATCCCCTCTTTGAAGCGCTCGAACCCTTTCTCCATCGCTTGCCAGGCGATGGACATGGCGCTGTCGGAGGGCATGGGGGTACTGAGGGTGAACTGTTCCAGCAGCACTTTTTCCTGAGGCGTGGGACGGCGGCTGATGGCGGTAAAAGCCTGCTGATTGACCGGCAGCAACGCCCCCTGATGATAGATGAACTGCTGAATATCCTGACGCTGGATAAAGGCCATCAGTGCCTTGATAACGGGTTGCCGATCCTCATCATCCATCGCCCAGCGGGAGGCTCCCATCACGTAGGCGCCGCTCATGGAGTGCATGGAATGGCTTTGCCAGCGGGGCAGCAGGGCGACACCCAGCTTATCCCCCATATTCTTCACCAGATCATTGAAGGCCCAGTCCCCATTGATGAGGTAGGCGCTTTTGCCCTCATTGAAGCGGGCGAGGGCGGTGTCATAGTCGCACTCGGGATCGACCCACTGTTCGCTGGCGACGGTGCGGTAGGCCTCCAGTGCCTGCACCATGGCCGGGCTGTCGAGGGTGATGCGCCCTTCGGTCACCGGCGAGCCGCCAAAGGTGTGTAAAAAGGCTGCGAAGTAGTACATGTCGTGATAGGGCCAGCTGACGGGGTAGACCCCCTTGGCCTTGAGGGCCGGGGTGATAGCAGTCAGTTGCTGCCATTGGGTCACCGGAGTCGAGATCAGCGCCTTGTTGTAAAACAGCATCAGATGGTTGCCCTGCATCATGGGCATGCCCCAGCGTTGCCTATCCAGGGTGACATAACGCAAGGCACTGGCCATCAATGAGGGGGAAAACCACTCGGCCGGGAGGGGAGCGAGGGTCATCTGGCGATAGAGGCCGATAAAATCGGAGGGGATTAGCATCAGGTCGGGCAGCCCCCTGGCCTGAGCTGCCAGCAGGAGATCCGACTTGATCTTGCCCGGCTCAATCTGGGTGACCCGTACTCTGTGGTTCCCCTCCTGATTGAAGCGGGCGATCACGTCGTCGATCACGTAACCGGCTTGCTGGGAGTGCCACAGCTCCAGTTCAGGCTCCTGGGCCCGCAGTGGCTGAATGCCAGAGAAGATGCAAAGCAGCAAAAGATGATAAAAAACGCGATCTATGGTCATGTTACCATCACATCTGTACCTTGGATCAGAAATGAAAAATGTAACAAACAACCGCTCCTGTCGGTAGTGTGGTGGATCAACTAATTGAGTTAAGAGACAAAAAGCCCGGCGCTTGGGCCGGGCTGAGGGATAAATTGCTTATCCGGATTATCTTCGAGGCATCTATTGTGGATGTTGCTTGAGGATGTCGTATATCTCCTCTTTCAGTTTGAGTTTCTGTTTTTTCAGATCCCTCACCTCGGCGCTATAGTCGCTGGCGTGATGCTTTTCCAACTTTCTAATCTCCGCATCCAGGTCGTTGTGCAAGTCAAACTTCTTCTGGAAATGGACATCACTGCTCTTCAGTTTCGAGATAAGTTCTCTGTACTCTGGGAACATGTAATGGAGCCTCCTTGGTTTCGTTTGATTGTGCCTGTAAGACCAAAGCTACCCCTTAGTGCCGGGGATAAATGTGATCCTGATCGGATTTGGGGGCAATGATTTGGAGTATTCGGCGGGATATTTATAACTTGTTGAATCAAAACAAGATAAGTGATTTATCAATCTGAATGGTGAGCCAAACTGTGCGACAAGTCACAACAGGGGCAGTGTTGGCGTGAGGGTGCAGGATCAAAAAGGGGCCGACTGGCCCCTCCTTATGGATGCAGGCAACGTTACTCTTTCTCTTCGTCCGCCTGCTCTTTTTTCTTTTTCTTCTCGGGCAGCGGCTTGCCATCGCGGTGGATCACCTTGCCCGCCTCAAAGCCAATCTGGGCCGCCAGCTCCTCCAGATCCGCCGACTTGGCCTGATCACCGATGGCGTAGCGATAGTTGGCGATGGAGAGTTTGTCAGCCACCGGCGTGCCCGGGACAATAGGCTCGCGCCAGCCCTGGCCGATGTGGGCCACCAGGGTGCCGTTCATCAACAGCTCGCCGACGATCTCCTGGGTCGGATTGCCCTTGCCGTAGGTGAGACCCTGCGGGTGCTTCTTGCCGACCAGCGGCTCGTTGCTGGCGGGGATCAGCTTGGTGCGGATCAGCCACTTGGGCTTTTTGGTGTTGCCCACCGCCTTGCCGGTCTGGTACTCGTTGATCTTGATGGTCTTGATCATCTGGGCCATGAAGTCCTTGGTCAGCGCCTTCTGGGCGTCGCTGGTTTCATCGATGGCGATGGGGGCCACATACCAGGTCTGGGTGGCTTGAGCCTTGGGAGCGGCAGGGGCAGTTTGCGCCATGGCCAGGGGGCTGAGCAGGATGGCAGCCAGCAAGAGTCCTATCTTCTTCATTGTGATTCCGCTTTTGTTTCAACAAGAATTTTGTTTTGCCAGCGACGACTGCGCCAGCGCCAGAACATGGCCAGACCGCGCACCCACTCGTCGCAGGCCAGCGCCAGCCAGATACCGACCAGTCCATAACCCTGCATGATACCGAGGAAATAGGAGAGTGGCACGGCAATTCCCCACATGGAGAGCAACGCCATGTAGAGGGGAAAACGGGCATCCCCGGTGGCCCGCAGGGCGTTGATCACCACCAGATTGAAGGTGCGGCCGGGCTCGAGGATAAGGCTGATAAGAAACAGTTGCGCCACCTGGGTGATGATGTCGGCATCATCGGTAAAGAGGCTGATGATGGTGCGGCCGTTGAGGGCCGCCGCCACGGCGATGACGCAGGTGACCGCCAGCCCCAGCTTGAGGCTCTTGAGCAGCTGCTGATAGGCGCGATCGAACTGTCTGGCCCCCGCCAGATGGCCGATGATGATCTCGTTGCCAAGGCCGATGGAGAGGCCAAACAGCAGGATAAACAGGCAGATCTGGAAGAAGTAGGATTGGGTCGCCAGCGCCTTGTCACCCAGCAGTCCGACAAAGGCTGTCACCACCATAAACTGCAGCATCCAGGAGAGATTCTCCCCTGCAGCAGGCAGGCCGATATGGAGCACCTTGCCCAGCATCTCCCGGCTGGGGTGGACGATATCGCGCACCACCAGGCGAATGCCGGTTTTGCGGGCTACCAGCCACACCAGCAGCACCACGCCCACCAGACGCCCGGCAACTGTGCTGATGGCGACACCGGCGACGCCAAGCTGGGGCAGGCCGAACCAGCCGTAGAGCAGCAGCAGGTTGCCGACGAAGGTGATGAGGTTGACGATCAGGGTCACATACATCGCCTGACGGGTGTGGCCGTGAGCGCGCAGGGTCGCCGCCAGACAGAGGGCTGCCGCTTCCGGTAACAGGCAGAGACCGATGATCTGCAAGTAAAGCGTCCCGTCGCTCATCAGATTGGCAGGCAGGTTCATCAGCGCCAGCATGGTGCTGGCCCCCGCCATCACGCCGATGGCGGCCACCAGACCGATCAGCAGGTTGAAGCCGATAGCGGTGTGGATCACCACCCGACTCTTCTCCCGATCGCCGGCCCCCAGATACTGGGTGATCACCACGCTGGTGCCGATGCTGACGAAGCTGAACAATGTGATGGCGAGATCGAACACCTGATTGCCGACCGCCAGCGCGGCCACTCCCTGATAGGAGACGTGACCTACCATGAAGGTATTGAGGGCACCGGTCAGAAAGTGCAGGGCGAGATCGATAAAGAGCGGCCAGGTCAGCGCAAAGAGGGTGCCCGGGCCTGCGTGGGATTGAGATTGCATGGCATGTCCAACAGCTGGGAGGGCACGGGGGAGTGCCCTCTGGGGGCGCATTTAACACCAAGGCCAAGGCCGGTGCAATCCTTGTGCAGGATTGCACCGGCCAGGGGAGCAGGCCAAGGGATCAGGCAGGCGTGGCGCCCGCCTCCTGTTCGCTTGGCAGGGTGAGGCGCGCCGAGTCGGGCAGGGCATCATCCTGCGGCCAGTTGGAGCGGATGGCATCAGTGGTGCTCTCCACCACCGCATCATCCTTGAACACCGGCTCGCGGTAGCAGCGGGTCAGGCGCAGCGCCTGATACATGTCGGGGCAGAGGATGATCCCTTCATCGCCCACCCGCACGCCCGCCTGCTTTAGCCAGTGGGTCATCTGGCCGTGGCGACCCGCCATCACCATATGGATGCCGCGCCGTTTCAGCTCTTTGTGCAGCTCTCCCACCATGCTCATCACGCTGATGTCCTGATGGGTGAAGCAGGCGACCGCATCGATCACCAGACACTTGGGGGCTCGGGGATCCTGTACCAGCAGGGCCATTACCCGGCGCTTGAAATAGGGGGCGTTGAAGTAGGTCAGCGGCGAGTTGAAGCGATAGACCAGAATACCCGGGATCGCCTTGGCCTGTTCGTTGTCCCCCAGGGTACGTACTACCCCCTCGTCATCCATGCCGAGCAGCTGGTCGGTGGGGCGCATCACATTGCGCAGGAACTGGAATAAGCCCAGCAACACGGCGAGGGTGATCCCGGGGATTACCCCCATGGTAAGCACGCTGATAAAGGTGACCAGCGCCAGCCAGAAGGCGGATCGATCGGAGTGGCGCAGGGCCCAGAGACCGCGAAAATCGGTGAGTGACAGGGAGGCCATCACCAGCACCACCCCGAGGGCGGCGGTGGGAATATATTTGAGCGGCGCCGTCAGATAGAAGGTGATGAGGGCGATCACCGCCGCGGCGATGATGGAGACCAGCTGGCTCTTGCCGCCGTTGGCGTCGTTGACCGCGGT
Source organism: Aeromonas sp. 601039 (assembly GCF_049174415.1). Classification (NCBI taxonomy): domain Bacteria; kingdom Pseudomonadati; phylum Pseudomonadota; class Gammaproteobacteria; order Aeromonadales; family Aeromonadaceae; genus Aeromonas; species Aeromonas sp. 601039. The sequence goes on from NZ_JAAKTL010000007.1 coordinate 108,684, forward strand.
GCGTGAATCCGCGCCGCTGATGGCAAAACCCTGGGAGACGGCGGAGGCGAGGTTCGCCATACCGAGGGCCCGAAACTCTTTGTCTGCGTCGATTTCGTAACCGTTTTTGGCTGCAAAGCTGCGAGCGGTCAGCATCATGGAGACGAAGCTCACCATGGCCAGGTTAAGCGCAGGCAGTACCAGCTCCCGCATCAGACCGGGAGGAAATTCCGGCATCTGGAACGCGGGCAGGCCGGAGCCCACCGTCCCCAGGGTGGCGATATCAAATTGGCCGAGATTAAAGCCCCACACCAGCGCAGCGGTCACCACCATGGCCACCATGGAGGAGGGCCATGCCGGTTTGTAGCGCTTGGCCAGCAGCAGGGTGAGCAGAGCCACCAGACTCATGGCCAGGGTCGGCAGATGGGTTTGGGTAATATAGGTAGCCCCGCTGGCGATCCGCTCGATGAGGTAACGTTCGCTGAAGGTGAAGCCGAAGATCTTGGAGAGCTGGCCCACCATGATGGTGATAGCCACACCATTGAGCAGCCCCATCAGGATGGGGCGGGAGAGAAAGTCCGCCAGCACTCCCAGCTTGAAGCGGCTGGCAATCAGGCACCAGAAGCCGGTCATGGCGGTCATGGTCATCACCAGTTGCCAGTGACGGGTTGGGTCGCCTGCGGCCAGCGGCGTCACCACGGCGGCGATGACCGCACAGGTGGCGGCATCGGGGCCGACAATCAGCTGGCGGGAGGTACCAAACAGGGCGTAGACCAGCATGGGCAGGATGCAGGAGTAGAGACCGACGATGGCACCTACCCCGGCAAGCTCGGCATAGGCGATGGCGACGGGCAGCGCCACTGCCGCCACCGAGAGTCCGGCGCGAAGATCTGGCATCAACCAGGCGCGCTGGTAATGCAGCAGGGCGGCGAGGCCCGGTAGCCAGCGTTCGAGAGAGAAGAAGTCGCGCATTATTTAACCCATTGAGTTACAACCAGCTTTTCCCCTAGTGTGCCCAAGGTTATCGAAAGATTGCAATCAGGTTATGGCCAGTTTACCTGAAGGTCAGGCCAGATAGCCTGCCAGCGTTTCTCCTTGATGCGTTGGGTAAAAATCTGTTTGTCCTGACGACATCTGGGGTTGGCACTCACTTGCAGCGACCAGTTGATGGTAAAGCCGTAGGGGGCAAGCCACTCGAACTCGCCATCTCGGGTGAGGCGCACGCCGATGCAGGTGGGCACTTCGACCCAGTGGCTCAGCGCCTCAAGGCTGCTGGCAAACGGCGTTACCAGCTGCCGCGTGTGCATGCGGGCCTGATTGCGCACTTCCCACTGCTGATCCGGCAGCCGCTTTGCCAGCCAGGCTTCATGCGCCGTCTCGGCCAGCCCTTGCGGATCGGTTTTGTCGAGATAGATAAGGTCGATATCGTTGAGCGGGGTGGGCTCCGCCTTGTGGTGAAGGTGATCCCAGATGAGGTTGCGGATAAAGCCTGCTCCCAGCGCCCAGTCGGGCAGATTGAGCTCGGCCGCGGCTTGCAGGCAGGCCATCCGCTGCGGATCGGCCCGCAGCAGGGCTTCTGTTTTGGCTTGGAATTGCTGTTCGAGGGTGGAGTTCAGAGGTTCAGTTGTTGGCATTGCGGCGTAACCAGACATCAATGTAGCGGCAGCTCGGCACTATAGTGAGCCCCTCCGCCTGAGTCCAGTTGAAGAAGGCACGCGCCAGCTGATCGGCAATCCCCTGCACCCGCAGCTCGGGGGGCACGAAGGTGCTGTAGGCGTCGATGGTCTTGGCATCGAGCCGCCGGTAGCGCAGTCTCGACTCTTTACCCTCCACCATACAGATGAACTGCTGCTGGTTGGCCTGATGGATGATGTCGCTCATGGTGGGCACCTCTGGCATAAAGTTGGGTCTCTCGGCACAACATAACTGTTAGCCAAGGTATAGAACAGATAATGAGAGCCCGTGGTCAATATCATCCCCCTTTGACAGAGGGCGCATCGATATCGCGATGTAGATCAAGGTGCCCGATGGTGAGTCGGGCACCGCGTTAGTGTCAGCACAAGAGTGTTGGCAAAGGGGGGGGATCAGACCCAGGCTCGCTCCAGCAGGGTGAGTAACTGCTCACGGTCGGCGTCCTTGCGATTGAACAGCAGGGCACCGTCGTTGACCGCCAGATCGCGGATCTCGGTCAGTAGCGAGCGATCGCTTACCCCAGCCTCGCTCATGGTGCGCGGCAGCTTGACCGCTTGCCACAAGGTGTCGCGCAGGGTGCGAATGGCTGTGATGGTCGCCTCCGCCCGCTGATGGGCCGGGGTGGCAGCAAAGCGCTCTGCCCCCACCAGCGGCAACAGCAGCCGGGCCAACTCGCTATCCACCTCGGGGCGGTTGTAGTCGAGCACGGTCGGCAAAAAGAGGTTCATGCACAGCCCGTGGGGCAGATGGCAGCGGGCTCCCAGACTGTGGCCGAGGGCGTGCACCAGCCCCACCATGGAGTTGGAAAAAGCCATGCCAGCCAGCGTTGAGCCTTCCGCCAGTTGCAGTCGCAGCTGTTTGTTTTGCGGGTCGTGGATGATTTGCGGCAGGGCGCTGGCGATCTTCTCCACTGCCATCAGGGCCAGTGCATCGCTCACCGGGTTCTTGGCGGTACCGATAAAGGCCTCGATGGCGTGGGTCATGGCGTCCATGGCAGTGGCGGCGGTGATATTGAGAGGCAGCCCCTGGGTCAGGCGCGGGTCTAACACCGCCAGCTGGGGCAGCAGGAAGGGGGAGGTGAAGGGCACCTTGCGCCCGCTCGCCTCATCCTTGATTACTGCAACCAATGTCACTTCTGATCCTGTGCCCGCCGTGGTGGGCACCACCGCCAGCGGCTTGAGGGGACGGGTCAGGCAACCGGCGCCCGAGTAGTCGAGCAGATGCTCCCCCCCCATGGAAGTGAGAATGTTGACTGCCTTGGCGGTGTCGATGACCGAGCCGCCCCCCAGCGCCACCAGACTGTCGCAGTCGAGCTCGCGATAGCGTTTGGCGATCCGCTCCACCACGGCGGTGGAAGAGTCGGCCGGGATATCGTCCCAGATGGCGGCGACCGGCAGTTCCCCCTCGGCCAGCACATTGGCCAGCAGGGTGGCAAGGCCGGTGGCATTGACCCCCTTGTCGGTCAGCAGCAGCGGGCGACGGGCACCCAGGCTGGCCAGCTCGCTGGCCAGTTGCTCCAGCGCCTGTTCACCGGCCAGCAGTTTGACCGGGCAGAAAAAATCGTAATAGCGGCTCATTTCAAGGCTCCTTGCGCGTTAGCCGGTCACCAGACCCAGATAGATGTTGCAGGCCCGGCCAAGTTTGTTGGTCGGGGCGGGATAGTGGCGCAGCAGCGGCCGCGCGATAAAGGCGGGCAGGATCAGGGACTGCAACTGCTCAAGCCCCCGCACCAGATGCATGGCAACGGTCAGATCCCCCTCCACCAGCAGCCGGTTTTCGCCAAATGCCTGATTGACCCCGAGCCGAAAACTCAGGGCGCGAAAGGCGATATTGGGGTGTTTGAAGCGTACCCGCAGCGGATGGATGGTGGCATGAGGGGCGGCTGGCGCACCGGGATACCAGCGCCCACCCTGCTTGTGCATGTTCATGGCGTAGCCGATGCCGCCCACTTCGAGGCGGATTGCCAACCCGTCCGGCAACGGCGCCAATTCGCGGCGTACCGCCTCATCGGTGCGGGCGGCGCGGCAGAGGGTACGACCCACCACCCAGAGCAGAGTGGTGATCCAGAGGCGGCGGCCAAGGGCTGCCGCAGATTCAAACGTCCATATTGGTATGGAAAGGCGCATGGGGATTGGCTCCTGAGATGGCTGACCAGAAGAGGGCGAACGCACTGGCTTGCCAGTAGTCGTCCTCTCCCAGCTCCGGTTGATCGACAAACAGTGATGCGCAGGCGAGGAACTGGCCCTGACACACCTCCAGCAACAGTGGTGCGGGAGCCTGCATCAGCTCGCCGCTGGCCTGCCCCTTTGCCAGCAGGGCAGGCAGAAAGCGCAGGGCATCGTTCAGGATCTGGCTGCGGGCCGGTCTGGCCAGCAGCGGAGAGTGAAAGAAGCCCAGCACGAATTTGAGCTCATTGGGATGCGCGAGCATCCACCCCATCGCCAGCTGCCAGTAGTGGCGGGTCTGGTCGTACAGCGGCAGGGTGGGATCTGCTTCATGGATGGCGCTCCCCATTCGGGTCTTTACATCCTGATAGAGGGCGAGGATCAGCGCCTCCTTGCTCGGAAAGTGGTGGAACAGAGTGCCGTTGGCCACCCCGGCCGCCTTGGCGATACGAGCGGTGGCGGCCCCCTGCAGGCCATCTTCGGCGCAGAGGGCGAGGGCGGCATCCAGGATCTGGCGGCGCTTGTCGGTCATGTTTTGTGGCTGCGGGATAGCCTGGTTCATGGTCATCTCCATCAGCGCAGGAAGAAGGCCATCATCAGCTTCTGGATCCAGCTGTGGTAGGGGGGATGGATCAGGGAGCCGGTGGTGAACTTGCCGCGGGTCAGCACGGTTTTCGCCTTGGAAAAGGTAAGAAACCCCTCGTGGCCGTGGTAGTGGCCCATGCCGGAGGCGCCGATGCCGCCAAACGGCACATCGTCGGCCGCCACCTGAAACAGGCTCTCGTTGATCGCCATGCCGCCGGAGTGGGTCTCCCGGGTCACTCGCGCCTGCAGCTCGGGGTCGAAGCTCATCAGATAGAGGGCCAGCGGGCGCGGCCGCTCGGCCACATAAGCGAGCGCCTCCTCCAGGGTGTCGTAGGGGATGAGCGGCAGCAGCGGCCCGAAGATCTCCTGCTGCATCACCTGACACTGACTTGGTACCCCGGTCAGCAGGTGGGGCACCAGCAGGCGACGCTGATCATCGCGGGCCGGGCTGCCACAGGGGTGGAGCTGGGCTCCCGCCTGTTCGGCTTCATCCAGCCAGCTGACTAGGCGCTGATACTGGCGGTCGTTGATGATGGCGCCGTAGTCCGCACTGTTGAGCCCCTGCGGGTAGAGCTTGCTGAAGTGGCGGCGATAGGCGGCGATAAAGTTATCCACCTCGCTACGGGGCAGCAGCACATAGTCGGGGGCGACGCAGATCTGCCCGGCGTTGAGGCTCTTGCCGAAGATCATCCGCTCGACCGCGGTGGCGACCGGCATGTCGGGGGCGATGAGACAGGGGCTCTTGCCACCCAGCTCAAGGGTGAGGGGGGTGAGCTGGGGCGCGGCGGCGGCCATCACCAGCTTGCCCACCATGGTGGAGCCGGTAAAGAGCAGGTGATCGAACGGCAGTGAGCTGAACGCCGCCGCCATCTGGGCATCCCCTTCGATGATGGCGATCTCGTTTTCGTCAAACACGCTGGTGAGCATGGTGCGCAGCACGGCGTTGGTATGAGGGGTGAACTCGGAGAGTTTCAGCATCGCCCGGTTGCCCGCCGCGATGGCGGTGATGAGGGGGCCAAGGCTCAGCATCACCGGAAAGTTCCACGGCACGATAATGCCGACCACCCCGAGCGGCTGGAAGTGCACCTCTACTTTGGCGGGGGCCAGCAGCAGGCCGGTGTGACGGCGGTGAGGCTGCATCCAGCGCTTGAGCCGCTTCTGGGTGTAGTTGATCTGCATGATGCAGGGCAGCACATCAGCGATCAGGCTGTCGTAGTGGCTGCGCTGGCCATAATCTGCTGCCAGCGCCTTGCACAGCTGCCCCTTGTGGGCGAGCAACGCCTGTTTGAGTTTGGTCAGCTGCGCCCGGCGCTCGGCCAGGGTAGGCATGGGGTGAGCCAGACTCGCCCGTTTGAGCCGCGCCAGCTGATCTGGCAGGGACAATTTGATGGCGAGGATATCCTCAGGAGTGTGTTGAAGCTGCGCCGCACCCATGTTGTTCTCCGCATGAAAAATGACCGACTGATTAGTCGGTCTAAATCTAGCTGTTTGTTACCGGAATGTAAAGCTGGCAAGCTGTCTGCCGTTCACCACAAGCCAGACGCAAGAGAGAACTGTGTGTCTCCCCACACTTTTGTGGTTTGCTCGTTGGTGGCTTATCTAATAAGGGGTAGTTTTTGGCTATTAACCTACACGGAGAGATCACTATGACCAGGGAACTGAACAGCTTGTTGGCCCGGCTTGAAGATGTGGTTGAGCGGATGCCGGATTGCTTCAACACCTACGAATTCGCCCAGAAGCTGGCACTGCAATATCAGCCGGAGTTCTTTGCCGCGGGCCACTCTCTGGCCGAGCACGAGGGCAAAGTACTGCGGGTGTTGCACCAGAAGATCGCCGAGGCGCTGGCGGGTAGCGAGATGGTGATTGAAGGGGCTCTGCTCCCCTGCATCACCCCCTGGGGGGAGAAGGCGACCTCACCGCGCTGGCATCGCAAGCACTGAGGGTCGTAGTCAGGCAGATCTGTGCCAGACAGCAGATAACGAACAACGATAAAGGGCGCGGCGCTGGCAACAGGGCCGCGCTTTTTTATGCAGATTGTCGCCAGCAACGCCCCCGCTGCCGGGAGCAAAGGCCCGGTCTGTGATCCCATGCCGGGATACGAGACCGTCAGCCGGGTAGACTCTCCCTTTTGCCGAAGGGTTTGTCACCGTAGGAATTTCTCATGACCCATAAAATCATTCTGGATACCGACCCGGGTATCGACGATGCCATGGCCATCCTGTTTGCCGAGGCCCACCCCGCCATCGAGCTGCTCGCCATCACCACAGTTTTTGGTAACGCCACCATCGACAATGGCACCCGCAACGCCCTCTGGCTCAAGCAGAAGTACGGCATGAAGGCGGATGTGGCCAAAGGTGCTGCCGCCCCGCTGCAGCGCGAGCCGGTCGGCCCCACCACCATAGTCCACGGCCCGAGCGGCTTTGGCGACATGGAGGCGGGGGAGGTGACTATCGCTCCGGATCCCCGCCCCGCCTGGCAATATATTGTCGAGGCGGTGAAAGCCGCACCGGGGGAGATCACCCTGGTCACTATCGGCCCGCTGACCAATCTGGCGCTGGCGCTGCAACAGGCGCCCGAGATTGTCTCGCTGGTGAAACAGGTGGTAGTGATGGGCGGAGCCTTTGGCGTCAACGGCCATCGCGGCAACGTGACCCCCTATGCCGAGGCCAATATTCACGATGATCCCGATGCCGCCGACCGGGTCTTTACCGCCGATTGGCCTGTGGTGATCATCGGGCTGGATGTGACCCAGCAGAGCTTCTTCAGCAGCGCCTATCTGGATGAGCTCAGGGACAAGGCGGGGGAGCCGGGCCGCTTCCTGTGGGATGTGAGCCGCTTCTACCTGCGCTTCTACTCCGAGAAGCTGGGGCTCTCCGGTTGCCACGTTCACGACCCGTCCGCCATCGCCTATGTGATTGATCCGACCCTCTTTACCCTGCGCGAGGGGCCGGTGCGGGTGATTACCAGCGGCCCGGCCATCGGCCACACCCTGCAAAAGTTCGATGGCAAGCGCCACTCCCACGATGACTGGGCAGCCTATCGTCCGCAGCAGGTCGGGGTGGCGGTGCGCGATGAAGCCTTGCTGGCGCTCTATCGCGAGACGCTGGTGGGCTGGGGCAAGGATTGCTGAGCAAAGAGGCGCTATTACGTTGAGGCGGGGGCTGTGATCGGCGCCAAACAATCGGAACGCTCGGCCGCTTATACTGCCTTATATCAAGAGCTTGGGAGGGATGAAGATGGCCTGGATTTCCTTGATAGTGGCGATAGCCCTGATCTGGTGGTTGATGAAGCTGGGGCGTGGCGCCCTGTTCGAGATCCGTCTTGCACCCGGCAAGGTAGTGGTCAAGCAGGGCAAGGTGTCACCCGCCTTTATTGAGCATGCCAAGCAGATCCTGCGCCACGACACGGTGCGCGGTCGCATTGTGGGGCAGCGTGATGGCGATGGCGTGAAGCTGATCTTCTCCCGCTCCATCCCCGAACCGGTGGCCCAGCGGTTTCGCAATATCTTCCCCTATGGCGATTACCGCCAGCCAACGGCACCGCTGCCGGGGCCCAAATCTCGCAAGGGATAAGTACCGGAACGTGGTTCATCAATAGCAAACGGGCCTCCAGTGGAGGCCCGTTTTTTATGGCACTTGGTCAAGAGAGAGCGGACAGCCCTTACTCCTTGCCGTGCAGCTCGCGCTGGGCCTTGACCGCCGCCGCCTTGACGGCGGTGCCTTCATTGCCCCAGGAGGCGCGCAGGGTGTTGACCAGCTCGGCGAGCCGCTCGTCATCCATGGTCCAGCCATAACCCGGCATGTGGTAACCCAGATGGTCGTGGGTGACCGGGGTCTCGGCGCCGTGCAGCAGCACATTGATCAGGCTCGACGGATCGCTCGCCAGCACGGTGCGGTTGTTGACCAGCGAGGGGATGACGTGGTCATTGCCCTGGCCGTTGACCCCGTGACAGGTGGAGCAGTACATGGCGTAGTCCGCCTTGCCGCTGGCACTGGCGTAGGCGCGGGCCCCTTTCTCCGCCACCGGTTCATCTTTCAGATCGGTCAGATAGGTGGCGATGCTGGCCAGATCGGCGTCGCTGAAATACTGGCTGCTGTGAGTGATCACTTCCCCCATGGGGCCCGCGACCGCTTCATGCTGGCTGCGGCCGGTTTTCAGCAGGTCGATCAGCGCCTGCTTGCTGTAACGGCTGCCGCGAATGTCGGGGGCATACCAGCCATCCAGCGCAGCACCGCTCAGGTAGACGGGATCCGCCTCGGTCAGCGCTTTCTCCTGCATGCCGAGCCCGCGCGGAGTGTGGCAGCTGCCGCAGTGGCCGGCACCCTGCACCAGATAGGCGCCGCGGTTCCACTCTTCGCTCTTGCCCGCCACCGGGGTAAAGCGGCTGTCATCGTGGTAGACCCAGTTCCAGCCCATCAGCGGCCAGCGCATGTTGAGCGGCCAGGGGATGTCGCTCTCCTTGTTGGCGATGGCCAGCGGTTGCACCTCCTTCATCAGATAGTGATAGAGATCTTCGAGATCCTTATCGCTCATCTTGGCGTAGGCGGTGTAGGGCATGGCCGGATAGAGGCGATGGCCATCGCGGGCCACCCCTTCGCGCATCACCTTGATGAACTCCGGCAGGCTGTAGTTGCCGATACCGTGGGTCTTGTCCGGGGTGATGTTGGTGGCAAATACGGTGCCGATGGGGGTCGGGAACCCTTTGCCGCCCGCCAGCGGCTTGCTGGTTTCGCTGGTGTGACAGGCGGCGCAATCGCCCAGCTTGGCCACGTATTCCCCCGCAGACATGGCGGGGGCTGCGTTGGCGGCAAGGGCGGGCAGGGCCAGCAGCAGGGCGCTGGCGGTCAGTGACAGGGCGCGGTTCATTGGGCACCTCCCTTGCTCATGGCTACCAGCTCGTTGACGGCGCGCCACGCTTCGTCGATGGCGGCGTGGGCGTAGGGGCTCCAGCCTGCATCCGAGTTGGCGATGGTGATGTTGCCGATCGGCTGGCGACCCAGTTCAATCCATTTTTCGCACTGTGCTTCGTCATCAAACAGGGTGTTGGTGACATAGGAGTAGCCGTGAGACCAGCGGTTGACCGTGATGGCGAGGATGTCCTGCTCATGGTTGAAACCGGCGCTGCCGAGCATCCCCTGCAACTGCTCGCGGATCATCTGCTCATGCTGCTCGAACGGCATGCCGAGGATCATGGCGCGCCCCTTGCGAGACTGCTCGCGGGCCGAGAGGCCGCTGCCCGGCAGGGTCGGCACATAGACCATGTGCAGGCACATCGGCTGATCCGGGCTCTTGGGATGCTCGTAGCCACCCATGCTGACCGGATAGTCGAGCTTGACCCGGCTGTAGGGTGCGGCGGGGGAGTAGACCTCGTGTACCCCCAGCTTGACGAAGGCTTGCCAGTTCTTGATCACCACCTTGGTGTAGACCAGCGGCGCCTTGGCATTCTGGCGCAGCGCCTCCTTCTGGGGCTCCGGCATCTCGGGCACCATGTAGGGGATCATCATGTTGTAGCCAGCCATGATCGACTGCTTGGCCCGCACCCGGTGCAGTTTCCCCTCCTTGATATAGGTGACATCCACCGCCAGCTTGCCGTCGGCGAGGCGCACGTTTTTGGCCTGCAACGCCGTGCTGCCAAGGCGCAGTTGCACCTTGTGCTCAGGCAGGTCGAGCTTGCTGTAGTCAAACTTGGCCAGCACCACATCCTGCATGGTGTGACCCGGCGCCACCTGCGGAATGAGCTTGCGTACCATCAGGCGGGTGAGACCGGCGTTGCCATCGGGGAAGTGGAAGATGTAGGGATCGTCCAGCTCCGCCTGCTCCTCGGCATCAAGCGGCGTCAGATTGAGGCCGTCGAAACCCGGCAAGGCGCACAGACGCGCATCGGCGCAGGCGGTGGCGTCGATGCCGACCGCCTGGAAGTCGTTGGTGCGCTGCTGGAAGTAAGTGATCGCGCGCTCGCTCAGGCCCACTTTATCGCGCAGGAAGGTGGTGTAGCTGTTGCGGGTCACCCACTCGTCCTGCTGCTCGCGGGTCATGCCGCTCAGGTAGTCGATCTTCGATTCGTGCAGGGCCAACAGGGCGGCCTTGTCGGCATCATCGAGGGGGAAGTCACCGATAAATTCTGCCAGCGGCCGGCCGTTCAGGCGATCGCGGGGGATATCGTCCGCCACGTTGTGGCCCGGATCCCCGTTCACTATCTTATTGACGCCAAAGTGCTTCTCGTCGAAATAGACGCCGCGGCTGAGCCCCAGATCCGGATAGAAGGTCTGTTGGAAACCGGCGGCCAGCTCGTCGATGTTGACCTCCAGCGCCTTGAGCAGACCGAGCGCCACCGGGCTGTAGACCGAACGCGGTGATTGCAGGGATTCACTGCCGCCGTAACCCAGACGCAGGCCATCGGGGGTGGTGAACTCGTTGCGCTTGGCGTGGCCGCCAAAGTCGTCGTGGTTGTCGAGCAGCAGGATCTTCTTATCCGCGCCGAGCAGTTGCTGATAGAAGCAGGCGGCGGCCAGACCGCTGATCCCGGCGCCGACGATCACCAGATCGTACTCCCCCTCAAGGGGAATATTGGCAAAGTCATACTGCTTGCCGTCACGGGCGATGCTGTGGGCCGGTTCGAAGGAGCCCGGGTGGTTACCGCGCAGGCCGGTGAGGGCGGGCGGGTAGGCCAGGGTTTTATCCGCCAGCGTGCTGCCGCCTTCGGCAGCCTTGAGCAGATTGATGGGGGCGACGCCTGCCGCAATGGTGATGGCAACGCCGTTGAGAAAATCTCTGCGTGTAATACTCATGGCAATACCTGCTGTATGAAAAATGGAAAAGTACAGAGTGGGGTAGCTGGCCAGCAGCAAGAGGACGCAACCTACCGCCATATTTTTATGGCGTCTATATGGGTTGATAATAACTTATTAAACAGATTAATCAAACGAGTATGGAGTGACATATCTGTTTGGGTTCGAATTGTTAAAAAACAATCCAGCTAAAAAATATCGTGCTGTGTTCTGTTCGTCGCGTTTAATTACGTAAATGATGATGAGTTCAAATTGTCGCAGATCATCAAAGTCGACAGGTGTTTATTATTCATGCTGGAGGATTAATTTTTCGTCATATATACCCATATGCTATGTAAGGTTAGTTGGCGAGATAATGCTCCCTGTCCAATTATAAATTGAGAAGAGAGTGTCATTGATTAATTATAGGGAAAGGCGCCATTAATAGTGATACGGATGCAAAATTAACATTTTTCACATGCTAAGTCCAAGTTTGGCACAATCTTAAGATTAATTTTCCATGTTGTTTACATGTTCCGGTTCTGATCACAATGTTGCCCGTTTTTACAACTTTAGCCTTGCGACCATAAGGACACTGCATGAGACCTTTTGAATTAAAGAGGGGCTTGGGTGCTTTGCTGTTGCTCGCATCGGCCAGCTTGCTGACCGGCTGCGACATGGCCTTGATGAATCCCAAAGGGCAGATTGGTCTGGAACAGAAATCACTGATATTAACCGCCTTGGGGCTGATGTTAATTGTGGTGATCCCTGTGATTATTATGGCGGTGGTCTTTGCTCGTAAATACCGGGCATCAAATACCAATGCCAAATATACTCCGGATTGGTCTCACTCCAATAAAATTGAGGCGGTTGTCTGGACCGTACCAATTATTATCATCGTCATTCTGGCAACCATTACCTGGAAAACGTCCCACGAACTGGATCCCTACAAGCCGCTGGAGTCTACGGTGAAGCCGATCCAGATTGATGTTATTTCCCTCGACTGGAAATGGCTGTTTGTCTACCCAGAATTAGGGATTGCCTCGGTCAATGAATTAGCATTCCCGGTCAATACCCCCGTCAATTTCCGGGTGACTTCAGACACAGTCATGAACTCTTTCTTCATTCCCAAGCTAGGCGGGCAAATTTATGCCATGGCAGGTATGCAGACCAAGTTGCATCTCATTGCCAATGAAGCAGGCGCGTATGACGGTATCTCCAGCAGTTATAGCGGAGCCGGTTTCTCGGGCATGAAGTTCAAGGCGATTGCCACGCAGGATCAGGCCGGTTTTGATGCCTGGGTTGCCAAAGTCAGGGCCTCTCCCAAGATGCTGACCACCATGGATGAGTTCAATGCGCTGGCCAAGAAGAGCGAAAACCACCCGGTGGAGTATTTCTCAAGTGCCGATCCGGCCCTTTTCGTCAAGCTGATCAACAAGTTTATGGGTGACATGGGGCATGGCGAGCACAAGGGGATGACCCATAAAGCCCCCTCAGAGCATGGCGCCGCCATGAATCACGATGACATGGCACATATGCAGATGGACCATGCCGCTATGGCGCATGACGGGCAGAAGGAGCATGCCGGACATATGAACGCGCCGTTGGATAACAAGGCTGTGCAAGCAGGATCCGAGGAATAACCGATGTTTGGAAAATTAACACTCGATGCCATTCCGTTCCATGAACCCATCATCATGGTGACGGTAGCCGGTATCATTTTGGGGGGGCTGGCCGTTGCCGGCCTGATCACCTATTTCGGCAAGTGGCAATATCTGTGGAAAGAGTGGCTTACCTCGGTCGACCACAAGCGTCTTGGGGTCATGTATCTGATCCTGGGTATGGTCATGATGCTGCGCGGCTTCGCCGATGCGGTGATGATGCGTACCCAGCAGGTGATGGCTTCGGCTGGTGGTGACGGCATTTTACCGCCGCATCACTACGACCAGATCTTCACCGCCCACGGGGTCATCATGATCTTCTTCGTGGCCATGCCACTGGTGATCGGTCTGATGAATATCGTCGTGCCGCTCCAGATCGGTGCCCGTGATGTGGCTTTTCCCTTCCTCAACAACATCAGCTTCTGGTTCACCGCCGCCGCCGTGGTGCTGATCAACGTCTCCCTCGGGGTCGGTGAATTCGCCCAGACCGGCTGGCTGGCCTATCCGCCCCTCTCCGGGCTGGAGTACAGCCCGGGGGTCGGGGTTGATTACTGGATCTGGAGTCTGCAGATCTCGGGTCTTGGTACCTTGCTGACTGGCGTCAACTTCTTCGCCACCATCATCAAGATGCGCGCTCCTGGCATGACCATGATGCGTCTGCCGGTGTTCACTTGGACGGCTTTGTGCTCCAACGTACTGATCATCGCCTCCTTCCCGATCCTGACCGTTACCATCGCCCTGCTCACCGCAGACCGCTATCTGGGTACCCATTTCTTTACCAATGACATGGGTGGCAACATGATGATGTACATCAACCTGATCTGGGCCTGGGGCCACCCCGAGGTTTATATCCTGGTGTTGCCGGTATTCGGGATCTTCTCCGAAGTGGTGGCCACCTTCAGCAAGAAGAAGCTGTTCGGCTACACCTCGCTGGTATGGGCGACCATTGCTATTACCGTGCTCTCCTTCATTGTCTGGTTGCACCACTTCTTCACCATGGGCTCGGGCGCAAACGTGAATGCCTTCTTCGGCATCACCACCATGATCATCTCCATCCCGACCGGGGTGAAGATCTTCAACTGGTTGTTCACCATGTACCGTGGTCGCATCGAGTTCACCTCACCCATGCTGTGGACCGTCGGTTTCATCATCACCTTCACCATAGGTGGCATGACAGGGGTACTGCTCTCGGTGCCGGCGGCCAACTTCGTGTTGCACAACAGCCTGTTCCTCATCGCTCACTTCCACAACGTCATCATTGGTGCCGTGGTATTTGGCTGCTTTGCAGGAATCACCTACTGGTTCCCCAAGGCGTTCGGCTTCACCCTGAATGAAACCTGGGGCAAGCGTGCTTTCTGGTGCTGGATTATCGGCTTCTTTGTTGCCTTCATGCCGCTTTACGTACTGGGCTTCATGGGGATGACCCGCCGCATCAGTCAACAGCTGGATCCGGCCTTCCACCCCTGGCTGGTGGTAGCCGCCTGTGGTGCCGGCCTGATTGCCCTTGGTGTCTTGTGCCAGGTGATCCAGCTGGTGGTCAGCATCCGTGACCGCGAGCAGAACCGTGATGTGAGTGGTGACCCCTGGGGTGGCCGGACGCTGGAGTGGGCGACCTCTTCACCGCCGCCCTTCTACAACTTCGCCATCGAGCCGAAGATCACCGGTCTGGATGCCTTCTGGGAGGCCAAGCAAAACGGTTCAGCCTATCAGCAGCCCAAGCAGTATGCACCGATCCACATGCCCAAGAACACCGGGGCAGGGGTGATCATCGCGGGCTTCAGCGCCGTCTTTGGCTTTGCCATGATCTGGCATATCTGGTGGATGGCCATCCTTGCCTTTGCCGCCATGATTGGCAGCTGGATCATCCACAGCTTCAACGATGACGTGGACTACTACGTCCAGGTTGACGAGATCACGCGCATCGAAGATCAGCATTTTGCCAACATTAACAAGGGGGCGTGACGCTATGGCGACCGACGTTCTACATCACACTCACGAGAGTGCCCATGACCATGGGCACCATGATGCCGGTGCCAACAAGGTGTTTGGTTTCTGGATCTACCTGATGAGTGACTGCATTCTGTTTGCATGTCTGTTTGCAACCTATGCGGTTCTGGTCAACGGCACTGCCGGCGGTCCGAGCGGCAAGGATATCTTCGAACTGCCGTTCGTATTTGCCGAAACCATGCTGCTGCTGTTGAGCTCCATCACCTTCGGTTTTGCCATGTTGGCGATGAACAAGAACCGGGTGTCTACCGTCAATGGCTGGTTGCTGGTGACCTTTGTGCTGGGTGCCGGTTTTATCGCGATGGAGATCTACGAGTTCCATCACCTGATCGCAGAAGGTTACGGCCCGGATCGCAGTGCCTTCCTCTCAGCCTTCTTTACCCTGGTTGGTACTCACGGTATCCACGTGACCAGTGGCCTGATCTGGATCATCGTGATGATGGTGCAGGTGGCCAAGAAGGGGCTGACCGATCGCAACCGCTCCCGCCTGATGTGCCTGAGCCTGTTCTGGCACTTCCTCGACGTTGTGTGGATCTGCGTCTTTACCGTGGTCTATCTGATGGGAGCAATGTAAATGAGTCATTCCGTTGATTCTCACGGCGCCAGCCACGGCAGCGCCAAGAGCTACCTGATCGGCTTCGTGCTGTCACTGATCCTGACTGCCGTACCGTTCTGGATGGTGATAGATGGCTCCGCCTCCCACACCACCGTGCTGGCCACCGTGGTTGGCATGGCGGTGGTGCAGATCTTCGTGCATCTGATCTACTTCCTGCATATGAATACCTCGTCTGAAGAGCGCTGGAACCTGGTGGCACTGGTCTTTACCGTGCTCATCATTGCCATCGTGGTCGTGGGTTCCCTGTGGATCATGTACAACCTCAACATCAACATGATGGTCCACTGAGCAGGCTGGCAATGATGAAGCAATACCTGCAAGTGACCAAGCCGGGCATCATCTTCGGCAACCTCATCTCGGTGATCGGGGGATTTCTGCTGGCTTCAAAAGGAAGCCTGGACCTGCCCCTGTTCATTCTGACCATGGTGGGTGTTTCGCTGGTGGTGGCCTCCGGTTGCGTGTTCAACAACTACATCGACCGGGACATCGACTGCATCATGGAGCGCACCAAGAACCGTGCTCTGGTGAAGGGGCTGATCGCCCCCGGCGTATCGCTCTGGTACGCCACCGCGCTTGGCATGGCGGGCATTGCACTGCTCTATTGGGCGGCCAATCCGTTGGCCGCTCTGCTGGCGGTGCTGGGCTTCATTGTCTATGTGGGGGTCTACAGCCTCTACATGAAGCGTCACTCGGTCTACGGCACCCTGGTGGGCAGCCTCTCCGGCGCCGCGCCGCCGGTCATCGGCTACTGTGCGGTGAGCGGTCAGTTCGACTCGGGGGCCTTGATCCTGCTGGCGATCTTCAGCCTGTGGCAGATGCCGCACTCCTATGCGATCGCCATTTTCCGCTTCAAGGATTATCAGGCGGCCAACATTCCGGTGTTGCCGGTGGTGAAGGGAATTTCGGTGGCCAAGCACCACATTACCCTCTACATCCTGGCCTTTATGGTGCCGACCCTGATGCTGTTCCTCGGCGGTTACGCCGGCTACAAGTATCTGGTGGTGGCCACTGCGGTGAGTGTCTGGTGGCTGGGGATGGCGCTGTCGGGTTACAAACAGCTGGTTGATGATGCTCTCTGGGCGCGCAAGCTGTTTATGTTTTCCATCGTCACCATTACCTGTCTGAGTGTCATGATGTCGGTAGACTTCCAGCCAGAGGCCGAGCCTGTGGCGCTGGTGAGCATGTTGCTCCGATAGTGTGCGTTGCTTCCGATTGCACGAGATCCAGAGCCGGGAACCTTCCCGGCTCTGTTATTATGGGGCCGCCCATCGGGTACTTTTCCCCTGTGTAGGGTGTGGCATGGTGCGTGTCGGCCACCCCTTGACTCTTCCTTGTTCCCTGAACTATCGAGGCCATCATGAATGATTTCACCATGACGAGGGGCGAGCGCCGTGCCACCTGGGCGCTCGGCTCCGTCTTCTCTCTGCGCATGCTTGGCATGTTTATGGTTCTGCCGGTGTTGACTACCTATGGCATGTCGCTGGCCGGTGCCTCCGAGGCGCTGATTGGCCTGGCCATCGGCATCTACGGCATGACCCAGGCTTTGTTCCAGATCCCGTTCGGTTTGCTTTCCGACAAGGTGGGCCGCAAGCCACTCATCATCGGCGGTCTGCTGGTGTTTGCTCTTGGCAGTGTGATCGCTGCGCTGACTCACTCTATCTGGGGCGTGATCCTCGGCCGCGCCCTGCAGGGGAGCGGCGCCATCTCGGCGGCCGTGATGGCGCTCTTGTCGGATCTCACCCGCGAACAGAACCGCACCAAGGCGATGGCTTTTATCGGGGTGAGCTTTGGTATCACCTTCGCCATTGCCATGGTGAGTGGCCCCCTGATTACTCATGCGCTGGGACTCTCCGGCCTGTTCTGGCTCATCGCCCTGCTGGCGCTGGGGGGCATCGCCGTCACCCTCTGGCTGGTGCCGACACCGACAACTCATCTGCTCAATCGAGAGTCCGGCATGGTCAGGGGCGGGATGCGCACTGTGCTGACCAATCCGCGCCTGCTCAAACTCAATCTCGGCATTTTGTGCGTGCATACCCTGTTGATGTCGAGCTTCGTGGCGTTGCCGCCGCTGCTGGAGCAAGCGGGTCTGCCTCGGGACAGCCAGTGGCAGGCTTATCTGGTCACCATGCTGATCGCCTTCGTCAGCGTTGTGCCCTTCATCATCTATGCCGAGACGCGCAGAAAGATGAAGTTGGTGTTCCAGATCTGCGTGCTGGTGATGCTCAGCGCCGAAGTGGTGCTGTGGCAGGCTGGCCTGCAGTTGTGGGGCCTGCTCGCCGGCCTGCAGCTCTTCTTCATCGGCTTCAACGTGATGGAGGCGTTGCTGCCATCCCTGATCAGCAAGGAGTCGCCACCGGGTTACAAGGGGACGGCCATGGGGATCTACTCCACCAGCCAGTTTATCGGAGTGGCTATCGGTGGCAGCCTGGGGGGCCTGCTCTACAGTCTGGGTGGTGGCGCCCTGGTGTTTGGCGGCTGCTCTGCGCTGGCCCTTGTCTGGCTCGGGGTCAGCCTCACCATGCAGGAGCCCCCCTATGTGAGCAGTCTGCGCATCCTGTTACCGGAAGGGGTGGAGGCGAGCCCTGCACTGGAGCAGAAACTCCGTGCCTGCGATGGGGTGAACGATGTACTGCTGGCACGGAAGGAACGTTCGCTCTATGTGAAGGTGGACAGCAAACGGGTCAGTCGCCAGGATCTGGAGCAGCTGGTGATCGACGCCGGACACTGATCGCGCTAAGCTCGGTTCGGATCTGCAACTACTTGTTTTTGAAAACAGTCTGGAGGCGCAATGAACTGGTATCTCTCGGTCCTCAAGCAATATGCGGTATTCAGCGGACGGGCCCGTCGCACCGAATACTGGATGTTTGTGCTGTGCAACGTCATCGTCATGCTGTTGCTCGGCATGGTGGACAAGCTGATTGGCGGCGACAAGGAGCTGCTCAGCTCCATCTATTCGCTGGCTGTGCTGCTGCCCTCGCTGGCGGTGGCGGCCCGTCGCCTGCACGATACCGACCGCAGCGCTTGGTGGCTGCTGCTCGGGCTTATCCCCATTATCGGTACTCTGGTGCTTATCTACTTTATGGTTTGCAACGGTCAGCAGGGACCAAACCGCTTCGGTGATGATCCCAAAGCGGCCCCCTCGCAGGGTTTTATCGTCAGCTAACGGGCGCGGCTTGGCCAATCATCGATCAATAAAAAGAGAGGGAGGCATCACGCCTCCCTCTCTTTTTCGTTTTGATGGCCGATCAACGCTCAATCAGCGGGGCGGAGCGGTAGCTCCACATGCCGTAGGTGCGCAGGGCGTCGCGGTAGATGCCGAGCAGCTCGCTCTCGCTCGGGGTGGCCAGCTCCTCGAGGGGCTTGTCAGGGTAGCTGACGCTCGCCACCTTGATGTTGGCTGGGCCAATCTGGTCGCAGGCGATTTCCAGCACCGTCTGACCGCGGCGCACATGGCTGGCTGAGCTCACCAGCACCGCATAGTCAATCTGGTGGCGGGCGAGGGCATAGGCGCTGTAGAGGGCGTTATCCACCGTGCTGGTGGCGTAGTTCTCTTCAATCAGGCGGCTGCGATCGATGCCGTGGTTGGCCAGCCAGTCGGCCATCAGCTTGCCCTCGGTCTGGCGGTTCTGGGGCACGCCGCCGGTCAGGATGATCAGCGCTTCCGGGTCGGCCTTGGCCAGCTCAAGGGTGGTTTGCAGCCGGCCCAGCAGGATCTTGTCCATGCTGCCGTCGGGATTGAGGGCGTAGCCCAGGGTGACGATGGCGCGTTTGCCCTCCCTGCTGGCCTTGACCTGATCCTCGGTTAGTTCGGTCTGCAGCGGGGCGGCGGTGATCCGCTGCACCCGAGCGATGATCTCCTCCAGATCGGCAGCGCGGCCACTGTTGCGATCCGCCACTTTCGCCAGATAGCTGCGGGAAGCCTCCTTGTTACCCTTCACCAGCTGCCAGATGGCGAGATAGCTGTTGATGTCGAGATCATCGGGGGCGACGGCCTGCGCCTGCTCCAGCAAGGTGATGGCGCGGCTCAGGTTGCCGTTGTAGATCTGTGCGTTGGCCGCCGAGATGAGCAGGTCGGTGCGGTAGGGCTCAAGCTGGTAGGCGGCCAGCAGCCGCTCGGTCACCAGCTCCATATTGCTCGGCATTTTGGCGGTAAAACCGGCGTGGGAGATTTTGGCTGGCGACTTGTAGATCTGCAGCGCTTCGCCGAGCAACATGTCCACCGCCTGGCGTTTGCTGACCAGGGTATTGAGGTCGTGCTCCATTTGCATCGAGCTCTCGGCCGCTTGCAGGGCGAGGGGCGAGAGCGCCAACAGGCCGCCGAGGGTGAGGGCAAGAAGGGTCTGTTTCATCAAAAGGTCCTCTGTCGGGCTGAATCGCGCCGTGGGCTCCGGTTTGCGGGCCGATGGGATAAGGCAAATGTGCGTCAATTCAGTCTGTTAGTGCCAAAGAGAGGGCAATATACCAGTTAACGGTGCGGCAAACTGTGAGTCGGGGCGAGTCGTCGGGTGATGCCACACCTGTGGCCGCAAAAATGGCCGCAACGGGTCAGCAGCCATCTGAACAGGGCAGGGGGAGCGTGACTCCCCCTGCTGGGAGGGGCGCTGGCCCCTTCCTCTATCTATCTATCGCGATGCAAGACAGATGGGGTGTCAATCCATCTGTTGACGAGTGTTCGCGGTCAGTTCCACATCGGGGAGATGCGGGCTTCCAGGGTCTCTTGCTGCTCTTCGGGCATATCGCTGAAGAAGTTGAGCTGGGTCTGCTCTTCCACCTCACGTACCGAGACCCGGTAGTCGGCGATCTGGCTGATGGGCACCTCTTCCTGCGGCATGATAAAGGCGATGGCCTGCAGTCTGGCCGGGTCCATCACGATCTTGTAGTAGGCGCTCGGGATCGCCACACCCTGACCGATGGACTCTTCAGAGCCGGTAAAGATGGGGCCGGTGATCACCTGCACATCCTTGCGGGAGACCGCCCACTTGTTCACCTTGTCCTCCAGCACGCGCCACGCCTTCTGGTTGAGCACCCCGATCTGCGGTGTCATGTTGCTCAGCAGGAAGCTCTCTTTCATGGTGTTCTTGTTCGATTTCATGTCCCCCGCCGGGGCCTGATGGCCACGGTCGTAGCCCGAGCCCTTGTAGTCGGAGAGGGTGGCGCGGTAGGCAACCGGGACCTCCCTGTCCTCGGCGAAGGCATCCTTGCGCGGCACTGTGCCCTGTGCGCTCTGGGCTGTCATCCGGTAGGAGACCCAGTCTGCCACCTTGTAGTCGTAGTTGTAGCCGACGGCATACCCTTCACGGCAGAGCTTCTGATCCGATTCGGAGGGCAGGCCGAAGCGCACGTGCTCACCGCACTCCCAATGTGCTGCCAGCAAGGGGGTGGCAGTGAGGGTGAGGGTAACAGCCAGAACCAATTTATTGATTTTTATCATTTTTGTGATGCTCCAGTTTAGTAGGCGGAGCCATTTGACATGAGATCTGACTAGCGCTTCAATTGCTGTTTTTTTACACGTCACCGTTCTGTGACGGCTCGCCAAGAACCGTGATGTGACTGGTTAATATGTTTTAAATCAGTGGCTTGGTCGGTGGGATGATATGCGGTTGCTTAGCAGGTAACGAAAAGGGGCCAGTGATGGGCCCCTTGTTATAGGTGGAGTCTGACGGTTATCAGGCGGCGTTTGCCTTGTTGCCCAGCGTGCGGGCCAGCAGTGCTTCCGGATTGTGAATCGCCTCTTTGGTTTTCACATCGATGACCTCGATATTGGTGAAGCGCTCGCGGTTCTTGATCGCCACGTCGTGGGCGAAGATGACGCAGCGGGCGTTTGCGACATCCTTGGCGGTGATGCGGTTGATGATGCCGTTGGCGCCCTGGGTCTCGACCTTGATCTTGATCCCCTGCTTGGCAGCGGCCTTCTGCAGGCTCTTGGCGGCCAGGAAGGTGTGGGCCACGCCAGACGGGCAGGCAGTGATGGCCAGAACGTCTGCTTCCCCTTCCGCTTCAATGACTTCGAAGCTGGTTTGGGTGGTAGTGACGTCATCTTCTTCGCTCACCGGCTTCTTCAGCAGGTTGACGATGATGGCGGTGGTCAGAGCGCCGAGGATGGTACCCAGGATGTAACCCATCTTGCCTTCAACCACCGGCAGGACAATCCAGCCACCCCAAGGGGCGTGGTTGATACTGTGCATCATAAAGCCGGTGATGTTGCCGACGATGCCGCCTGCGACGATGGCCGGGATAACGCGCATGGGGTCAGCAGCGGCAAACGGGATGGCACCTTCACTGATACCGATCATGCCCATGATGGCGGCCGCTTTGCCGGATTCACGCTCCTCTTTCTTGTAACGCTTCGGAGACATCAGGGTAGCCAGTGCCATACCGAGCGGCGGCACACAGATGGCGATACCGACGCCGCCCATCAGCCAGGGCTGGGTGTTGACCTGAGTCTGGGCAAACAGGGTAGCAACCTTGTTGACCGGGCCGCCCATATCGAAGGCGGTCATACCACCCAGAATGGCACCCAGCATCACTTTACCTGAGCCCGCCATGCTGGAGAGCCAGTGGTTCATCCCTTCCATCATGGCGGCGATCGGGGCACCGATCCCCCACATCACGATGCCGCACACCAGAAAGGTACCGATCAGCGGATAGATGAAGATGGAACCGAGGGAGGTCATGGAGTCAGGCAGCTTGATCCGTTTGAGCTGATTGACCACGAAACCTGCGATAAAGCCCACCAGAATGGCGCCGAGGAAACCGGTTTGATAGTGCTGAACGGCAATCCAGGAGCCGATCATGCCCGGGGCCAGGCCCGGCTTGTCAGCCAGCGAGTAGGCGATATAGCCACCCAGCACGGCGGTAAACAGGGTCAGACCGGCGATCCCCATGGTTGCCATGTCTTTGAGGAAGCCCGCTTCCGGCACGGCGCCCTTGCCGCTCATCATCACTGACAGGGAGAGCAGCACACCGCCCGCCACGATGAAAGGGATCATGTGGGAAGTACCAAACAGCAGGTGCTGCTTCATGGTATTGAGGCGATCCTTGAAGGTGCGCTCTTCGGGTTCAGCCGGTGCAGTGGCAGCCGGTTTGGCGGCTGGGGCCGGTTTTTGCACTTTCGGGCCTTGCTTGAGCAGGGTCAGCGCTTGCTCGACGGTGGTGGCGGCTTTCATCTGCTCGATAAAGCCCGGTTCCAGCAGACGGGTGGAGAGCTCGGCCAGCACTTCGATGTGGTGGTTGGCGCCGCCATCCGGGGAGGCGATCATGAAGATCAGTTGAGTTGGCTTGCCATCTTCGGCGCCGTACTCGATACCCTGACGGCTGACACCGATGGCAATGGCCGGACGACTGACCGCCTTGCTCTTGGCATGGGGCAGGGCGACACCCTGCTCGAAGCCGGTGCAGTCCAGCTGCTCGCGGGCCCAGATATCCTTGACGAATTGCTGTTGATCAGACACGGCGCCATCGCGCGCCAGCATCTGTGCCATCTCGTCGAACAGAGCCTCCTTGCTGGTGGCCTTCAACTCCAGGCAGATGAGTCTGCCGTTGGTCATGGTGGGTAACATCTCACTCTCCTTCCCTGTAAGGGCTAAGTCATGCGTTGCGAATTGGGCTCATTATTGCCCTCAAGGGTAGGGTTGGACAGGCGATGAATGTAGCAATAACTGGATTTTTGTTGCATGGTTTTGCTGGTGTGATCCAGCTCGCAAAGTGTTGATCTTTAACTCAGTAGTGGTTTTTGTTTAATTAATGGCAGGATGTGACAGCGGTCAAGATATGACAGAAAAACCCTTGTAATGGGATTTACCGCCATTTTTTGCGGTTTATTACCCGATTTAAGGCTGATTTGAGAAAAACGGGTTAATGGCTGAACCAGGGCTTCCCACTGGAAAATAAAATGGCCCAGCGCTAATTGGATTTTATCAATCCATCTGGCGTGGGCCGTCGGGTATCACAAAGTGACATTTTCAAGTTGTGTGCTGAATGTCACTTCAATGCTATCGACCGTTACTTTTGTGGCGGGGTATCGCCCATCACGAAGTGGAGGTTGCCCCCCGGTACAAACTCCTTGTGCTCGAAGAAGAGACCATCCTTGAGCGGTTTGCCATTGATGGTGACCGACTGGACATAGCGGTTCTTGGCGCTGTTGTTATCGGCGATGATGGTGAAGGTTCCCCCCTTGACCGGGATGGTCGCTTTGGCAAATAGCGGGCGGCCAATAGTGTAAACGGGGTCTGCCGCATTCACCTGATAGAAGCCAAGTGCTGACATCACATACCAGGCAGACATGGAGCCAACATCCTCGTTGCCTATGATGCCTGCCGGGGTGTTCGAGTACATGGTGTCGAGGATGTAGTCGACCGTCTCCTGAGTTTTCCAGGGCTCCGATGTCCAGTTGTAGAGGTAGGGAATATGGTGGGAGGGTTCATTGCCGAAGGCCACCTGACCCATCATCCCGGTCATGTCAGCGGTCTCCGACCCCTGACTCTCGGCGGCAAAGGTGGCGTCCAGATTCTGCTTGAAGGCCTCTTCTCCGCCCATCGCGGTTTTCAGACCCTTGATGTCATGGGGCACAAACCAGGTCCACTGCCAGGCGTTGCCCTCGGTATAGTTGCCGGTCTCATGTTCGGTGCCATAGGGATCAAACGGCGTCATGAAGGCGCCATCGATCATCACCGGACGCATGAAACCGGTCACCCCGTACTGGGCGTATTCGGCCGTATTGTGGTCGAAGTAGCGCTGATAGCCGTTAGAACGGGCCAGATAGCGCGCTTCGGCCGCCGGGTTGCCGGCCGCCTTGGCGATCCGGGCGATGGCCCAGTCATAGAAGGCGTTCTCCAGACCGTAGGAGACCGACTCGAGGGTGTAGTCAGCGAAGACGGGCTGACCGTCGATCCGCTGCACTGCCGGGGCAAAGCCGTTCTTTTCGATGTAATCGATGTGGTTGGTCAGGGTCTTGTCCAGCACCGCCTTGTCCCACTCGGTCGCCAGCATGGGGTAGTTGGTATAGGTGGAGGAGTCGATGGCGGCCGTGAGCGCCAAATTTTTCTCCTGCGCGGTGAAGGCATCGGGGTATTTGGTGATGGCGTCGGCAATCACCACTACTGCCGGATAGCCCACCATGGTGCCTGTCTCATCCCCCAGATGCTCCCACTTGGGCAGCAGGCCGCTCTCCAGATACTTCTGGATCAGGTTTTTGGCATATTGCACGGCGCGGGTAGGTTCGGTGATGGTTTTGAGCGGGTGCAGCGCTCGCTGGGTGTCCCACAGTGAGTAGATCGAGAAGTTGGGCTGATCTTCGCTTGCCTGGCCATAGTGGATGGAGTAGTTGCCTTCCCCCTTGGCCTGCGCCCCTTTGCCCATGCCGCGGTAGTTGCCATCCACATCCTGATGGACGATGGGGGCGATCTTGGTGTGGTAGAGGGCGGTGTAGAAGATCTCGTGTTGCTCCTTGCTGCCCCCCTCGATGGTGAAATTGAGGGCGTTGGCCCACTTCTCGCGGGCGTTGGCGCGGGCCTCGTCAAACGAAACATCCCCTTCGGCCTGGTAGTTGTTCCGTGCGCCGGTGGCATCGACCGCCGAGAGGGCTACTTTGGCGTTCAGTTGGGCGGAACCGCCCTCTTCAAATTCGACGTAAGCGGTGACATCCGCTTTGGATTTGGCCTTGTGCTCGGCGCTCAAGCCCTCTACCGGTACACCACCAGCGAGGATGTAGACCTCTTTGATCTTCTTGTCGAAGGTCGCGTGGAAGAAGATCTTCTGGTTTTTCGCCCAGCCGGAGAAGTGAGTCGCATCTCGTTCGCCGGTGATGGTGTAGCCATCTTCGCTGACGGTGAGTTTGTTGCGCAGCGAACTCGATCCCCAGTCGCTGTTGAGGATCGAGTTCAAATCGATCTTCAGCCGTTGGGGTTGCCCCTGCGGATAGGTGTAGCGGTGAAAGCCCACCCGCTCGGAGGCGGTCAGCTCGGCCTTGATGCCATTCTCGGCGATGCGCACCGCATAGTAGCCAGGCTCGGCCTGCTCGGATTTTTTGTCCATTTTGACCGAGATGGCTTTGCGGTAATCATCGCTTTGCTCGATGTATTTGGATTTATCTTCGGTAAAGGGCAGGAACAGAATATCCCCCAGCCCCCCCATGCCGGTGCCTGAGAGGTGGGTGTGGGAAAATCCGAACAGGGTATCTTTGTCAAAGTGATAGCCGGAGGAGGAGTGCCAGCCTATCAACTCGGTATCCGGCGAGAGTTGCACCATGCCCTCCGGTACCACAGGGCCGGGAAAGGTGTGACCGTTAAAGCCAGTGCCAACGAATGGGTTCACATATTGCAACACATTGGTTGGCGTTGGCTTTTGATCGTCGTTATTGTCGCTGCTGTTATCTGAATCGCAGCCGGATAACATGGCTACTGTGCTGGTCAGGGCAATGGCCAGAATATTTTTCTTGAACATATTGAGCGGCTCCATCGGGTAGAGGGTGAGCAGTCATGATCTATTTTTATGAGACCGGAGCGATCCCTGAGCAATATTGGTGCTCGATGGCATTGATCCCGGCGAGTACTATTATTCCCATGCCATCTGTTTCATCGACAGAGTAAAAAAGTGTCATTCACTAGATTTTTGTGGCAAGGCAGTCTGTTTGTGATCTGCGCATCATCTGATGCAACATCTCATATTTTTTGAGGTGCTTGGTGAGTCGACAAAAAAAGAGGCCCAAAGGAAGCTTTGGGCCTGAACATATATTGATAATGCATGATGGTTATTTATTATCTGAGCGGATCGGTTTTTGCGCCGTCATGATAAATTTCAGTTCACCACCAGCCCGAATATCGCTGTGGCTGAACGTCAGGTTTTCCCCCAACGGTTTGCCATTGATGGTGACCGATTCCACATAGATATTTTGGGGACCATTGTTTTCGGCGATCACGGTGAATTTTCCGCCATCGATATCCATGGTCACCTTGTCAAACAGTGGCCGACCTATGGTGTAGACCGGGAGCCCCGGCGTGACCTGATAGAAGCCCAGCGCACTCATGATGTACCAAGCGGACATTTGCCCCACATCCTCATTGCCAATCAGCCCTGTGGTGGTCGGGTGGAAGAAGCTGCGTACCGCCTGATCCACATACTCCTGGGTTTTCCACGGCTCTCTGGTCCAGTTATAGAGGTAGGGGACATGGTGATCCGGCTCGTTACCCATCACGAACTGGCCGATATAGCCGGTCATATCCCCTTGCGAGGTATCGGCGTTGGAGTTGGCGGTGAAGAGGGCATCCAGATTCTTCCGGAATCCCTCCTCGCCCCCCATCACCTCTTTGAGCCCCTCGATATCGTGGGGAACAAACCAGCTCCACTGCCAGGTGTTGCCTTCGGTAAAGTCCTGCCCCCTGTGCTCGGCCCGATAGGGCCAGAAGATGTCATAACGGCTGCTGTCGTTGGTGTCACAGTTTTGTGGTGGTGTAACGGGATTGCCGTTTTCATCGATGGCGCAGGAGGGGTAATTGTTGACCCAGCTGCCATCGTAATTTTTGGGGCGCATAAAGCCGGTCGCGCCATATTTGCCATATTGCGCCGGGTTGTAGTCAAAATAGGCGCGCCAGGTAGTCGCCCGGGCCAGATAGCGGTTCTCGGCAGATTTGTCGCCAGCCAGTCGGGCCAGCTGGGCGATACACCAGTCATAGTAGGCATTCTCGACACCGTACGAGACGGACTCGTTGACCAGTTCATCGTACTTGTCCTGCGCCATGCCGCCCTCTTCCGGCTTGAGTTTGACGTTGGCGGGGACATAGCCGTGCTGCTCGGCATACTGGCCGTGACGGGTCATCACGGTGAAGCGCTTGTCGCCGTTCCAGGGATCCTGATAGGGCACCCAGCTTTTGGTCAGCGCGAGGTCAAAGTTGGCGGAGACATTGGCCGCCTGCAGCGCCAGCGTTATCTCTTCCTGTGTGAATGCATCCGGGTATTTGACGATGACGTCGGCGATGATGGAGACCGCCGGGTAGCCGACCATCTCGCCGGTATAGTCGGAGTGCAGCTCCCATTTGGGCATGATGCCGCCGGTTTTATATTTGTTGAGCAGATCGTGCACATAGTCGATGGATCGCTCTTTTTCGATGATGGTCTTCAATGGGTGGGCGGCGCGGAAGGTGTCCCACATGGAGTAGACCGAATAGTTGGTAAAGCCCGGCTTGGCCTGATGCACCTTGCCATCCATTCCGCGATATTGACCATCCACATCCTGATAGACGAAGGGGGCGATGTAGGTGCGATAGAGCGAGGTATAAAACATCGTCTTGTCGGCATCGCTGCCACCCTCCAGGGTGAACTTATTGAGCACTTTCGCCCATGCCTGCTTGTTCTCCTGCACCACCTGATCGAAGCGGTAGTCATGTTCATCGGCGCGCAGGTTGGCCATGGCCCCCTCAATGCCGGTGCCCGAGATGGCCATCTTCATGGTGATGGGCCGTTCCCCTTTGGCAAAGTTGAGCTGGGTCACCACATCCCGTACCCGGGGTCTGGTTTCGCCATACCCGATGTAATCGGCCAACCCCACCTCGGTGTCGTTGCTCAATTTGCCATCGACATAGAGGATCTGATCCACAAACGGCTCGGAAAACTCGGCGTAGAAAAAGACCGTCTGCCACTGCCCCCACTCGTTGCTGGTTCTGGCTCCGGCAATGGCGTTGTCGCTCACCCGCTTGAAGTAAATATTGCGGGAGTGGTTACCGTACTGCTCCAGCAGCTCGTGCTGCAGATCAAGCTGGACTTTGCGATCTTCACCCGCCGGATAGCTGTAACGGTGGAAGGCGACCCGCTGGGTGGCAGTGAGTTCGGCCTTGATGCCGGTCTCCACCAGATCCGCTTTGTAATAGCCTACTTCCGACTGTTCGCTCGTCTTGTTGATGGTGACCGGGTCGGTATTGCTGCCGATGAAGGGCAAGAAGGCGAAATCATTGAGATCCCCCTTGCCTGCCCCCGAGATATGGGTGCTGCTGAAGCCGGAAAGCTTGGCCAGATGGTGGTGATAGTCGGAAGGGGATCCCTTGCCATTCCAGTTGGCCGGATTCCAGTTGTCCGGGCCCGGCTGGATCATCCCTTCCGGCATGACCGGGGCCGGATTGACATTGCCCAGCCCATCGGTGCCGATCAGCGGATCGACATATTGCAGCACCTGCAGGGCATTATCGGGACGGCCATTGTCAGTAGTCTCATCATTTGTGTTGCAGCCATAGAGGCCAAGCAGGGCTGTCACCATGATGGCCAGCTTGTGGGGTTTGAACATTGTTGTTCCTCAAATTCCGGAGATGAAAAAGCGGCAAGCCGGGTGGCTTGCCGCTTGTAGAGTTACGGGGTCGGTTGCTGGTTGGTCATCACAAAACGCAGCTCACCACCGGGACGGATCTCGCTGTGGGCGAAGGTGTTGTACTGGTTGAGTGGCTTGCCATTGATGGTGACCTCTTTGACATAGAGGTTGTCCGGGCTGTTGTTCTGCGCTACCACGTTGAACTGACCGTCGGGCAGGTTGATGGTGACCTTGTCAAAGATGGGACGACCGATGGTGTAGGTCGGGTCGCCCGGGGAGATTTGATAGAAGCCCATGGCACTCATGATGTACCAGGCCGACATCTGGCCGACGTCTTCATTGCCGATCAGGCCATCCGGGGTGGTTTTGTAGAACTCCTTATAGACCCGGTCGAGGTACTCCTGCGCTTTCCAGGGCTGGGCGGTGCGATTGTAGAGATAGATGACGTGGTGTGAGGGCTCGTTGCCATGAATGTACTGCCCGATGTAACCGGTCATGTCCTGATGTGCTTCGCCCCCGTTGGGGTCGGCGTTGAACAGGTTGTCGAGCTTGTCGTTCAGTCCCTGCTGGCCGCCCATGATCTCGGTCAGCTTGTCGAGATCCTGCATGAAGGACCACTGCCACTGCCAGGCATTGCCCTCGGTGTAGTAGAAGGCATCCGACTTGTAGGGATCGAAATCGGCTGGCGCGTATTTCAGGGCGCACGGGTCACCGTTTTTCAGCTCGGTCGGTACGAAGAAGCCTTTGCCATCGGCATTGCCAGCCTGGGGATCCCAATGTTTGAGCGAGTTGTAGGATCGTGCCTTGAACTCCTGATAGGTAGTCATGTCGCCCGCGGCTTTCGCCATCTCGGCGATGGTCCAGTCGTAGAAAGAGAACTCCAGCGAGTAGGAGACCGAGTTCCAGTTGGGATAACGGACGCACTGCTCTTTCTCGTGATAGCTGAGCTGACCGGCCATCAGCGAGCTCAGGATGTCGTCATGGATCTGCGGGTAATCGGCAGGCCGGTAGTGGGCCGATTTGACCGAGGCTTCCAGTGCCTCTTGCGCATCGATCAGCCCCTTGGTCACCGCATCGGCAAGGATGGCCGCCGAGGGGTAGCCAATCATGGTGCCGGTTTCCGAGCCGTGGCCTTCCCATTTGGGCAGCAGGCCGAACTCCACGTTGGATTTGCGGATCAGATCCTTGGCGTAGAGAGTCGCCTGTGGCGGGTCCATGATGGTCCACATGGGGTGAACGGCGCGGAAGGTATCCCAGGTCGAGTAGATGGAGTAGTTGGGGGTATCGCCAGGTTGCAGGGTGCGCAGGGTGCCTTGCATATCAAGATACTTGCCATCCACATCGTAGAGCTCGATAGGGGCGATCATCATGTGGTAGAGAGCGGTGTAGAAATTGGTCTTCTCGGTCTCCGTCCCCCCTTCGGTTTTGAGTGTTGCCAGCTTTTCGGCCCACGCGTATTCTGCGTCTGACTTCACCTTGGCAAAATCAAAGGTGGGGGCTTCCGCCTCCAGATTCTTCTGTGCTCCTTGCCAGCTCACCGCCGAGATACCGACCCGGATCTCGAGCGGTTGGTCACCCTGGCCAAAATTGAGGTAGGCGGTCAGGTCATCCCCTTGATAGACGCTGTTGGGGCGCATCTCCCGGGTGGGCATCTTGTCCTGCTCGCCCAGCATGGCCCTGGCCACAGGTTGGTTGAATTTGGCGTAGAAGAAGATGTTCTGGCCCTGATGGTTCTGTCCCTGGAACCAGCCAGTGGAGGTTTTGCGGCCACGCAGGGTGTACTCATCCACCACTTCGATTTTGTTTTTCAGCGATTGGCCGTTGTTGTTCAGCAGGGTATGACCCAGATCGAATTTCACATTCCGATCCGCTCCTTTGGCGAAGGTGTAACGGTGCAAACCGACTCGTTTGGTGGTGGTCAGTTCAACCTCAATCTCCCCCTTGTTCAGTCTGGTTTTGTAATAACCGGCGCTGGCGTGCTCATTGGTTTTGTCAAAGGCGTTTATCTGGGCGTCGGCCATCTCGGCGTAGGGCAGTACCAGAATGTCGCCCAGATCGGTGGCACCGGTGCCGGAGAGATGGGTATGGGAGAAGCCGTAGAGCGGAACATCGGTTGCGACGATCTCGCCCGTGAGGTAATTGGAAGAGTCCCAGTAGCCGGAGGCTGAGTGCCAGGGGTTGAGTCCGCTCTCGTGATCGGTGTTGGAGCCAATAAAGGTATCCGGCGAGAGCTGCACCATGCCGGCAGGGCGGGTGGCACCGGGGAAAGTGTGGCCTGATGCGGCGGTGCCTATCATGGGGTCAACGTATTTCAGTACCGACAGATCGACAACCGGAGTTACCGGTTTCTCGATAGCGGTAGACTCGCTCTCACTGTTGCAACCGGCGATGCCACCGGTCAGTGCGGCAATCACCGCAAGAGAAAGAAGATTGCACTTGAACATGGTCATTCCATTTTTGAGTGGTGATGGGGGAGGAAGTCCTCCCCCGAACAGGTGATTAACGGGAACCGGCAGGCAGGTCGCCTTCGTGCAGGAAGGTGCCGATACCTTGCGCGGGCGGCAGATCTTCCGGCTGGCTGCCCCAATTCTGGTTGGGGCTATCGCCCATCACGAATTCAAGCTTGCCGCCACTGAGGATTTCCTCATGGGTGAGGTAGCTGCGATTGAACTCGCTGCCATTGAGGCGAGCGGACTGGATGTAGATGTTGTCGCGGCTGACATTCTGGGCCGTGACGGTGAACTGTTTGCCCGCACCCACATCGAGCGAGGCGGTTTCGAACATGGGGGTGCCAATCTCGTAGATGCCGGAGGAGGCATTGACCGGGAAGAAGCCCAGCGCCCGGAACACGAACCAGGCAGAGAGGGTGCCAAAGTCATCGTTGCCACAGATGCCGTCAGGGGTGTTCTTGTAGCAGACGTTGGTGGCTGCCACGATGGCGGCCTGTCCCTTCCAGGGCTGTCCTACGTAGTTGTAGAGGTAGGGCACATGGATATCGGGCTCGTTGCCCTGCACATGCTGTCCCACGTTGCCGGTGTTGAATACCGGGAACTGGTTGTCGCCAGCGTTGCGATCCGGATAGGTACTCCAATACTCGTCCAGCCGTTTGGCAAACAGTTCGCCCCGTTTGGCCTGAGGATTCTGGGTCTGGTCGAAGCGGGTCATCAGATCGACCAGGCCATGAATGTCATGTTGAACGCTGAAGGCGTATTGCCAGCCGTTGGACTCGGCGAATGACCAGTTGAACATGTCGGGGCGCCAATCCTTGCCCACTGCCCGGCCGGTTTTCGGGTCTACCCAACCGGCATCAATGAACTTGCCAGCGTAGTCGCGGGCCTTGAACCACCCCTTGTACTGCTTGCCGCCAAAGTCAAACTGCGCCTGCCAGTTCTTGGATCGATCGGCAAACTCCTGATAGCGGGGGTCACTTTCGCCAAATACTGCCTTGATCGATTGGGCGATCGCCCAGTCATTCATGGAGTACTCCAGCGAGTAGGATGAGGTCCAGGCATCCTTGAAGGGGGAGTGAGATTCCCAGTCATTGCCCGGCGGTGTGTCATGCAACTGGGCAGGTACATAGCCTTGCTGCTCGTACTCCTTGATCCAGGCGACCCCCTGGCTGGTGGCTGCGCGGGCGTCGGTGATCATGGCGGTCACCAGTCGCTCCTTGATCTCCTGACGTTCCGCATCGCTGAAGCCCAGCGCGATCATCCGTCTGTCCAGCGAGCCTTTGGAGAGTACGTCGTGGATCACCGGCGTGGAGTGCATCCCCATCATCATGCCGGTCTCGTTACCCTTGAAGGTCCACTCCGGCAATCTGCCCTTGCGCAGGTTGCCCAGATCGTCCATCCACTCCTCCTCGGCGTAGGAGAGCATGGAGAGCACCACATCGGCGAGGCGATCCGGCTCCAGCAGTGACGAGAGGGGTTGTACTGCGCGGTAGGTGTCCCACAGGGAGAAGGTGTCGTAACGGGTAAAGTCCGCTTTGCCATCCCGGTTGGCATCGGCGGTGCGAACCGACTCCTTGAGGGTATCGATCTGCTCGCCCCACGGTGTGTTGCCATCCGGATAGGCGTTGCGCCCCTGATGCACCTGGCGGTAGCGTCCGTCCAGATCGGAGTGAATGGTCTGGCCCAGATAGGTGTGGTAGAGCGCGGTATAGAAGGTCTGTTTGTACTCCTCATCCCCACTGACCCGGATCTTGCCCAGCTCCTTTTCCCATTTTTGGGTCGCAGCCTGCCGGACATCGTCAAACGACATATTGGCCACTTCGGTCATGTTGAGTGAGGCGCCAGCGTTGCCATCCCGGCCGATCTCGACGTTGGAGAGGGCTACCTTGGCCTCGACGACCAAGCCCGCCGCCGCGGTATCAAATTCCACATAGGCACGCGCGTACTGATATTTGCCACGGGTCTCGTTGCCGATCTCGGTGGTGCCTTCCGGCAGGTCCAGATAGCGGTTCTGGTCTTTGTCAAAGTAGGCGAAGCGGATGTTTTTGATGGGCTGGTCGAACTCCATCACGAAGAACTCTTTCTGGCTGGGGGCCCAGCCGTCAGAGAAGCGATGGCCCTCGATCCGGTTGTGGGTTTTGTCCCATTTCAGATAGGAGTCGGAGGTGTAGTCCCAGTTGACCTTGAAGCCGAGGTTGACCACGATTTCCGATTTTTTATCTTGCGGGAAGGTGTAGCGATGAACCCCCACCCGATCCGAGGCGGTCAGCTCGGCCTTGATCCCGTAATCCTTCAGATTGACCTTGTAGTAGCCCGCCGTTGCCTCTTCATCCTTGTGGCTGTAGCGGGAGGCCTCCAGATTCAGTGAGGCCGACCCCTCGTTCAGCATGAAATTGGAGCGTGAGTTGATCGGCATCACCAGAATATCGTTGAGATCTCCAGCTCCGGCCCCCGAGAGGTGAGTGTGGGAAAACCCGGCGAGGCGGTTGTCGTGGTAGTAATAGCCGGAGATATATTCCCAGCCATTGGCCCCATTATTGGGCGACAGCTGCACCATGCCATGCGGGGTCGTGGCGCCGGGATAGGTGTTGCCTAAATTACCTGTGCCGATGAATGGATTGACGTAACGGGAGACGTTAGTCTCTTTATTGTTATCGACAGCGGTATCCGAGTCATTTTGACAACCGGATATACCAACCAGGCCAGCCAGTACGGCACACGCGAGCAGGGAACGTTTCAGTTTCATATTTGTCGCCACAGGTTAATGAAAGTAGGGTATCGAACGTATAAAAACAGATAATGCAGAACGCCGGGCCAGCCAATGAATATCTGCCGGATGAGAGAGCCATCTGCATGTATTACCCCGACTGTCACTGGATATAGAGGGTGACGGGGGGAATATCAGCCAGATAAAATGGATCGTGAAAACGATCTGGCCATACAGGCGGAAAAATAAATGCGCAGAAAAATAACAGGCACCCAGAGCCTGATTTAAAAAATCGCCCCTTACACTTATGAAATAAGTGGCTGAGCTGTGTTACATCTGGAATATATAAATGCTCTTAAATGTTTTTCCTGCTGCCTGTAAATTAACGGTTTCTATTATTTCGTTGATTAATATCCTGGGACAGAGGAAAAAAATGGCATTAACTGGATTTTTATGACGTGTGGGGAAGGGTGTGAGCTGGCTCGCATAACTGCAGGGTGGCGTGACCAGGGAGGCTAAATGATATTAATCATTATAAGTCAGCGTGTTATTCTTCGATGTTGAGTTAAATGACCGATTTTGTGAGTCGTACCGGGCTCCACATGGTCAGATGAGCTGAAAAAAAGGGCCCTGCTGGGCCCTTTGAACAGAGGGTGATGAGCCGATGGCCCACCAGGATCAGCGGTTGCTGGCGCGGGCAAAACGCCCTTCAGCCGTCACGCGATAATCGCTGGTGCTGGCGGGTACAAATGCAGATTGCCCTATGGTCAGTGTCAGACGCTCGCCATCCTGGCCAATGAGGGTGATGGGCCCATCGATGGCGAACAGGATCTCGGCATTGCCGGTGGTGAGGGCATGTTCGCCTGCGCCATATACGCTGAAGGTGAAATCCGGTACCGGCACGTCGAAGTGCTGTACTGTGCCTTCCATGCGAGGGGTGAGCAGGATCTGGTCGTCCGGTTTGGCGACACAGCGGGTGCAGGCCAGCAGCTCCGGCACATCCATGTATTTGGGGGTCAGACCGGCACGCAGCACGTTGTCGGAGTTGGCCATGATCTCGAGGCCAGTGCCGTGGATGTAGGCGTGGGGGGTCTGGGCGTCGAGGAACATCGCCTGACCCGGCTCAAGTGTTACCACGTTGAGCAGCAACGGCGAGAAGAGCCCCACATCCCCCGGGTACTGGTTGGCCAGCTTGCTGATGGTGGCGAAAGTCTCTTCATCCTGATGGGCGGCGGCATAGGCCAGCAGGCCAGCCAGCGCCTCGTCCTTGCGATCACCGCTGAGGATCAGCAACTGGTGGAAGAAGTGCTGCAGGCCAGCTTCATCCTGTGACTGGCGAAGCGCCGCGGTCAGGTCGACCAGTGCGGGCAGCGCCATGCGATCGAACAGGGCCAGGATGGCCGGGATGGCGCGAAAGCCGTTCATCGCCTGATAGCGGGTGAGGGCAAAGACCAGCTCCGGCTTGTGGTTCGGATCCTTGTAGTTGCGGTTGCTCGCCTTGATATCGATGCCTGCGGCTTCTTCTTTGGCAAAACCGGCTTCGGCCTGTGCCTTGCTCGGGTGTACCTGAATGGAGAGGGCTTGCTCGGCGCAGAGCACCTTGAACAGGAAGGGGAGTGAGCCGAAACGAGCCTGGGTAGCTTCGCCCAGCATGGCGACGGGGTTGGCGTCAATCAGGCTGGAAAGCTTCACGGTCTCGCCTGCCAGGGTCACTTCGGAGCAGCCATTGGGGTGAGCGCCCATCCACAGTTCAGCTTGTGGTTTGCCTTCGGGATTTTTGATGCCAAACAGCGTGGTCAGGGAGTCACGACTGCCCCAGACATAATCCTGGATCGGGTTGCACATTAGAAAAAACGGCGGGTAGCTCATGGATGGCTCCTTGTATCAGAACGATTTTTGGGGAATTTCAGTCTGGCGCGGACTATAGCATGGCAGGGGCAGCGCACCGCAATCGGTTGCTCTCTGCATCTTGATCAGGATCATTCATGAGTATCATCTTTACCCAGCTGTTGGACGGCTTTCTAAGTGAGGGGGGAGGCTTTGAGAAGGTGTTGTTTGCCTCTGACAAAGGGGTGCCTCCCTGCTTCAGTTATCAGGTCAATTTTCCGCGTCTCGAGCTGGTATTCAGTGGTCACTATCTCAACCAGATCTGGTCCCCGGAAGGGGATGTGCAGTCGGTACAGATGGGGCCGCGGGAGGCGATGTACATTCCCCCCAACGGCTGGAACAAGCCGGATTGGGACAATGACTGTTCCGTGCTCAGCCTGTTGTTCGGCAAGCGTCAGATAGGGTTCAGTCTGGTGAGCAAGCACAAGGGAGACACCGGCTTCTTCGATGTGCAGAAGCACAGTATTCAGGCCGGTGCCGGACGGGCGCTCGATCATATACTGCTCTCCCTCAACACCCTTGCGCAGGAGCCGATAAGGGCACCGATGGACAATCACCTGCTGCAGGCGCTGCTCAGTTACTCACGGCAGTTGCTGGTGGAGTCGGAGAGCGGTCGTCCTCGTGGCTCCGATCTTTTTCACGGCATCTGCATCTACATTCAGGAAAATTTCCACCGCCCCATCAGTCGCGAATGCATCGCCGCCCGCTTCAATCTCTCCCCCAGCCATCTCTCACGCCTGTTCCGCCAGCAGGGGCACATGCGGCTAGCGGACTACATCAGCTGGGTGCGGCTGGAGCGGGCCAAGTTCATGCTGAAAAAGTATCGCTTCCGTCTCGAAGAGGTCGCCAATCGCTGCGGGTTTACCGACGTGAACTACTTCTGCCGGGTGTTCAAACAGAAGACCGGCTTGACCCCTTCCCAGTACCGTTCCCTGAGTCAGCCGCAGGCGGCGGCCAGCGAGCTGGAGGGATAACGGGGCGGGGTCGGCAAGGCGTTGTGACGGAGCACTGGCGGGTGGCTACCTCTTTGGTCTGACATGCTTTCTTGTCGTTTTATTATGAAAATGAATGGGCTAAGATGGCCGCGCGCAACAAACAAGTTGATAACAAACGGAAGTTAGGAGATGCCGATGGAAAGCAAAGTAGTAATCCCGACCCTGGGCCAGAAAATCACAGTCGATGCCAACGGCAAGCTGCAGGTTCCCAACCATCCGATCATTCCGTTTATTGAAGGGGATGGCATCGGTGTTGACGTAACCCCTGCCATGTTGAATGTGGTGAATGCTGCGGTCGAGAAAGCCTACAAGGGCGAGCGCAAGATCGCCTGGATGGAGATCTACACCGGCGAGAAATCGACTCATGTCTATGGCGAAGGTGCCTGGCTGCCGGCCGAAACCCTGGATTTCATTCGCGAATACTGCGTGGCCATCAAGGGCCCGCTGACTACTCCGGTCGGTGGCGGTATCCGCTCCCTCAACGTGGCCCTGCGTCAGGAGCTGGATCTCTACATCTGCCTGCGCCCGGTGCGTTACTACGAGGGCACCCCGAGCCCGGTGAAGCGTCCTGATCTGACCGACATGGTGATCTTCCGCGAGAACGCCGAAGACATCTACGCCGGCATCGAGTGGAAGGCCGACAGCGCCGAAGCGAACAAGGTAATCGCCTTCCTGCAAAACGAGATGGGCGTGAAGAAAATTCGCTTCCCCGAATCCTGCGGGATCGGCATCAAGCCGA
Source organism: Aeromonas sp. 601039 (assembly GCF_049174415.1). Taxonomy (NCBI): domain Bacteria; kingdom Pseudomonadati; phylum Pseudomonadota; class Gammaproteobacteria; order Aeromonadales; family Aeromonadaceae; genus Aeromonas; species Aeromonas sp. 601039. Next base: position 146,225 of record NZ_JAAKTL010000007.1, read on the forward strand.
TGTCCAAGGCCGGTACCGAGCGCCTGGTGCGTGCCGCCATCGAGTATGCCATCGACAACGATCGCGACTCAGTGACCCTGGTGCACAAGGGCAACATCATGAAGTTCACCGAAGGTGCCTTCAAGGATTGGGGTTATGCCCTGGCCCAGAACGAGTACGGTGCCCAGTTGATTGACGGCGGCCCCTGGTGCTCCTTCAAGAACCCGAAAACCGGCAAGACCATCGTCATCAAGGATGTCATCGCCGACGCCTTCCTGCAGCAGATCCTGCTGCGTCCGGCCGAGTATGACGTCATCGCCTGTATGAACCTCAACGGCGACTACATCTCCGACGCGCTGGCCGCTCAGGTAGGCGGTATCGGTATCGCGCCGGGTGCCAACATCGGTGATGGCGTGGCTCTGTTCGAGGCAACTCACGGTACTGCACCGAAATATGCCGGTCAGGACAAGGTCAACCCGGGCTCGCTGATCCTCTCCGCCGAGATGATGCTGCGCCACATGGGCTGGGTCGAAGCGGCCGATCTCATCATCAAGGGGATGGAAGCGGCGATCCGCAACAAGACCGTCACCTATGACTTCGAGCGTCTGATGGAAGGGGCCACCCTGCGCTCCTGTTCCCAGTTTGCTCAGGACATGATCGACCAGATGTAATCTGCTGCTTGCCAGAAACGCAAAACCGGCGCCATGTGCGCCGGTTTTCTTATCGCGAAAGAGTGCAGGGGCTTATTGCGCCTGCTCTACGTGTTGCTGATAGCGTTGCTGCCATTTGCTGGTTTCTGCTTCATCACCCTGGGCCTTCCAGAAGGCGCAGATGGTGTTGGCAAGTTCCGAAGCCATCGCGTGATCTCCGTCACGTCGGCTCATCAGATAATCTCCCAGCCAGCTTTGATATTGTTTCATTACCCGATCTCCTTATCTCATGTGCCCTTGAAGGCGCCCACCTTGACGGGAGCCTGTCGGCTCATCCTGGGGGGAACATCATCAGGCATGATGGTGCAAAGTCACGACCCGGGCAGAGAGCCCGATAAGCAATCTGGCGGCGAACGTGACGCGAGATGTCAAAAAATGAGCGCCATTTTAGCACAAACTGACCAACTTGGGGAAATTGTCGCCATGGATTGCGACAGAACTGCCCATCCCCTTGTTCTCAAAACAGAAAACCCGCCGTGAGGACGCGGTTGGTTTGGATGAAACCCGGGGAAACAGGGTGGGGAACCCTGTTGTGTCCGGTTGCATCGACGAGCTCGACACTTGGTTCTGGATGAGCACTGTCATGGACTCAAGAAATGGTCGAGGGGGCATGCAAAAGGGCGTTATGCGGGAACTGGCTATGCGCGAAGCAATAGGGGGCAGCCTTGCTGCCAACAGATGGCTGGCAGCAAGGTGACGGTCGGGATCAGGTGGTCTTTTCCAGATGGTTCTGGTAAATCTGCTGCCACTTGTCCAGTTCGGTTTCATCTCCCTGTTGTTGCCAGAACTCGCAGATGGAACTCGCCATCTCGCATGCCATGGCGTGGTCGCCGTCACGGCGACTCATCAGGTATTGCCCCAGCCAGTTTTGATACTGTTTCATTGGATGATCTCCTTATCTATTTAACCCTTGATACTGCTGCTGTGAGCCACCCGTCCGGCAGTGCTGTCACAGCCACTTTCGCGGCTTCGCTTATTGTCAATCAGGACAGATAGCGTATGAGAAAAGCGCGAAAGTGCTAAAAATTGGCCACCACCTTATCACAAAATGGTATGAAAGGCAGGTTTTGGGGCCAATTGAGTTTTCAGTGCAGGGGATTATCTCGACCTGGCGACCGGGATTGACGGAGTCCAGCAGTATAACGGGCAGGTGTTTGAACCTTTACTGGGTTACCCGACGGGCTTGCCAATAGCGGCTGTTCCAGTAGACATTGTCGAGTCTCGAACGGATTACACCCTTGCTCGTGGAGGCGTGGATAAACTCGCCGGCACCGGTATAGACCCCCACATGGTACTGCTGCCAGCCGGTTTTGAAGAAGACCAGATCCCCGTGTTGCAGCCGGTAGCGATCCACCGGTTTGCCGATACTGGCCTGGGATTCGGTGGTTCTTGGCAAGTTGACTCCCAGCACCTGATTGTAGGCGAGCTGGGTGAAGGCGGAGCAGTCGAGTCCGGCGCGGTTGGTGCCGCCCATCCGGTAGGGGACGCCACGCCACTGCTGGTAGAAACCGTCAAAGGCACTGCTCTGCTGGCGGGGCGGCGGTGGCTCTGGCGTGCTGGAGCAGGCGGCCAGCAGCAGGGTCAGCAGGGATAGCATCAGCTTGCGGTACATCGGAGAGCTCTCCACAACGGGGTCTACCAATAGATACGTCTGTTAACCGCCACCCCGGACAGAATATGGTGACGGCCGCCAGTGGCGTGACAACTTTTCCATCATAAACAGGGATCTGGCTTGATACCTAGTCCCGCAAGGAGAAAATGCGGCAAGTGAGCGAAAAACGCCAGCCTGCGGCTGGCATTCGGGGTCAGTGGGCGGGATTGATCAGTGGGGTAAGCAATTCGGCCAGCTTATAGAAGGTTTGCACCCGGGTGGTACTGGGACGCCAAACCATGCCGATCTCGCGATAGGATTTTTCCCCCGGCAGGGGAATGGCGACCAGATCCGAATTGGCAAGAATGCCGGCGTCGATGGCCATCTGAGGCAGGAAGGTAGTGCCAAGTCCCGCCTCGACCATCTGCACCAGAGTGTGCAGGCTGGTGGCGGCAAAGGGATTGATCTTGCTCTTGTCCCGCAGACGGCAAGCGCTCACTGCGTGCTCGGTGAGGCAGTGCTCCCGCTCCAGCAGGAAGATGCTCTGGTTTGGCAGCTCCTTGTAGTCGAACGGGGTGTGCAGACCGGCCGCCATGCTGGCGGGCATCACCATGTGGAACGGATCCTGGCCGACGGTCTTGCAGTGAAAACCACCGATCTCGATGGGGAGAGCGAGGATCAGCAAGTCGAGCTGACCTTGTTCCAGCTGCTTGAGCAGATTGCTGGTGGTGTCTTCCCGCAGTAACAATTCGAGGTCAGGATAGGTTTTGCTGCATACTTTCAGCAGTTTGCTGAGCAGGAAGGGGGCGATGGTGGGAATACAGCCCAGACGCACGGTCCCCTGCATCACACCACCCTGGTGTTGACCTAGTTCCATCAGATCTCGCGCATCGGAGAGCAAATTGCGAGCGCGCTCGACGATTTCCATGCCGACCGGGGTCATAATGAAGCTCTTGTGGTCCCGCTCCACCAGTTGCAGGTTCATCATCTCTTCCAGCGTCTGGATCCCGGTACTCAGGGTCGACTGGCTGACATGACAGGCCTTGGCGGCGCGGTTGAAGTTCTTGTGCTCGTCGAGAGCGACCAGATATTGCAGCTGTTTGAGGCTGGGCCAACGTTGCATAGGAAAATCCGATTAATGCTATCTATTTAATTTGATTTAACTAATCTACCACCGGGTCTATAGTTTGTCGCTTGAATTAGACGGACTAGGCTCTTGGTAGCCCAATCCTGACTGGATTGTTCACTTCACTTAAAGAGGAATTGAATATGGTATTGGTAGGCCGTCCCGCACCCGATTTTACCGCCGCAGCCGTTCTGGGTAATGGCGAGATCGTTGATTCGTTCACCCTCTCATCCCACATCAAAGGCAAGGCAGCCGTCCTGTTCTTCTATCCGCTCGACTTCACCTTCGTCTGCCCGTCCGAGCTGATTGCCTTCGATCACCGTCTGGAAGAGTTCAACAAGCGTGGCGTGGAAGTGATCGGTGTTTCCATCGATTCCCAATTCTCCCACAATGCATGGCGCAACACCAAAGTGGAAGATGGCGGTATCGGTCAGGTCAAGTACCCGCTGATCGCCGACGTGAAACACGAAATCTGCAAAGCCTATGACGTTGAGCATCCGGAAGCCGGCGTGGCGTTCCGTGGCTCCTTCCTGATTGACAAGAACGGTGTCGTTCGCCATCAGGTTGTCAACGATCTGCCGCTGGGCCGCAACATCGACGAGATGCTGCGCATGGTCGATGCCCTGCAATTCCACGAAGAGCACGGCGAAGTGTGCCCGGCTCAGTGGGAAAAAGGCAAAAAAGGTATGCAAGCCTCTCCTGACGGCGTTGCCAAGTACCTGTCCGAGAATGCTGACTCCCTGTAATCGAGTCGTACTCTCCTTGAAGAACCGGCGTCTTGGCGCCGGTTTTTTTATACCTGAGATTTATCCATCCCCTGACATTGCGGTCACACTCTTCTCGCTCCATCGCTATTCCAAGCAGCTGTTCGCTGGCGTACTCGTTGTTTCGAAATGAGATGCTGATCCGAATGGCTGGGTGGGGGGATATGCCGACAGACAATCGCCATAAAAAAAGCGCGCCATAGGCGCGCTCAGTTCACAAGCGAAGAAGTTATTCCTCAAAGATCCCGAAGTGATCCTTGGCGAAATTGACCCGCTGCTCCACGTTCATCTTCACCTGGCCCAGCTTCTCGATAGTCTTGAGATTGGGCACCAGGCCGCGACCGTTGGCGATCTGGATGGCCAGACCCGGGCGGGCGTTGAGCTCCAGCAGCATGGGGCCGCGGAACTTGTCCAGCACCATGTCTGTCCCGATATAGCCCAGACCCGACATCTCGTAGCAGGAGGCTGCCAGGGTGAGCAGGGTATCCCAGTGGGGCACCTTGAGCTCATAGAGGTCGAGGCCGGTATCCGGATGGTGGCGCAGCGGATTGCCAAACTGCACCGCCCGCAGGGCACGACCGGTACGCAGGCACAGACCCACCCCCACGGCGCCCTGGTGCAGGTTCGCCTTGCCGTCGGACGCTGCGGTGGAGAGGCGCATCATCGCCATCACCGGGAACCCCTTGAAGATGATGACCCGGGCATCGGGTACCCCTTCGAACGAGTAGCCGTCGAATACGTCATCGAAGTTGATAAGGCCTTCGACCAGCGCTACGTCTGGCTTGCCACCAAGCGAATAGAGCCCCGCCAGAATGTTGGAGACATGGCGCTCCAGATCCTGACCGTTGGAGGCGCTGCCGTTGGGCTTGTAGAAGAGGCCATCTTCCTGACGCAGGATCACCAGGATCCCCTTGCCGCCCGAGCCACGAGCCGGCTTGATGCAGAAGCCCGGCCAATCTTTTACCAGCTCGGTGATGCGACCCACATCGTGCTGGGCACGGATGGTACCGATCAGCTCAGGCACGGTGACCCCTGCATCCAGCGCAATTTGCTTGGTCTGCAGCTTGTCATCCACCAGCGGATAGAGGCTGCGCGGATTGTAGCGGCTGATGTAGGAGTGGTTGCGCTTGTTCATGCCGAGGATGCCTGATTGGGATAGGCTCCACGGGGTTGTGTATTTTTCCCAGAACCACATCGGTTACTTGTCCTTACCCGGGGTGACGCCAGATTTCATCTCGTCCACCAGCGGCTTGAAGCGCTTCAGTTCGCTCAGCTTGTAGCCGGTGTAGTTACCCATCAACAGCACGGTCGCCATCAGCACCAGCTGCAGGCCGAGGAAGTTGAAGGTGAGGTGACGAATTAGCTCGTTATCCATGGCCAGATAGGCGATGACTGCAACCAGCAGAGAGCCGCCGCCCTGGCGGAACACCTCTTTCGGGCCCTCTTCTTCCCACAGGATGGACATCCGTTCGATGGTCCAGGAGAGGATGATCATCGGGAAGAAGGTGATCTTCATGCCGTCGGTCAGCCCCAGCTTGAAGGCGAACGCGGAGAAGATACCGATCATCGAGATAACCATGATGATGATGGCCGATATTCGGGCGACCAGCAGCAGGTTAAGCCGCGACAGATAGGAGCGGATGATGAGACCGGTGCCGACGATCAGCAGGAAGCCGATGAGGCCGGTGACCAGCGAGGTCTGGATAAAGGCGACCGCGATCAGCACCGGCATAAAGGTACCTGAGGTCTTGATCCCCACCAGCACCCGCAGGAACACCACCATCAGCACGCCGATCGGGATCAGCAGCAAGCCCTTGAACAGGGTCTGCTCTTCCAGCGGCAGGCTGTGGATGGAGAAGTTCATCATCTCTGATTTTTCGAACTTCTGCGCCAGTGCCACGCTCACCGGCTGCTCTTGCTCGATCATCGAGAAGCTGACACGGGAGTTGTGACCACCGGTCACGTCCAGCAGGGCGCCGGAGTTGTATTCCCACAGCAGCAGGTTGGCCGGACGACCCTGTTCACCGGTTTGCGGATTGAACAGTTTGTAGTCGGTCGGGCTGTTGAATACCTGCAGGTAATCCACCAGCTCCTGACGACGGCGGCCATCTTCCAGATTCAGGGCATGCACCACGCGGGTGGGGACGTCAGCATTGTTGAGCAGCTCGGCGATCAGGTTGGCGCGGCTCTTGTGCTTTTTCAGCAGCTCGGCGTTCTGCTCCTGCTTCTCGATCTCTTTGATGATCTCGCGAGTCAGGGTGTAGCCGTCGGCAGAGCGCTCCTGTGCCCGCTCGAGGATCTGCTTCATCGCGGTGGCATAAGGCTCACTCTCGATCTGCTTCTCGATGGCAGGCGGCTGCGGATTGGCTGCCGGTTTGGCGTGGGCATCCGCCATCATGTCGACGCGGTAGTAGAGCTCCTGACGGCCGGAGGCGGTGCGGATGGACCACTCGGCGCGGGCATCACCATCTTTCTCGACGAAGGAGAGGCCGTAGCCGGGGCTGGCGGCGTTCTCGTTCATCAGGGTGAAACCGGGCTGGGTGCCCGGAATGGCCAGAGAGGCGATCACCGGCTCACCGGTCGCCTCAAACTCCAGCTTGGCTTCGATGGACCAGATCTGGCGCTTTTCACCGGGCGTCAGTGGCACATCCAACGCGATATGGTGATAGATCGTCATCCCCAGGCCGACAATGTACAGCAGGGCTACCAGCAAATAGAACGGCTTACGGGAAACCATGGATTATTTCACATCCTTGAGCTTGGGTTTGGGTTGGATATATTCGCGGGCCACATCAACCACGGCGATGTCTTTCAAAAATTCGCGACCCAGCAGCACAGGGAAGGTCATGTCGCTACGGTCTTTCAGGGTAAATTCGGCTTTCTCGGTCATGTCGCCAATGCGCACGGCCAGACGCACCACCGGACGGCGGTCCAGATCGTCGGCAGAGGCCTGACGCACCCGTACATGGCGTACCAGCGGCGCTTCGATCTGGATCTTGTCGTCCACTTCCTGATGGCTCAGGAAGAAGCGCACCCAGTTTTTGCCGTTGCGCTCGAAAATGGTGATCTCCTGCGCACTGATGGAGGAGGTGGTCGCACCGGTATCGACCCGGGCCTGGAAGGCGTCGTTGGCTGCATCAACCCAGATCCACTCGGCTTCACCGACCATCAGCTTGCCATCGATGGTGTGACCCTGATTGGGGGCCGGGCACTTCTCGGTGGGGATGGCCATCGGCTTGGGCGGCTCGGAGGGGAGGGTGGCGAGCTTGTGGTCTACTTGCTTGACGGACTCTTTCATATTGGTGACATCTGTGTTGAGCTGAACCAGCAGGTGCTGTTGCTGCACATACTGCTTCTGTTGCTGTTCCATGGATGTTTGCAGGCGCTGCTCGCTCTGGCTCAGCTCGCTACGAAGCTCGGCCAGCGTCAGAGCAGGGACCTGAGGCGCTTTTTCCATATTGACACACCCGCCGAGACTAAGCAGGGAGAGCAGGGTCATTCCTTTTAATTTGCTTTTCATGTCATTCATTTAACTGTGCTTCCTGGAATTGGGTCAGTGTAACTTCCTGAATCGCCATCGGCTAGTCTTTGGCCTTGCGGGCAATCAGTACGGCACGTTTCGGCGCCGGGTGTCCTTCTACCGTGAGTGCCGGATTGTCTGGATCCAGATAGTCACTCAGGGATTCATTAATCATCCAGTCGGTACGACGCTGTTCGTCGGTGCTGGTCATATTCTCGTCTACTATCCGCACGTCGGTGAAGCCGCAGCGCTCGACCCACAGCTTGAGGGCGCGGCTTGAGGGAATAAACCAGACGTTGCGCATCTTGCCGTAACGGTCGGTGGGCATCAGCACGTCGTTGACCCCGCCGTCAATCACCAGCGTCTCCAGCACCAGCTCGCCATCATCTTTCAATTGATTGCGCAACTGCTCGATGTGCTCGATGGGGGATTTGCGGTGATAGAGCACCCCCATGGAGAAAACGGTGTCAAAGGCACGCAGTTCCGGCAGCTCCTGAATGCCGAGCGGCAACAGGTGGGCGCGCTGATCATTGCCCGCGAAGTGGCGAATGGCCTCGAACTGGCAGAGAAATAGCGGACTCGGGTCTATGCCGACCGCCAGCTTGGCCCCTTCACCCACCATGCGCCAGAGGTGGTAACCGCTGCCGCAGCCCACATCCAGCACGTAACGGCCTTCGAGCGGGCTGATATGGGGCAGCACCCGATCCCACTTCCAGTCAGAGCGCCACTCGGTATCGATGTGGATGCCGTGCACGATGAACGGCCCTTTGCGCCAGGGCATGAAGTGGCGCAGCAGGCTCTCGACCTTCTTGCGCTCCCCTTCGCCCAGGCTCTCGGCCGAGCCAATCTCGACCCGGCTTTTCAGCTCGATGTTGCCGGGGGAGACCACCGGCAGCTTGTTGAGGGCGCGGTTCCAGCGCGGCAGATCGCCATGCTGGTTGTCATGTTGCCAGGTGTGCAGCTGGGCGGGCAGGGTATGCAGCCAGTGGCTCAGCCGGTTTTTGGCAATCAGTTGATAGAAATTGGCAAAGTCGATCATGGCTGGGCGTCGCTGGATTTGATGGCAATCATGGAGCCGAAGTTGAAGCACTGGAACCAGAGATCCTGATGGACGAAACCGGCATCCCGCAGGCGTGCCTGATGCACCGGCAGGCTGTCGGTGCGCATCACGTTCTCAAGGGCGGTGCGTTTCTGGCTGATCTCCAGCTCGCTGTAGCCATTGGCCCGCTTGAAGTCGAGATGCAGATCGATCAGCAGCTCGTTGACCGGTTCATCTTCGAAGCGGAACTTTTCGCTCAGGATCAGGATCCCGCCCGGGCGCAGACCATCGTGAATGCGCTGGATCAGGGCGGCCCGTTTCTCTGGTTCGACAAATTGCAGGGTGAAGTTGAGCACCACCACTGAGGCGTTCTCGATCTCGATGTCGCAGATATCTGCTTCCACCAGCTCCACCGGCACCTCGGATTTGAAACCGGAGAGGTGGGCGCGGGCGCGCTCGATCATCGGATGGGAGAGATCCACCGCGGTGATGCGGCAGCCGGACTGGCTGACATGGCGACGCATCGCCTGGGTCGCGGCGCCCAGTGAGCAGCCGAGATCATAGAGTCGGCTCTCGGGTTGGGCGTAGCGGGCGGCCATCATGCCGATGGCAGAGATGATGTTGCTGTAACCCGGCACCGAGCGCTGGATCATATCGGGGAATACGTCGACGACCTGTTCGTCAAAACAGAAGTCACCCAATCGGGCGATCGGGGCGGCAAAAATTTGATCTTTGGTATGCATGCTGGCGCAACCTGACAGTCGGGACATCACCCGGCTGTATTGTTCAATTGAGTCGTTGGGTGACACCCATCAGAGTAGATTTATCACCTGTTTACGAACGGGGTGGCTGGTCATGAAATCCTTTGGACCTGTCCTGTTCGTACGGGCCATGTTCCGGACCCTTACTTGGGGCGGTAGTGTAGAGGATTGATGGCCGTTTGTCTTGACGCCAGGGCTTGCCACGCCACAAAAAAGTACTTTTTTTACAGCGAAACGATGGCCACAGAATGGGTTGGCTAAAAGCGCAGCACTCCCTGCCGTGCGCGATCGTTTTCCCCCGGCCAGGGGGCCATCTCCTGCTCCAGCAAGCGGGTGATCTGGCGGGCCAGCTCAGGTGCTTGGGCGTTGTCGGCAGTATGTATATAGAGGTAGAGATCTTTCCCCTCCGCGAGCCACTGGCGCCAGTGGGGGAGCCAGCTGGGCAGGAAGGGGTGATTGGCCGCCGGATCCGGCAGGCCGATAAAGCGCACCATGGGGGCGTTGGCGGTGGCCAGCAGATGCACCGGCAGGCGTGGCTTCTTGCCCTGGGCATCGACAAGGGCTGGCGTGGTTGCTGGCACCGAGAAGAGTGGTCGGCTGTCGAGCATCACCCGGTTCACTCCCTGTTCCATCAGCAGCCGGTTCAATGCCCGCTCGGCCTCCCCCTTGGCGAAGAAGTCAGGGTGACGCACCTCGAGGGCGTAGCGAAACGCCCGCGGCAGCCGATCGATGAAGGCCGCCAGTCTGGCCAGCCCCTGTGGCCCGAAACGGGCGGGCAACTGCAGGGTGAGCAGCCCCAGCTTGTCGTGCAGCGGGGCGAGCAGGCGAATAAAGTCGGCGACTTGTTTGTCTGCGCTCACCAGATCGCTCTGGTGGCTGATGGTTTGCGGAAATTTGAAGTTGAAACGAAAGTGGTCGGGCACCGCATCGGCCCATCGCTGTACCGTGTCCGGTGTCGGCAGGGCGTAGAAGGTGGTATTGCCCTCAACCGAATTGAACACGGTGGCGTAGTGGGCGAGGTGTTCGGCAGGCTTGGCGCCAAGGCCCAGCAACTGGCCGGGCCAGCTGGGGTGGGACCACTGTGGCAGGCCCAAATAGAGGCTCATGATGGCTATTCTCTTCGCTCTTGGTGCATTCGAGCCGATTTTTTGCCCGCTTTTTGCCATCGAGTGCAAAAAACTGGCGAAAGGAGGCTGCTGGCCATTTTACCCAAAAGGGGGTTTTCCTCTATAATGCCAGCCCTTTTGTTTTTCAATTTCTTGTGACCCATGCCTATCTACGAATATCGTTGCGACGTCTGTGGCCATGAATTGGCAAAACTGCAAAAGCTTTCCGATGCCCCCCTGACCGACTGTCCGGCCTGTAGCAAGCCGAATCTGGTCAAGCTGATATCGGCGGCAGGCTTCCGGCTCAAGGGAACCGGATGGTACGAGACTGATTTCAAACCGGGTAAGAAAAAGAATCTGGCCAGCTGTGAGACAGACGGTGCTTGCCAGTCGTGCCCGGCGGCCCAAGGTTAACCGTCTCTCTACAATTTCGAAGGAAGAAGTCCATGCGCTCTATCTATTGCGGACAGGTCAATGAGGCCCATGCAGGGCAGACCATTACATTGTGCGGTTGGGTTCATCGTCGTCGTGATCTCGGCGGTCTGATCTTTATCGATATGCGCGACCGGGAAGGGATCGTTCAGGTGTTCTTCGATCCGGACAAGCCGGACGCGTTCGCCCTGGCCTCCGAGCTGCGCGGCGAGTTCTGCATCCAGGTGACCGGCGTGGTGCGCACCCGTCCCGAGTCCCAGCGCAACAGCGACATGGCCACTGGCGCCATCGAAGTGTTCGCCCACGAACTCAACATCATCAACCGTGCCGAGCCGCTGCCGCTGGACTTCAATCAGGTCAACAGCGAAGAGATCAGCCTCAAGTATCGTTACCTGGATCTGCGTCGTCCCGAGATGGCCAAGTACCTGAAGACCCGTGCCAAGGCCAGCGCCTTCGTACGCCGCTTCATGGACGAGCACGGCTTCCTCGATATCGAGACCCCGATGCTGACCAAGGCCACCCCGGAAGGTGCCCGTGACTATCTGGTGCCGAGCCGCGTGCACAAGGGCAAGTTCTACGCTCTGCCGCAATCCCCCCAGCTGTTCAAGCAGTTGCTGATGATGTCCGGCTTCGATCGCTACTACCAGATCGTCAAGTGCTTCCGTGACGAAGACCTGCGTGCCGACCGCCAGCCGGAATTCACCCAGATCGACGTGGAGACCTCCTTCATGACCGCGCCGCAGGTGCGTGAAGTGATGGAAGAGATGATCCGTAAACTGTGGCTGCACATCCTGAACGTGGATCTGGGCGACTTCCCGATCATGACCTTTGACGAAGCCATGCGTCGCTACGGCTCCGACAAGCCGGACCTGCGTCTGCCGATGGAGCTGGTCGATGTGGCAGACCTCTTGACCGCCGTCGAGTTCGCCGTGTTCGCGGGCCCCGCCAACGATCCGAAAGGCCGTGTGGCAGCCCTGAAAGTACCGGGTGGTGCCGAGCTCTCTCGCAAGCAGATCGACGAGTACACCAAGTTTGTCGGTATCTACGGTGCCAAGGGCCTGGCCTGGATGAAGGTCAACGAAGCGGCCAATGGCATCGAAGGCGTGCAGTCTCCGGTTGCCAAGTTCCTCTCTGACTCCATCGTGCGCGAGATCCTGGCCCGTACCGGCGCGGCCGACGGCGACATCATCTTCTTCGGTGCCGACTCCAAGAAAGTGGTTTGCGATGCCATGGGCGCCCTGCGTCTGAAAGTGGGCCGTGATCTGGGTCTGCTGGAGAACAGCTGGAAGCCGCTGTGGGTCATCGACTTCCCGATGTTCGAGGAAGATGGCGAAGGCGGTCTGGCTGCCATGCACCACCCCTTCACCGCGCCGAGCAACATGAGCCCGGCCGAGCTGAAAGCCAACCCGGTGGGTGCTTACGCCAACGCCTACGACATGGTGATCAACGGTTACGAAGTGGGTGGCGGTTCTGTCCGTATCCACAACAGCGAGATGCAATCCACCGTGTTCGATATCCTGGGTATCACCCCGGCCGAGCAGCGCCTGAAGTTTGGCTTCCTGCTGGATGCGCTGAAGTACGGCACCCCGCCGCACGCCGGTCTGGCCTTCGGTCTGGACCGTCTCAGCATGCTGCTGACCGGCACCGAAAACATTCGGGACGTCATCGCCTTCCCGAAAACGACCGCGGCCGCCTGTCTGATGACAGACGCCCCCAGCCTTGCCAACGCCGCCCAACTGGGTGAGCTGGCGATTGCAACCACCGTCAAGGGCGACGAGTAAGCCGATACCGGCACCGGAGGCCGCCGCCGTGCGGCCTCTGTGTTTCCCTTGGGTTAGTCATGATCAGTGTTACTGACATTTAAAAAATAACGGAGAGTCTCTATGGCAGGTCACAGTAAATGGGCCAACATCAAACACCGCAAGGCCGCTCAGGACGCCAAGCGTGGCAAGATCTTCACCAAGCTGATCCGCGAAATCACTACCTCCGCGCGTCTGGGTGATGCCGATCCCGCCAACAACCCGCGTCTGCGTGCTGCGGTGACTGCCGCCCTGACCAACAACATGACCCGCGACACCATCAACCGTGCCATTCAGCGTGGCGCCGGTGGTGGCGATGGCGAACAGCTCGAGACCATCGTATACGAAGGTTACGGCCCGGCTGGCTCTGCCGTGATGGTAGAGTGCCTGACCGACAACCGTAACCGTACCGTAGCCGAAGTGCGTCACGCCTTCAGCAAGTGCGGTGGCAACCTGGGTACCGACGGCTCCGTTGCCTATCTGTTCAGCAAGAAAGGTCTGCTGACTTTCGTGGGCGTAGACGAAGATGCCCTGATGGATGCCGCGCTGGAAGCGGGCGCCGATGACGTGGTCACCGAAGAGGATGGCACCATCGAGGTGTACACCACCCCGAACGACTTCGGTACCGTGCTGGATGGTCTGGAAGCTGCCGGCTTCAAGGCCCAGAGCGCCGAAGTGACCATGATCCCCTCCACCGAAGCGGAGCTGGATGCAGAAACTGCACCCAAGCTGATGCGTCTGATCGACATGCTGGAAGATCTGGACGATGTGCAAGAGGTGTATCACAACGGCTCCATCTCCGATGAAGTCGCTGCGACCCTCTGATCGCTGAATCGTGCTCTCCCGATGGCAGCCTGATGGCTGCCATTTTTTTATCTTTGCATCGTGGCAACTGCTGATGTGTCGGTTGAGCAATCGGCGCAACAATTCTCTTCACTGACAATCTTTCCCGTTTTCTCTGCGAATTATCATTGCTCTGTCTCTGCCAGTTGGTTGGCCCTGTACGTATGCCAGTCGCAGTTCTGCTGCATTGCGTTAGCGAGGCTCCGCTTATCCTGTTTATCACACCTTTAGCTCTTGAGATGGCGTTGACTGCTCATATCTGCCCGTCAGGGTAATTCGTTGGGGGTAGGGGATAGGAGGTGATGGAGTGTGCTCTTGTTATCACAGGTGCCCATCAATACAGAGTGACAGGTTGGGATGTTGATAGCGGATTGGCTGGGGCGAGTTGGTTAGTTGGTTAGTTGGTTGGTTGGTTGGTTGGTTGGTTGGTTGGTTGGTTGGTTGGTTGGTTGGGAAGTTAGGGGCTGCACTACCGCAATCGGCTGGGGTGTAGTGGTCAACTAAATCCGGACACTTGGTTAGGCCGATCTTCGGCTTTTGCTGGCGGTATCCCATTATTGTGGTG
>NZ_JAAKTL010000008.1:0-155612 GCF_049174415.1 Aeromonas sp. 601039
GCTCGACTTGCATGTGTTAGGCCTGCCGCCAGCGTTCAATCTGAGCCATGATCAAACTCTTCAATTTAAGTTTGGTTGCTTCGAAAAGCGGCTCAATGAATTGCTGAAATAAACTGTTCGACTTCTTATTGCTAAGAAATCGTCTTGGTCACTTCACCAGACATTGAAAATCAAAAATTGTTTTTGATGCTCGATGCTGTGAGTGCCCACACAGATTGCTTGATTCAAATTGTTAAAGAGCGTCACGCTTGTCGCGTTGAGGAGGCGCATATTACGCTTCTCACTTCGAAAGTCAAGCGATTGTTTTCGCTTTTCTTTCGGCGCCGGCTTCACCAGGAAGCTGGCTCATCAGTCCGGCGTGTTCCGCCGTGCTGGTAGGGGCGCATTATAGGGAGCCGCGCCTGGATGGCAAGGGCTTTTTCAGCAAAAAAGTTAGTTCGCTCAGATATCAAGCAACCACCTCTTTTTTTGCTCAAAATGACATCAATCCTGGCTATTGCCGGATTTAAATTGAACATTTGAAAAGCCAATTTATAATTGCCATCTCAAATGTTTAATTGGAATACCCTCATGCATCAAATCCTCGATAGCCATAAGGAAGAGCAAATCGTCCCGCTGTTCCGCCTGGGGTTCCGACCCTTCTTCTTGTTCGGTGCTCTGTTTGCTGCCGTCGGCATGTTGCTCTGGTTGGGGCAGCTCAACGGTTGGCTTACCTTGCCAGGGATTGCCAACCCGACCTGGTGGCATGGTCATGAGATGCTGTTTGGTTTCGGGGCTGCCATCGTCGCGGGTTTTCTGCTCACCGCGGTGCAGAACTGGACGGCCCATCCCGGGGTTCGGAGCTGGCCATTGGCAATGGTGGTGGGGTTGTGGATGTTGCCAAGGACCTTGTTACCCTGGCTGGGTGAAGAGAATACGCTCCTGATGGTAGCAGACCTGCTCTGGCTGCCGCTGTGCGCCTGGTTCCTTGCCAAGCCTATCTTGATAACCCGGCAATGGCGCAACCTCTTCTTCGTGCCCCTGTTGCTGATACTGACCCTGCTCAATGGCGCCAGCTGGTTATGGCAGGCCGATTGGACCACCGTTGAGCACCTATTGATCACCACTGTGCTGTTGTTTACCACCCTGATCGCCGTGATGGGTGGAAGGGTGATTCCGTTCTTCACCGCCCGAGCAACCGGTCAGGAGAAAGCTGCACCTCTACTCTGGCTGGAACGGACTGCGCTCGCGACACAGTGGCTTATCTTGCTCTGCTGGCTGTTACTCCCCACCCAATGGGTCACCAGCATATATATAGTGCCTCTCTATATAGTGGCGGCGAGTTTGCATCTGTGGCGACAACTGCGTTGGCATCTGCCATCGACCCTTACGCATCCCCTGCTGTGGTCACTCCATCTCGCTTATCTGTTTATCCCTCTTGGCCTGTTCGCCCTTGCGGCACATAGCGCGGATCTGCCCATCACGTTGTCGATGGCCAGCCACCTGCTCAGCGCAGGCTGCATGGGGACCATGATCCTGGGCATGATTGCGCGAGTCTCCCTCGGCCATAGCGGTCGAGCCTTGCAGGTAGGACGCAGGATCACTGGCGCATTCGCCCTGGTTATCGCTGCCGCCACAATGCGGGTGGTAATTCCGCTGTTCTGGCCCACTTTTACCCTGCATGGCTGGAACCTCAGCGCGCTTGCCTGGATCGCTGCCTATGGTCTGTTTGTCTGGGTCTATACCCCGATACTGATCCGCCCCAGAGCAGATGGTCGTCCGGGTTGATGACTGCGTAACATGTTCAGGGTGTTGCCACCGGATAGTGGATCAAGTTGTGAAAAATAGCCGGGGCTATGCCGAGATTGCGATAACCGTGGGGACGGTCGGCAGCAAAACGCACCGCCTCCCCTTGCTCAAATGAGCGCCACTCCCCTTCCACCAGCACCTCCATCATGCCGCTGATGACGATGACATGCTCGGTCACTCCCGGCTCATGGGGCTCGGATTCACGCTGGTAACCCGGTAACAGGGTCAGCTCAAGCAACTCGAAACCAAACCGGTTTTCATAAGGGAAGAGCGGTGCCACTTGCATGCCCTCACCCGCAGGCTGCTGGCGAATAGCATCGGCGGTGCGATAGAGCACCTCTTCCGGCGTGGCGGGTGTGGGCTCGATGAAACTGGAAAATGAGACTCGAAAACCGGTGGCGATCTTCCACAGCGTCGCCACTGTCGGGCTGGACTCTCCCCGCTCAATCTGCCCCAGCATCGCCTTGCTGACACCCGTTTCGCGCGCGGCGGCATCCAGGCTCCAGCCGCGCTCGCTGCGCAGCCCCTTCAGTCGAGCAGCCAGATGCTGACTCATCTCTTGCATAACTGCCTCTTTATTACTCTTGCACGATGCGCATTGTGCGCTATAGCGCACGGCGATATAGTCAAAGCTGTATTGTACGTAATAACGCACAGCGCGTCACAACGCCAAGAGGAAGAGTCATGCCCTTCGCCATCCCCCATCTGGTCGCAGGATTTATCGCCGTGATGGTCGGCTACACCAGCTCCGTCATCCTGATCATCCAGGCCGCCACAGCGGCGGGTGCAGATACAGCTCAAGTCGCCTCCTGGCTCTGGACGCTGGGGATCGGCATGGGGGTGAGCTGCATCGGCCTCTCTCTCTATTACCGCATACCCATACTAACCGCCTGGTCCACACCGGGTGCGGCACTGCTGATCACCACGCTGGGCAACTTCACTCTGGCGGAAGCCATCGGCGCCTTTGTGATCTCGTCCCTGCTGATCACTCTGTGTGGCATCAGCGGCTGGTTCGACCGTTTGATGAAACATATTCCGGCTCCACTGGCCGCCGCCATGCTCGCTGGCGTGCTGCTCAGATTCGGATTGGATCTATTCAAGGTCGCCCCGCAAGATCCCTTGCTGCTTGGCACCCTGCTGCCGGCCTTCCTGCTGGGTCGTCATCTCTGGCCCCGCTATACCATGGTGCTAGTACTGGGAGTGGGGATGCTGATCTGCAGCGTGCGGGGGGATTTGCAAATGGGCACCCTTCACTGGCAACTCGCCAGCCCGGTCTGGACATGGCCAGCCTTCTCCCTTGATGCTCTGTTTGGTATCGCGCTGCCGCTGTTCATTGTCACCATGACATCGCAAAACATGCCGGGAATTGCCATCTTGCGGGCCCACGGCTATCAGCCTTCCACCTCCTCGCTGATCAGCTGGACTGGCCTCACCGGTCTGCTGCTGGCTCCATTCGGCGGTTACGCCTTCAACCTGGCGGCCATCACTGCGGCCATCTGCATGGGGAAAGAGGTGGATCCGGATGCCAACCGGCGCTGGCCCGCGGCAGTGTGGGCTGGCTGCTTCTATCTGCTGACCGGCTGTTTCGGGGCCACGGTGGCGGCGCTGTTCACGGCCTTCCCGGCGATACTGGTGACCTGTGTCGCAGGGCTAGCCCTGCTCGGCACCATCGGCAGCAGCCTGCACTCGGCCTTGCAAGAGGATGAAGCGCGAGAAGCTGCGCTGCTCACCTTTATCATTACCGCGTCCGGGATCAGCCTGCTCGGCATCGCGGCAGCCTGCTGGGGTCTGCTGATTGGTCTGGCTATCTATCAGTTCCAATTATATCGACAAAGGAATCAATTGAACCTCAAACCGTGAACCTCTGCACACTATCCAGATAAAATGATTCACAAGTGAAACTAATTTCCTTCTAGTGGCGTCAGGGCACCAATCTTCCCGGACATGGTGCCCTGTCAGGTTCCATGCAACGGAGTATAAAAATGAAAAATCAGGCTGTCTTGTTACTACTGGCCATACTGGGTGCTACGAGCGTCCAGGCTGCCGATACGGATCGAGAGCTGGCTCGCCAGCTCGCACTTCAGCAGAAAAACCTGCTGCCCCTGCTGAGCAATCAGCAATACCAGAGCCCGCTTCCCAACCTGCTGCAGAAGGCCAGCCCGCGCCTTAAACGGCAGGCGAGCGATGCCAACCAGGCAGCCATCAGCCGGCAAGGACTGGATGGCGAGGTCAAGCAACTGATGCAGTTGAGGCTGGCCAACACCGATCAGGCCACAGCACTGCAGCAGGGCGTCGAACCGCTGGTCGCCTATGTTCCAAGTGGGGATGAGAAGAGCTGGAGCGCCATTGAAGCGTTCGATAGTGCTGGCAATCCCGTCTATCTGGATGTGGACAAGGCTCCGGCCCGGCCGGTTCTGGTAGTCGAAGCCGATCCCGTCAAAGCCAAAAACGCAGGCTTGAAGGTGATGCGCAAGGCGCTGGCCGATGCGGACCTGCAAAGCGCCCCGCGAGTAACGGCCAGCACAGTGCCACTCAAGACCAGTATCCTGAAAAAGATCAGGCTGAAGGATGATCAGGAGCCCTGGCTGCTCGGCGCAGCCGAAGTGTATGCTGTGGTCGCAGGGGTTAATCCCAGCCGGGATGAACCAGTGGTCGATATTGTCGACATGCCCTACCTCGACTATGACAACACAGACTACACCCCCAACCAGATCCTGGTTTACTGGGATCGCTATCGCTGGGGTGCCGTCGATGTGGTGATGATGGAGCAGGATGACAACGTCAACTATAAGGAGCTGAGCGCCCTGCTGATTGAAGCTCTCAAACTCGGCTTTACTGCGGGTGGCGTGCCGGAAGCCCTGCCCTTCCTCGATCTCGGCGGTCGCATCGTCAAGGCACTGCCCGACTCCTGGATGACCAACAACGACGACTATCTGGATACCTTCTACACACTGGAGCAGGATCAGGTCTATCGCCAGTATCCGGGGGCTGCCGGTAATGCGGTTATCGATCTTGAGCCAAAAGAGATCGCCCCGACCAGACCTTGATAATCGGCCATAACGAAAAAGCCAATGAGCAACTCATTGGCTTTTTGCTTTTATCGCGGTGACCACCGGTCAACCCTTGGGACGAACCCCCAGAGTATGGCAGATGGCATAAGTCAGCTCGGAGCGGTTCAGGGTATAGAAGTGGAAATCCTTCACCCCTTCCTGACTCAGCACGCGCACCTGATCGATGGCGATGCTCGCCCCCACCAGATTGCGAGTCATCTGATCGTTATCCAACCCCTCGAAACGCTGATGCATCCAACGCGGGATCTTCACGTTGGTAAAACCGGCAAACTTGGCCAGGGTCTGATAGTTGGAGACCGGCAGGATCCCCGGCACGATTTCAGCATCAATACCGATGGCGGCGCAGCGATCCCGAAAGCGCAAATACGTTTCCACATCGAAGAAGAACTGAGTGATGGCGCGGTTGGCACCGGCATCAATCTTGCGCTTGAGGTTGAGCAGGTCGGATTGCGCACTCTTGGCCTCCGGGTGCCCTTCCGGATAGGCGGCAACCGAGATATCGAAGTCCGCCTCTGACTTGAGCAGGGCAACCAGATCGGTGGCATACATATCCGGCTTCTCCAACCCCTGCGGCAAATCACCGCGCAGAGCCACGATATGACGAATACCGCTATTCCAGTAGTCGCGGGCGATGGTGCGCAATTCGTCGCGGCTGGCATCGATACAGGTCAGGTGCGGCGCCGCAATCAGGCCTGTCCGCTCCTTGATGTCCTTGATCACCTTGTGGGTGCGATCACGGGTACCGGAGTTGGCGCCATAAGTAACAGAGACGAACTTGGGTTCCAGCACTTTCAGCCGTTCGATGGACTGCCAGAGGGTATTCTCCATCCCTTCACTGTTGGGCGGAAAAAACTCGAAACTGACCGATATATCGCCATTCAAATCTGCCAAGCTCTGGTTGAGCGCCTCAACCTGACGTGCACTGTGAAATCCCATCTGCTCTTCTCCCTGTCCTGCAATCCATCTGTCTACGTCAAAACGGATGTTTGGACGTCTAAACGTCTTTATATTTATGAGCAAAACGACACAAAGTCAACAGAGATTTACCTCACATCCGATCTGACGAACTTCATATTTACAAAATTAACGGTACGTAACCGAAAAGTGCCCATCCCAAAATTGCCCCAGTCGAGTTATGATGGGGGCAGATCGTCCTGGACGTTCTGAATCTGCGTGTGATTGTTTGGCCGGAGGTTTCTCCGGCCCCTTTTCATCTATTTCCCACTCCTGCCGATAACAGAATGAGTCTTTGCAGGAGCACCATCATGGATACCCACCCCGGCTTTGCCACCGACTTGCTGTTCGATCGCTATCAGGGCGAGGTTGTTCAGCACGATCAGTTCTGGGCGGTTCGCACGCCGGATGCTCCCGACTATTACTTCGGCAACTACCTGCTGCTCCCCACCCCACCCAGCGACCATGACAAAGGCTGGCTGGAAGCCACATTTGATCAGCTGATCGGCCAGGATCCTCGAGTGCGCCACCGCACCTTCCAATGGCCACTGGCGGCCGGACAAAACAGCCGGATCGCCGGTTTTGTCGCAACCGGATACCAATATATGGAGTGCGTGGTGCTGGCGCTGGATGAGCAGAGCTGCCCACCTCCTCACAGTGACATGGACAAGGTTGGCGCTCGTACTTTCACCACTGCTGATTGGCCTGAGTGGCTCGACTTCGAACTCAATGAACGGGATGAGGGACACTCGGAACAGAGCTATCTCCCCTATCTGCAATCCCGCCAGGCGCTCTATCAGGCCATGATTGCCGATGGTCTCGGGGACTGGTGGGGGATCTGGGAAGAGGGACAACTGGTCGCCAGCTGTGGCCTCTTCTTCTGCGGCACACTTGGGCGCTTCCAGTTGGTACGCACGCACCATGCGTGGCGCAACCAAGGGTTATGCCGCCAGTTGCTGAGTCAAGTGGCTCGCGCAGGATTGTCCCGCGCCAAACAGCTGATCATAGTGGCTGACGAGCACTACCATGCCCAGCGCATTTACCGCTCTCTGGGGTTCGCACCGGTTGCCCGCATCGGCAGCCTCTGCCGCTGGCCCCACGAAGCACAATAAAGCGATACCTGCTGGCCGCGAGCCATAAAAAACGGGAGGCTGATGCCTCCCGCTCTTATTGATGCAGATGACCTATTGCTGTGGCTGCTGTGGCGCCTCCAGCTCGTTGGAGAGCGCCTGTTCCACCTCATCAGACGGTGCCGGTAATGGTGCAGCGGCGGCTGATGCGGGTTCTGCGGGAGTCACAGCAGGTGACACCACGGCCGATGTTTCACTGGTCGCGGGAGCTGCGGACACCTCAGTCGTCGGCGCTGAAACAGGAGCAGGGGCAACCGCATCACACTGACAATCCGCGCTCTTGGCCTTGTTGCCCTGATGGGGGGCATACCAGCCCTTCAAGCCACCTTCCAGTCGATCTGCGGCAGCTTTGGGCTCCATCTTGCCAAGCAGCACTGCCTGACTCACCTCGGCCAGTTCATCCCCCAACTTGGGCGTACCACGGGAGAGGATCTGGGTCGCCACCCGAATGGTCGAGTCACACTGATCGCGCCACTCCATCATCTCTTTGGCCGCCGGATTGGTGACATCGAAGAAGTGGTTGGAGAGGGAGAAGAATCCCGGCAGCGAGTTGGTATAGAGCTCGGCAAATTGCGGCGTCGTCAGCCACTGCAGGAAAGCCATTGCACCCTCTTTATTCTTGCTGGCCGGATTCATCCCCATACCGATATCGGTGTGGTCGGTAAAGAAACAGCCATCACCCTGTTTGGCCACCGGCGGGCGCATGACGCCAAAATCGACCTTGCCGGTAAAGGGAGCAATCTCCCAGGAGCCCGCCACGTAGAAGGCGGCCTTGCCCGAAGTGAACAGCTCGTTACTGGTCGCATAATCGCGGCTCTCGCCACCTTCACCGAGGTAGGAACGCCAGCGGGCCAGCTCGTCGAACACCTTCACATATTGGGGGTTGTCCAACCGCTCCTGCCCGCCAATCAAAGCCAGACGACCATCTTCCCCTTTCCAGTAGTTGGGGCCAATGTTCTGGAACCCCAGTTCGGAGGCAACCCAGCTCTCGGAACCACTCATGGCCAGCGGCACATAGCGACCGTCGGCCTTGATCTTGTCCAGCACGGCAAAGAACTGATCGCGGGTTTGCGGCAAGGTGAGCCCCAACTCACTGAAGATCTTCTTGTTATAGAAGAAGCCATGAATCACCGAGGCCATGGGTACGCAGAAGGTCTGGGCACCGGAGTCAGTCTGCCAGGGTGACTGGGCAAAACTCGGGAAGTTCTCCATCCCTGCCATTTCGGTCAGCTCGGCCAGATGGCCCGCCTTGAACAGGGCGAGCGAGTCATCAAACGGACGACAGGTAATGAGATCTCCCGCCTTACCGCCTTTCAGGCTCTCCCACAGAGTGGGCATGTAGTTGACGTTCTGCACCGGATGAAAACTCACCTTGATGCCGGGATGCGCCGCTTCAAACGCCGGGATAATCTTCTGCTCCCACAACGCCTTGTCATCGGTTCGCCAGCTCTCAATCACCAGCTCGCTGGCCATCAGCTGGCCACACAACAGGAGACTCAGGGCTCCAATCCACTTTTTAGACATAAGCCCTCCTAGACCTTGAAATGTGCGATCAATTGCTGCTGTTTGGCGACCAGGTCGGCCAGCACTTCGCTGCTGCTGGCGGACTCGCGCGCCTCCCGCTCAGTCTCGTATGCCACATCGGCAATACTGGCGATATGACGAGCGACTCCCTGACTGACGGAGATCTGCTCCTGAGCGGCATGAGCCACCTGATCCGCCATCGACTTGATGGCCCCCATCCGATCGGCAATGGATTGCAGCGCCACATCCATCTCGCGAGTCTGCTCGACACAGCTCTGGGTCTGCTCCTGGCTGCGCCCCATCACTTCAACCACATGCTTGCTGGAGCTCTGCAGGTTCTCAATCATCCCCTGGATCTCTTCGGTCGAGGTCTGGGTGCGATTGGCCAGCGCCCGTACCTCATCGGCCACCACCGCAAAACCGCGACCGGCATCGCCAGCACGAGCCGCTTCGATGGCGGCGTTCAACGCCAGCAGGTTGGTCTGCTCGGCAATGCTGCGGATCACATCGAGAATGCTACCGATGTTGTTACTGAATTCCCCAAGTTTGTAGGTGATCCCGACCGCCTCTTCCATGGCGCCAGCCAGCTGCTCGGTGATCCGGCGAGTGGTGGCCACTTTCTGGCGGCCACTGCGTGCCTCGTCATCGGCCAGATCCACTTCCCGCTTGGTGCCATCGGTAGAGCGGGCCACCTCGGTGGCGCTCACTTCCAGCTCGGTAATGGCGGCGGCCACCTGATCGGTCTGGCTCTTCTGCTCTTGTACCCGGGACATGGCCCGTTCGCTGATCTCGGCGGCGCGGCTCGCTTCATCCACCAGATGGCGAGAGCCCGCATTGATTTGAGATAGCAGCTCGCCGGTCTTGCCCGCCAGCGTATCGATAGAGCGGGAAAGGCTGCCAAATTCGCAACTGCTGCGGTAGTTGATGCGGCGGGTCATGTCGCCGGCCGCCATGTAATCGAGCTCCTTGTTGATCATCTGCAACGGGCGCTGAATGCTGCGCGCAGTGGTATAACCGATCACCAGCGCCGCAGCGGCCGACATCGCGGCAACCACCAGAATCCAGAAGCTGGCGCTACTGACCGCTGCATCGGCATTGATCCGGCTATCGCTGGCGATGGCTCCGGCAGACTTGCCCATCTCATCGAGCAAATTGAGGCTGTTGACCAGACTGGCATCCAGCTGCTGATTTTGCGTGGCCAGCGACAGCGCCAGTTGCTGAGCCTGACGCATGGTCGCCAACAAGCCCTGAGCGCCGAGCGCCAGCTCCTGCATCCGATCCAGATTGGAGACAAAGCGCGCTTTCACATCATCGGGCACCAGCACCCGCTCCAACCGCTTGCGGGCCATCTCGATATCCTTGCTGAGTACCTTTTCCAGCTCGTTCAGGTCGGTTTTGGCATCGGCACGGCGGATATTCTTCAGGTCGCGGGCGATACCCGAGGTAATAAGCTCCGCCTTGTTGCGCATGGAGCGTTTGCTGGCGGTCTGTTGCAGCAGCAGATCCGCCGCCCACTGGTAAGTATCCTCAAGGCGGATAAATTCCATCTCCAGCTTGTGGCGCCGCTCCAGTGCACTGACCCACTGCCGATGCTGGGCCAACACCTGATCCGCCAAGCCATAAAATTGGGTGGTAGCACTCTCGACCTGCTGGAAGCGGGCACGAGCATCCGCTACGTCGGTAAATTTACCCATCTCCTGACTCAGCTGAACGAAGCGGTTCTGCTGCTCCTTGAACTGATTTGCCAGCTGCGGCAACTGGGCCGCATCTTCACTGGTGCGATAGACCAGCACCCAGCGGTTACTATCCTGCAGTGCCCCCTTGAGACCTGCGACAGCCACCACCAGCGGGGTTGCCCGGTCAGATACGGCAGAGAGGCCGTCATTTATACCCTTGATTTTAAAGGTACTGATCACACCAAGCAGGATCAGCAACAGCAGCATCAACACGAATCCGGCGATGATCCGCTGCACGATAGATAAACCCATGGAGACATCCTCACTCATTGGGGGAAGGTAAAGTGAACATAGTCACTATCGGCAGGGGTGGCGAATAACTGAAATAAAGCGGTAGGTATTTAATTGATTTGTATCGGGTTGGATCACAGTACAGACAAAATCAGCCATACGAAAAAAGCCCGGCACAAGCCGGGCTGAAAGAGACGTACTTTGCTATCTTCCGCGGTCCGTTCAGAACCGCAGCCAGAATCATTAGAAGCGGTAGCCAACACCCACCATAAAGGCCATCGGGTCGACCTTGGTATTAATGGTGCCAATCGCTGTATGCACATCGGTATCGATATCCATGATCCAGGCTGAACCGTTGACAAACCAGCGGTCAGTGATCGCCATATCGATACCAACTTGTCCGGCAACACCCCAGGAGTCATCGACTTTGACATCGGTTCCTGACAGTGCACCACGACCCTCTTCATCAAAGAAGGTGGTGTAGTTCACGCCAATACCGACATACGGGCGAACCTTGCTTTGAGCATCGCCAAAATAGTACTGACCCATCAGAGTCGGCGGCAGATGCTTGATCTTGGCAACTTCAGCGCCACCCAGTTTGACTGAATGAGAGAAGGGGGTTGCAGCCAGCAATTCGACACCCCAGTTATCAGTAATCATGTAAGAGAGAGTCAATCCCAATTGCATGTTGTCATTAATTTCCAGCTCTACAGGCGTGCTGCTTTCCTGCGGCGATACAAATGCCAAACCACCACGAACCAGAATGTCGCCAGCCTGATGGGCCATGGCGAAAGGAGAGGTCACTGCTGCGGCAATCATCAGAGGAAGTAATTTTTTCATCACGTAATCCCTTTTTTTGTTTTCATTTGATGCTGTAAGCCCGCTGACTATATGCCCTTGTAAATGCAAAGTTATTGACTTGGAGCAAAGGTTGCACAGAAATAAATCGATTGGTGTGACATCTTTGCACGCCATCTCAATCTCGTTGAGCCCCCAGACAACAAGCTGAAATACCTGTTTCGACAGGTTGTAACTACCCGTATCCAGCGCCAAAAGGAGCAAACAAACCACATCTTATTGCGCGGCAGAGTGGCTATTAATTGTTGTTAATGTGGGCAAATCAGCGTATTTTTTGCGCCATGCAAGTTACTGGGAAGTAATGGTTTATTTATGAAAAATGAGTCGAAATGGCAAAAGATGGGGGCCTTTCTCGCGGCCGTGTGGGGAATCGGATCCTTTCTCTTTATCCTGCTCGGTTTTATTGTCGCCCTGGCCTATCTGGTATTGGTACGGCAGGGTTAATCCGGATTGACAGAGTGCAGCAGGGTGATATGCCCCCCTTCGGCAAGCTGTTCCGGAGTCTGGCCCATTCCCTCCGCAGAGAGGCTACCTGCGTAGCCACACCACCGATTTCGCCCGCCGACTTTGGCCTGATACAGCGCCATGTCCGCCAGTTTGAAGCTGTGACTCCAGAATGAATCCGGACACTCCGGGTGCAACGGATAGCGGCAGAACCCCAGCGACACCGTCAACCAGAGTGGCGCATCCTCTCTGCCAAAGCGGTGCTGAGCGACACGCTGGCGCAGATATTCGACTCGCAACGCCAACTCTTGCTCGTCATCCACTTGTAGCAGCAACAAGAACTCCTCCCCGCCCAGCCGGATGATAGGCTCGCGCTCTCCTGTCACCACCTTGCGCAGCAGACCCGCCAGCTGTTTCAGCACCAGATCCCCGATGTCATGGCCAAGGCGGTCATTGATCCGCTTGAAATGATCCAGATCCAGCAGCAATAACAGACAAGGTTTGGCCCGGTTGGCCTGCAACCAACCATCGAGATAGCGACGATTGAAGCAACGGGTCAAGGGATCGGTGAATGCAGCCATCTCCATCTGGCTGGATTTTTCCAACAAATCATCGTGTTGCTGACTAACCTTGCTGGCCATCTCCTTGAACTTGCCGCTCAGGGTCGCCATCTCGGCGCTGCTGTCGATATAGGGGATCAAGGTGGCATCTGGCCGATCGCCAAAGCGTTGCAGCGCCGACACCAGCTGCTGCAACGGGGTAAGCACAATGCTGTTGAGCCGGTACATGGCGATCATGACGCAGATAAAACTGATAAACAGCATGCCGATAAAGGTCCAGAGCGCCCCCTCCATGACGCCACTCAAGATCTTTCTCTCCTCCTCAATCACCAGGGTCAGTACCGGCTGGTTATCGCTGTTGAGCAGTCGCACTTCTCCCCTGAGCCGGGTCAGCCCAAGGTCGATCAGGCGATACGTTATTTGCGGTTTCAGTGGTTTGAAGGTAGCTGTGACATCCAGATTGGCGTGGGAGATCGCCAGTGGCAGCGCGGTACGCTCCGATACTTGCTCGAGGTAGGCCTTGTCGAGCCAACGAACAACCAGCAAGAAACCGTTGAACGGTGCCGACTCGTCACTGTTTCTGATCGGCTGCCACGAGTACATTAGCGGCCCCCACTGGGAAGCGCGGATCCCGTGCAGATTGATGCCCCCTTGTGCCACCGAGCGTTCTCTCAACTGCTTTTTCAATTCATCAAGGAAGTAGGGAAACTGGTCCGGATTGATCCCCGGCGCATCGGGTAGCAGGGTGCGCGTCCAGATTTCGTAGCCGGTGAGATCCATGAAGCTCATCAGGTTGAGACTAAAATCCCGCATCGGCATATCACTGAACAGGTTGGATTCGATGTACGCCCTGCTTTTGTTGTCCATAAAACGGTGACTGTCATCCCAGATGCCCCAATCCCGACTGAATGCATCCAGAGCGGCCACATCCGCCTGCACCGCCTTGGTCACGCGCAGCAGATGCTCCTTCATTCGCTGCTCTTCAATCCGGCTGGCAGCCGGGATTTGGGCCCACGCCAGCAGGACCAGCAATAGCAGGATCGCCCCCAGCCAGATGGGGAACATGGAGTAAGCCAACTGATGATCAATCGTACGCGGAGCCTGAGCCATAACCCGATATATCCATTACCATGATGCTGAGATGCCAAGCCTGCCCACACTTGACGAGCTTCCCCCTATGCTCCCGATTTTTATAACAAAAAGGGGCCAAAGGCCCCTCGATTATAACGGCTTATCGCGCCAATAGTGGCCGCAAAAAACGAGCTGTATGAGACTCTTTATTGGTGCAAATCTCTTCCGGCGTCCCCGTCACCAGAATGCGGCCACCACCGGCGCCCCCCTCCGGACCCAGATCGACGATCCAGTCGGCAGTTTTGATGACATCCAGATTGTGCTCGATGATGACGATGGTGTTGCCACGATCCCGCAGCTGGTGCAGCACCTTGAGTAGCTGCTGGATATCGTGGAAGTGCAGCCCTGTGGTCGGCTCGTCCAGAATGTAGAGAGTCTGACCGGTATCCCGCTTGGAGAGCTCCCGCGCCAGCTTGACCCGCTGTGCCTCACCGCCAGACAAGGTTGTGGCCGACTGGCCGAGGCGGATATAGGAGAGGCCCACGTCCATCAGGGTCTGCAGCTTGCGCGCCACTGCCGGTACCGGATCGAAGAACTCGCGGGCATCTTCCACCGTCATCTCGAGGATTTCGTGGATGTTCTTGCCCTTGTACTTCACCTCCAGCGTCTCGCGGTTGTAGCGCTTGCCCTTGCAGACGTCGCACGGTACGTAGACGTCCGGCAGGAAGTGCATCTCCACCTTGATGACTCCATCCCCTTGGCACGCCTCGCAGCGGCCCCCTTTCACGTTGAAGGAGAAGCGGCCCGGCTGGTAGCCTCGGGAACGCGCCTCCTGAGTGCCGGAGAGCAGCTCGCGGATCGGGGTGAACAGGCCGGTGTAGGTGGCCGGGTTGGAGCGCGGGGTGCGGCCGATGGGGCTCTGGTCGATATCCACCACCTTGTCCAGATGCTCCAGCCCCTCGACACTGCGATAGGGTGCCGGGGTGGATTCGGTGGCCTTGTTCAACTCGCGGTGAGCAATGCGGAACAGGGTATCGTTAATCAGGGTCGACTTGCCGGAGCCGGAGACGCCGGTGACGCAGGTCATCACTCCGATCGGCAGATCCAGGTTGACGTTGCGCAGGTTGTTGCCGCTCGCCCCCTTGAGCTTCAACCACTTGCCGGTGAGCGGGGTACGCTCGGCAGGAATGGCGATCTGCTTGCGACCGGAGAGGTAGTCACCGGTGAGTGACTCGGGATTGGCAATGATCTCCTCCGGCGTACCCTGCGCGACGATGGCCCCGCCGTGTACCCCGGCTCCCGGGCCGATGTCGAGCACATGGTCGGCGAGGCGGATAGCGTCCTCGTCGTGCTCCACCACGATCACAGTGTTGCCGAGATCACGCAGATGAGTGAGTGTCTTGAGCAGACGCTCGTTGTCGCGCTGATGCAAACCGATGGACGGCTCGTCCAGCACATACATGACACCTACCAGACCTGCACCGATCTGGCTGGCCAGTCGAATGCGCTGCGCTTCGCCGCCCGAGAGGGTCTCGGCACT
Source organism: Aeromonas sp. 601039 (assembly GCF_049174415.1). Classification (NCBI taxonomy): domain Bacteria; kingdom Pseudomonadati; phylum Pseudomonadota; class Gammaproteobacteria; order Aeromonadales; family Aeromonadaceae; genus Aeromonas; species Aeromonas sp. 601039. The sequence goes on from NZ_JAAKTL010000008.1 coordinate 14,908, forward strand.
GCGCGACAGGCTCAGGTAGTTAAGGCCAACGTTTACCAGGAAGCCGAGCCGCTCGACGATCTCTTTCAGGATCTTCTCGGCGATCTGGGCGCGCTGGCCGGTCAGATTCAGCCCCTCAAAGAAGGCGAGCGCATCGCCAATGGACTGCTCGGCGATGGCCGGCAGGTTGCGGTTGTCGACGAAGACGTGGCGCGCCTCCTCCCGCAGCCGGCTGCCATCGCAGCTTGAGCAAGACTTGTTGGCGATGTATTTGGAGAGCTCTTCACGCACCGAATTGGACTCGGTTTCCCGGTAGCGCCGCTCCATGTTGTGTAGGATCCCCTCGAACGGGTGCTTGCGCACCACCACGTCGCCGCGGTCGTTCATGTAGCGGAACTCGATCTCGGTGCGACCGGAGCCACGCAGGATCACCTCCTGGGTCTTGAGCGGCAGATCCTCCCACGGCGTCTCCAGATCGAATTTGTAGTGCTCGGAGAGAGATTTGAGCATCTGGAAGTAGTAGAAGCTGCGCTTGTCCCAGCCACGGATGGCGCCGTTGGCCAGGCTGATGGCCGGATCGCCGATCACCTTGGCCGGGTCGAAATATTGCTGCACGCCCAAACCATCACAGGTGGGACAGGCACCGGCCGGGTTGTTGAAAGAGAAGATGCGCGGCTCCAGCTCCGACATGGAGTAGCCGCACTCCGGGCAGGCGAAGTTGGCGGAGAAGGTCATGGGAGCAACCCCCTCCTCCCCGTCCATCGGCACCACCAACACGATACCACCGGATAGGGTCAGCGCCGTCTCGAACGACTCGGCCAGACGCAAGGCAAGGTCATCGCGCACCTTGAAGCGGTCCACCACCACCTCGATGGTGTGCTTCTTGTGCAGCTCCAGCGCGGGAGGGTCGGATAGATCGCACACCTCGCCGTCGATACGGGCACGGATATAACCCTGCGCCGCCAGATTCTCCAGCAGCTTGGTGTGTTCCCCCTTGCGGTCACGCACCACCGGGGCCAGCAGCATCAGCTTGCTCCCCTCCGGCTGGGCCAGTACCTGATCCACCATCTGGCTGATGGTCTGGGCGGCAAGCGGAATGGCATGGGTCGGGCAGCGCGGCTCACCGACCCGGGCGAACAGCAGACGCAGGTAGTCGTAGATTTCGGTGATGGTGCCGACGGTCGAGCGCGGGTTATGGGAAGTGGACTTCTGCTCGATGGAAATGGCGGGCGAAAGCCCCTCGATATGGTCGACGTCCGGCTTCTCCATCAGGGAGAGGAACTGGCGAGCATAGGCGGAGAGGGACTCCACATAGCGGCGCTGCCCCTCGGCATAGAGGGTATCGAACGCCAGAGAGGATTTGCCCGAGCCGGAGAGGCCGGTGACCACGATCAGCTTGTCGCGGGGCAGGGTCAGATTGATGTTCTTGAGGTTGTGGGTGCGAGCACCCCGGACCACGATCTTTTCCATCTTGTTGCACGCTCGATACAGAAACCTGAGCGAGTCAGTATGGCATAGAGACTACTGGATGAATAGACAGTCATGAGATGAAATGCGCATCATCCGGCGCACGCCATCTGCTCTTTTTTCTCCACCAGCAGCCGCTCGTTTTGCCATATCAGAGCGGTGACCTCGACCCGATAGGGACAACGCAAACCCAGCCCTATTTTGCCAACCGCCATGACCACTCCAGCCTGCAGCGACAGATTACGGCTCTGGCGCTGAGTCGTGCTCCCGGCCGCCCCTTCGCCATGCACCAGCAAGCTGACACTCACCGTCAAGTCGCGCTTGCTGAGCAGCGTTGGCGCAAGTGACAGCCCCTGCTCGTTCTGCGCAATATTGAGGGACAAGCGGATCGACGGATCGGGCTCCATCTCGTTTCCCCTAGCGCTTGCTGGGGAAGCGACGCGATGAACCAGCATCAACCCACAGAGCAGCACCAATAAAAGAGGGGCCCGCAGGCCCCTGAATCCGGAGATGACCATCAGTTGCTACCAGCCCCTTGATAGACATAGGCATGGTTATCGCTGCCCAATACGGTCACATTGGCAGTATTAAAGCTTTCGTTTTGCACCACATCAACGGTGTTGCGCCCCCCACCAACCCCAGCATTGACGTAGACATTGGCCTCGTGCTCAGCGCCGTTCTGGGTCACGGTGAGCTTGTTCTCGCTACCCAAGTAGGACTCAACCTTGGCATTGTTCAACTCACCATCCTGGGTCACTTTGACCACAGACTCAGAGTGAGACGCATCGGCATAGGCCCAGTTGTCAGTGCCTTTCTGAGCAACGACCAGCTCGTTGTCCGAGCCCCAGGTCCAGGCGCCTTTGCCTTCACCATCACGAGCAGAGGCAACCTGGTTGCCAGTTCCGTTCTGGTCGATATCGATGGTATTGCCGCTGCCTGCTTGTTGCACTGCATTGGCATAGTTGTCATTACCTACCTGATCAATGGTGACCGCACCATCGGTACTGCTGGCTAACTGGTTGACCACGGCCTTGTTGTCATCACCTGTCTGGTTGACCAAGGCATCATTGCCAGTACCTTGCTGGTCGGTCTCAATCCGGTTGCGATTACCATCCTGTGTCAGGTCAGCAAACTCCCCGGTTCCAGACTGTTTGGCCAACAGGCCGTTGCCATTCCCGGCATCAGACCCTTGCTGCAGAGTCACCACTTCACCGCGGGTTCCACTTTGCTCAACAGTCGCTACGTTGGCACTATCGTATTGAGTGACGTCTGCATTGTTCAAAGAACCACTCTGAGTCACCACTGCAGATGTTCCTTCCGCCGGTGCATAGTCATAGTTACCGGTTGCCTGCAGCACCTTGGTGATATTGCTCTCTCCACGTTGTACCACTTCGGCGTTGGCTCCATCAGCCGCTGTCTGGGTCACGTCAGCCTGGTGAGCCCCCCCTTCTAGCTGCTGTACACTCGCCCGAGCGAAATCGGATATCTGGTTATTAATGACAGTCCGATTACCATCCGAGATTTGAGTGATCCTGGAGTCAGCTAAGTCACCATTATCTTGCTTGATCTTGGCGTCGTTGCGATCCCCATCCTGCACAACCCCGGCAACCGCACCGCCATTCTCAAATTGCTGAATCACATCAGCAAAGTTGTCGTTCCCCTTTGTATCGATGGAGGCTTTGGAGAGGTTAGTGTCACCTTGTTGCAAGATGTAACCCTCGTTACTGTCACCTACCTGCCGAGTATCGGCATCTGACTGGCCGGTATTCTTTTGAGTGGTAACAGCTGTGTTGTTGTTACCAGCTTGATCGATGTTAGCCTTGTTATCGACGCTTCCCACCACCTGGTTAATGGTGGCGATATTGCCGCTCTGGGCCTGGTTCACCGTAGCCTGGTTGCCAGTAGATGCCGCCCAAGCGGTGCTGGTCGCCAGAAGAACTGCCGAGGCAATGATGGTACGTTTAAACATGATTTCCCTCTCGTGCTAATGGTTGAGCCTAGGCTCAGTTGGTTTGAACGACATTTACTTGCTGATTGGCCCCCATCTGGATGACGGTGGCCGTTAATCCGATTCCGTTCTGCTCGATGCTGGCCTGATTGCCATCACCCAGCTGGATCGCCCGGGCCTGATTGTCTGCCCCTTGCTGACTGATCCAGGCTTCATTGCCGCTGCCTTGTTGCAGCAGCCAAATCCGGTTATTGATGCCCGCCTGATAGAGTTCGGCGCTATTGCCCTCACCCAGTTGCGCACCATTGACCCAGTTCTCATCTCCTACCTGGGAGAGCGCCAACTCATTGGCCCAACCCTGTTGCAGCAGGCGCGCCTGATTCAGCTCCCCTTGCTGGGTGAGGTGCAGTTGCTGCTCGCTACCGAGTTGCCACAACAGCGCCTGATTCCCGTCGTTCTGCAAACCGGAATCCAGCTCGCTTGCCATCGCCAGCTCATCAAAGACGGCAGGCTCTGCGGCGAGTTGCGGGGCGCCCGATATCAGCAGAAAAAAGAGAGCACTCAACAGATGTTTCATCGCGCCATCGCCTTGTTGGAAAACGCCCACAGTATCCCTGTCAGACAAGAGGCGGCCTATCAGGCACTCCGCTGATTCGAGGATGAAAAGCGCCGCCCTGTCGTTGAGCAGAAAGTCTTAAGTCGTATTCGATAGAGGCCAAAAAAATGCCCTCCACCAGGGAGGGCATTGCGAGAGCGGGAAAACTCAAAGCAGCGGGGCGTTGTCTTGCAGGTACTCCTGCAGGATCGGATTGTCGATATCCCGCTGGTCGGCCAGTTGCCACAGATTGTCCCGCACGCCATTGGCAATCAGCCGGATCACCCCGGACTCGATAGCCGACATGACACACATCTGTACCGGCTCATTGGTGCTGAAACCGGCCTCGGCCTCCAGCAGGCGCTTGTACTCGACGAAGCGGAATACCCCTGCCTGCACCTGTTGCGACAGCACTGTCTTGGAGGTGGTGACACTGTTCAGGATCCGGCCTGAACGGATATCGACGGCTCGCAGATTGACCGTCACCTGATCGACCCGGTACTCCCCGCTGGCACCGATGCCAAAATACTTGGCCCCCGCCCCGCCGGTGCGCACATTGCTGTCATAGGCGACGATCCCCCCCTCGATCAGGATGTTGGCGGCGACCAGCGAGGGCAGTTGATTGGCATTGTTGCCGGGAACGTTGGGCTTGTTCTGGGCCGCCCGCACAATCTTGCGTTCGGTCAGCAGGTTCTGCAGCCCCTCCCGCTCCAGCGGCACAAACCATTGGGAATCCCACAAAGCCGTGCTCAGCATGGCGACCCCGCCCTGGGTGACCGCCGTGGAGAAGTTGGATGCCGGTGCTGGCAGATACTGACCGGTCTGATCGCGAAAATCGTAGACGGCCGCGACAATTTTCCCTTTTGGCTTGGGCAGACTGATCAGCTCCTTGTAAGAGACGGATCGCGGCATCAGGGTTGCCTTCTCATCGGCAACGGGCGAGCCGATATGGGTCGCACAGCCAGCCAGCGCAAGCAGGGGCACTATCAATAACAGTTGTCGTTTCATCGCGCCCTCAGTCGGCAATCAGGCCATTCACTTCGATCATGGTGGTCTGGTTGGTCACCCGGTCGGTGATCGAAACCACCAGAGTGCCATCTTCATCCACCACATTGATGGCAAAATCATCGGTCACCAGACTGCCACTCTGGCTGCCATCCTTGCCGATATCGGCCAGCAGCTGGCTGATCAAGCGGGATTGCAGGTTGGAGGTCAGGCGATCCAGCGCCGAGGTACCGCTGCTACCGCTGCCACTGGCGGGATCCTTGTAATCATTCTGCGCATTGGCGGTGCCAAGCAGATGACTGCTGTTGAGAGGGTTACCCCCAAAGCTGGGGTTGACGGGGCGATAGACAAGCTCCGACGCATGGAGCGCTGGCGCTATCAGTGCTGCAACTAGCAATAACCGGGCACGCATGAGAAATATCCTTATAGTTCATCATGTTCCAAATCGAAGGTATCCATGAACAGGGTCGCGATCTTCTGCTGTTCGAGGGTCTGCCTGACCTGTGACCAAGCCAGTTTGGCGCTCTGCTCCTGCTGATTGCGGCCGGGAGAGAGCGCGGTTTTAAAAATCACCTTCCGGTTATGGGTGATCCAGATCAGGCTGCCCCAGCGAGCAGTCGGGCGCTCATGAATCGTCAGATTTTCTCTGGCATTCGGGTCTTCATCACTGCGCAACCGGGTAAATTCGTTATAAAAGCCCTGACCGAAGCGGGTAAAAGTGCGGTCCAGCACCAAACCATCCACATCCAGCCGATCACTCTCCTGCTCCGGCTGTACCGACTCCAGCGGAGCATCGGCCTCGGCCGCCACAACGGTCGTGAAGCCCCAGAGCAGCACAAGGCAACACGCCAGAGAGAACGCTTTCATCAGTGGGAGTCCGGAGCATCGAGATACTCTTTGGCCCAGCTCACCGCCTGGATCCGGTTCTTCACGTTCAGCTTTTTAAAAACGTTATAGAGGTGGGATTTGACGGTGTGCTCGCTGACAAACAGGCTGTCGGCGATCTCGACATTGGAGGCGCCCGTCATCAGATAACGGATGATCTCCTGCTCTCTGGCTGTCAGCAGGGTGTCGTTACGCAGCAGGTAGCTATTGCCCTGGCGATAGTATTCGACCAGCTCGCACAGCAGGTGGCGCGGCATCCAGTACTCGCCCAACAGGATTTTCTGCAACCCGGCAACCAGTCGGTCGAGCGGATCCTGACGGAAAAACAGACCGCAGATCTGCGGCCACATCAGCAGCAGGTCGCGATCCGTCGCAGTGGGAGCATTGAGCAGCACTGTGGCCGCCATGCCAAAGCGTTCAGAGATCGCCCGGTTCCAGCCCAGTGACTGGCCGGAGCGGATATAGTCGAGATCGATGAGAAACAGCGTGCCGTCACACTGGTTATCTAGCTGATTAATCTCGTGGATTAGCTGGACGGGACGGCTCAAATGAGAGATGAGATATGCAGCAAATGTGCTGGCCTGCACATTATTTTCAGTGACCAGTGCGATCGGGCATGCGGCTTTCATTGTGTGCTCTTCCTTGAACCTGTAAACCACCTAATCTGGCCGACTGAGTCTACCAAGGAGGTATGGGAGCACAATATTAAAAAAGTATGAGAATGGATCTCATAAATATCGTAACCATATGTTTTTAGTCGATTTAAAAACCGATTACAATTCGCCAATCAGCCAGCATAACAGGAATATATGGCAGAAATGTGATGCCGGACGCGCCGGAAACAGCTGCAACCCGCCCATCACTGCGGCAGGAGCCAACAGTTGCCTTTGGCACATCAAGCCGGTTAAGGATGCTGCCAATCCGCTTCGCAACTGTTACTATGACCGTCACATGCGTCTGCGGGACATTGCGCCCCGCACACAGCAACTAATCAGGTATCTAGTCGTGTTGGACCAGGTTTCGACCTGGCCGGTAAATAAGGTGGAAGAGAGATTATGGCCAGTCGAGGCATCAATAAAGTCATTCTGATCGGTAACCTCGGGCAAGACCCGGAAGTACGCTACATGCCGAGTGGCGGTGCTGTGACCAACATTACTCTGGCTACCTCCGAAACCTGGCGCGACAAGCAGACCGGTGAGCAGAAAGAGCGTACCGAATGGCATCGCGTCGTCTTCATGGGCAAGTTGGCCGAAGTGGCTGGCGAGTACCTGAAGAAAGGCTCCCAGGTCTATGTGGAAGGCAAACTGCAAACCCGTAAATGGCAGGATCAGAGCGGCCAGGAGCGCTACACCACTGAAGTGCTGGTCGACAGCTTCACTGGCGTGATGCAGATGCTGGGTGGTCGTCCGCAAGGCGGTCAGGGCATGGGCCAGAACATGGGTGGCCAATCCCAGGGTAACTGGGGTCAGCCGCAGCAGAGCATGCCTGCCCAGCAGCCGATGAATCAGCAGCGCCCGGCACCGGCTCCGCAGCAGAACATGCAGCCGCAAGGCGGTTATGGCCGTCCTGCCCAGCAGCCGCAATCTGCGCCGCCGGTATATAACGAGCCGCCGATGGATTTCGACGACGATATCCCGTTCTAAGAACAGAATATTGAAAAGGCCCTGATAACTCAGGGTCTTTTTTTATGCACTCAGGCTGAACCTCTCAGCCCGAAAGGGATATAACGCTTTTTGGTTGCCTCCCCTACAGTGATGGATATTCTCCACAGGAGCGCTTTGTGAAAAGTGCAATGAAACTGCTAACCCCTTTATTGCTAATGCTGACCAGCTTGCTCTCCGGCCAGTTGCAGGCAACGCCACTCAAGGTCGGGGTCAGCTTTGCCATCCCCCCTTATGTCATCGAAGGCGAGAATCGCGGCATTGAGCTGGATCTGCTGAAAGAGGCGTTCGCTGGCAGCGGCTATGAACCCAGCTTTGAATTTCTGCCACTGGAGCGCACCTTCCGCCTGTTCGAGTCAGGAAAGCTGGATGCCATCATCAACGTCAGACCCGGTATGGTTGATCCTCACGTTCTGACCCAGCCCGTTATCACCTTCCATAACCGGATCTTCACCCTGCGCAGCACCCACATCAGTACTCTGGACGACCTGCATTCAAAACGGGTCACCGCCTTTCAACGGGCAAGGATCATTCTGGGGGGCGCGTTCGCCACCATGGCCAACCAGAATCCCCACTATGAGGAGGTAGCCAAGCAGCAGGTGCAGGTACATCAGCTGATGCGCGGCAGGGTGGATGCAGTCGTACTGGAGGAGCGGGTGTTCTACTACTACCTCGACCAGCTGATTACCACCGCCCAGGCAGGCGAGCACTACGAGCGCAATCAGGTCAGGCAAGCAGACCTCTTCCCGCCCACCGTCTATCACTTTGCCTTCCGAACGGCCGATGCCCGCAATCTGTTTGATAAGCGCCTTGAGGCGATGCGTCAGGATGGTCGTTATCACCAGATTTTCGCGGCTTACGGCGCCACGCCGTGAGCCACAAACATAAAAGCCAGCCGGTAAGGGCTGGCTTTGTACTGGCTCCGAAGGAACAGCAGTAGGGGAGCGTTACTTCATTGCGCTGCCGTTTTTCAGTTCTGCTTTCTGACGTTTGGCTTCGCGTTTCTCTTTCAGTGACATCTGCGGTTTTTTCTTGGCATCTTTGCCGTTGTGATGTTCTTTGTTACTCATCATCAAACTCCAAAAATGTTACCCAGACAGTTGGTTCCTCATGGGAGCCAGCATGCCATCCGAATCATCAACTTCAGTACGCTTGGTGGGATGGTGCAAGACCATCACCAGACCCAGCATACCCTCCAGCGGCATCCGGATCCAGCCTCATTCTCGTCCAAAAAATGTCGCGCGCAGCCCCTTGAGCGGGGAGGCCAAACGACCTCGACAGGAAAGACCAAAAAAGAGTAATTCGCATTATTAAATGTTGTCACGCTTATATTAAGCTATCGTTACCTGGATATTTTCACGGGTAAATATAAATCCCTCTCATTATTTATTGCCACGCAAGAGGTCACCATTTTAATAAGCATTCGCAATACCATCGGAAACATCAGGTTACAACACCGAATAGGTTATTTCCGGTCAGCCGGATATAATGCGTGCCGCACCGAAATATCCGTTTTTATTCAGGAAGCTGTACATGAACAGAAAAACCAGAGCCGCCATGGTGTCGGTCTGCTCCAATATCAGTCTGATCATCATGAAAATGGTGGCCGGGTTCGCCAGCGGCTCGGTCAGTATCATCTCGGAGGCGATCCACTCCGCCATGGATCTGGTGGCGGCCCTGATCGCCCTGTTCGCGGTGAAAAAGTCCGATCTCCCGCCCGATGAACGGCACCCCTATGGTCACGACAAGATTGAAAATGTCTCCGGCGTCATCGAAGCACTGCTTATCTTGCTGGCCGCGGGCTGGATCATCTTCGAAGCCGTCGACAAGCTGATCACCCCCAGCTCCATCGAGAGCATTGGCTGGGGCGTACTGGTGATGGTGATCTCGGCGCTGGTCAACAGCGGCGTCTCTGCCTACCTCTACAAGGTGGCCCGAGAGGAGGAGTCGGTCGCGCTGGCTGCCGATGCGCTTCATCTCAAGGCGGATGTGCTCACCTCCGCCGGGGTCGCCGTCGGTCTTGGCGGGATCTGGCTGGCCGGTCTGTTCGGCCATTCACTCGCCATCCTCGACCCGCTGGTCGCCATTGCGGTCGCCATCTTTATTGTCAGAGAGGCCATCAGCATGCTCAACGAGGCCTTCCAGCCGCTGATCGACCAGAGCATGAGCCCAGAAGAGCTGGCGATGACCAGCCGCATCATCACCGAATGCTGCCCTGCCGCCAGCGGTTTCCACGATCTGCGCAGCCGTCGTGCCGGACGCCGCCGCCATATCGACTTCCACCTCACCCTGCCCCCGGAGATGAGCATCGGCGAAGCCCACGATATCTGTGATCGCATCGAACACGCCATCATGGCGCAGTTGCCCCACGCCATCGTGCTGATCCACGTCGAGCCGGAGGAGCAAGAGATGCCTTCACCGCTCGCCATAAATTGAAATGTGGCAAACAGGCGGGAAAGTGGCAGCGAAATAACGGAAAGTTGGCACAAACCCGCATTTTTACTGCCGGAAAGCCGATTGCATAAGAAGTGATCGGCACAACTGTGTTAGGGTGTCTAACCACCCTGCCGCAGGAGCGCGCCGTGAAAAAGCTGGAAATGAAAGATCTGACCGAGGCCGAAAAAGCCGAGATAGCCTTGTTATTGCAAAAGGCACAAGCCAATGCAGACCACCAGCTGACCAACGGAGAGCGGAACAAGATCCGCGAAGAGGGTCGCCTGAAAATTGTGGCCGACCGCGCCGAAGCGGCCAAGGCTGCCTCCAAGCTGGCTCGCGAGAAAGCCAAAGAGCGCGCCAAGAACCAGGTACTGCCGGAAACCTTCAGCTGGATTGATTCGGTCAGCAACAAGTTTCGCAGCAAGCGCTGATCCCTTCTTGCAAAACGCCCGCTGGCACTTGTGCCTGCGGGCGTTTGCATGTCTGGGCGATGCTCGATGAGCCAGATTTGGCGCTGCCATTGATTTGCAGCCCAGAAGCTAATCGCAGCAGCAAAGAAGTGATTTACATTGTGACTTAGAGAGAACGCCAACTGACAATCCCCATCTATCGCCACCTTTTTCATTTTTTCTCATATTTTTTGTCAGAACTGGCTACATAGTCAGGACAAAAAAGCCGAATCTGACTTGCCACAGGGTGATATGAGTCTGCACTTATTTTTCTATGCCGTTGAAATGCATCATGTTTACTATAAAAAATGATATTTTTGGCTGTTACAAAACATTAATATCGAGATAAAGTTTGCTTTAAAAATGAGAGCGTGTTTTAATCTTTCTCGATGGTTCGGCAGTTCAGACCTGATTATGTTAGGCAGTCATTTTAGTAAAGCAGTGATTAGCATAAGCGTTATCCTCGGATAATTCTTATCAAATAATTCTCCTTCTTTAGTGCTCCCCATACGTATTGCTGACGAAAAATCAAAAATTGCCATTTAGGTGGCATTCAACACTATTTAAGGAAATTATTATGTCTAACAAAATGACTGGTACCGTTAAGTTCTTCAACGCTGAGAAAGGTTTTGGTTTCATCTCCCCGGCTGACGGCAGCAAAGACGTGTTCGTACACTTCTCCGCTATCCAGTCCACCAGCTTCAAAACCCTGGACGAAGGTCAGCGCGTTGAGTTCACCATCGAGCAAGGCCAGAAAGGCCCGGCTGCTGCCAACGTAGTTGGTCTGTAATTCAAGCCGGAGCATGCTGCTGATGGCTTATGCCAACTGCTGACAGCTCTGCAAGAATTTAAAAAAACCCGCTTCGGCGGGTTTTTTGTTTTTCCCCGCTTTTTCCTCACTGATCTCCCCTCCCCCGACCACTTGATCCCTCCCTTACACGCTCTCACCGCTTGAGTCTTAGAATGAGCTCCGAATGGACTCAAAATGTAAAATAGTGACGAAAAAGTCAGGTTATACGCTGTATTTGCCGCGAATTCTTGCTATTTTGCGCGCCACCAACGCAAACGATTTCCTTCACACTTTCAGGATTAGTTATGGCAAAGCAAGATATGGCCGCCCAAACAGGGACTGGCGGCTTTCTGGACTCTTATTTTTCCATTTCTGCGCGCGGCAGCAGCGTGCGTCAGGAGCTGGTCGCGGGGCTGACCACCTTCCTGGCGATGGTCTACAGCATCATAGTGGTGCCGAACATGCTGGGTGCCGCCGGCTTTGAGCAGGGCCCGGTGTTTGTGGCCACCTGTTTGATCGCCGCCTTCGGCTCCCTGCTGATGGGGCTGTGGGCCAAGCTCCCGATGGCTATCGGTTGCGCCATCTCTCTCACCGCCTTTACCGCATTCAGCTTGGTGCTGGGTCAGGGGCTGAGCATTCCGGTCGCGCTGGGCGCCATCTTCCTGATGGGTGTGCTGTTTACCCTGATCAGCGTCACTGGCGTACGCCAGTGGATCCTGGACAACCTCCCCTCCGGCATCGCCCACGGCACCGGTATCGGTATCGGTCTGTTCCTGCTGCTAATCGCCACCAACGGCGTTGGCATGGTGATCAAGAACGAAGGGGCCGGTCTGCCGGTTCAACTGGGTGAAGTGACCGCCTTCCCGGTCATCATGACGGTGCTGGGTCTGGCTGCCATCTTCGGTCTCGAGCGTCGCAAGGTGCCGGGCGGCATCCTGATGGTGATCATCGCCATCTCCATCCTCGGCCTTATCTTCGACCCGAAAGTGACCTGGCAGGGCTTCTTCGCCATGCCGAGCCTGACTGGAGAGAAGGGCTCTCTGGTAGGTAGCATGGATCTGCTGGGCGCCCTCAATCCGGTAGTCATTCCGACCGTGTTGGCGCTGGTGATGACCGCCGTGTTTGACGCCACCGGCACCATCCGTGCCGTGGCCGGTCAGGCTGGCCTCATCAACGAGCGTGGCCACATCATCAGCGGCGGCAAGGCCCTGACTGCCGACTCCGTCAGCAGCATGGTGGCAGGCGCCGTAGGTGGTGCTCCGGCTGCCGTCTACATCGAATCCGCCGCAGGCACCGCGGCCGGTGGCAAGACCGGTCTGACCGCCGCGCTGGTCGGCGTGCTGTTCCTGCTGATGATCTTCCTCTCCCCGCTGAGCTATCTGGTACCGGCTTACGCCACCGCACCGGCCCTGATGTACGTCGGTCTGCTGATGCTGGGCAACGTCACCAAGCTGGACTTCAGCGACTCGGTCGATGCCCTCTCCGGCATGCTGTGCGCCGTCTTTATCGTACTGACCTGCAACATAGTCACCGGCATCATGCTGGGCTTCGTGGCGCTGGTCGTTGGCCGCATCTTCGCTGCCGAGTGGAAGAAGCTGAACGTCGGCACCGTCATCATCGCCCTGGCGCTGGTGATCTTCTACGCCGGTGGCTGGGCCATCTAATCCGTCCGCATATTCCGGTTATAGCGAAGGGCCCTGCGGGGCCCTTTTTCATGGCTGTGAGTCAGCTAACAGTTTCCCGCCCGTTTGCCCTGCGCCGTTTCAGATTGAAACATTCATCCCCCTTCTGCTGTTTCAAATCCGAACCAAATCGCCCGTCATTTTTATCCCTTTTTCTGTCGTTAGACTGGCTCCATCAACCATTTGCCCACCCGAGCGGTGGCAAGCCAAGGAGTGAGCCATGAAGAAACTGATCAATGCCGTCGATGCCGTGGTCCGTGAACAACTGATGGGGATGGCAGCCGCCCACCCCGAGCTCAAGGTACGTATCGAACCCCACTACATCACTCGCGCCGACTCCCCCGTGATGGGCAAGGTGGCGCTGGTCTCCGGCGGTGGCAGCGGCCACGAGCCGATGCACGGCGGTCTGGTGGGCAAGGGGATGCTGGATGGCGCCTGCCCCGGCGAGATCTTTACCTCCCCGACCCCGGATCAGATGTACGAGTGCGGTCAGGCCGTTGATGGCGGCGCGGGCGTGCTGTTTCTGGTGAAGAACTACACCGGCGACGTACTCAACTTCGAGACCGCGGTCGAGCTGCTGCACGGCGACGGCGTCAAGGTGGGTTTCGCCCTCATCGATGACGATGTCGCGGTCAAAGACAGCCTCTACACCGCCGGTCGCCGTGGCGTTGCTACGACCGTGCTGTGCGAGAAGCTGGTCGGTGCCGCCGCCGAGGCGGGCTACGATCTGGCGCGCTGCGAGGCGCTGGCCCGTCGTATCAACAACCAGAGCCGCACCATAGGCGTGGCCATGCATGCCTGCACTGTGCCTGCTGCTGGCAAGCCCTCCTTCACTCTGGCGGACAACGAGCTGGAGTTCGGCGTCGGTATTCACGGCGAGCCGGGCATCGAGCGTCGCCCCTTCACCGACCTCAATACCCTGGTGGACGATATGTTCAGCGAGCTTACTGACAACACCCCCTATGGCCGCACCCTGCGCCACTGGGATCGCACCAGCGGCAGCTGGCAGGAGGAGCACACCTTTATCGAACCGCTCAACAAGGGTGATCGGGTCATCGCGCTGGTCAACAGCCTCGGCGGCACCCCGATTTCAGAGCTCTACGGTGTCTATGGTCGCCTCGCGACCCTGTGCGAGGAGGCGGGCATCCATCTGGTGCGCAACCTGATCGGCCCCTACTGCACCTCCCTCGACATGACCGGCATCTCCATCACCCTGCTCAAGGTGGATGATGAGCTGATGACCCTGTGGGATGCCCCCGTTCACACCCCCGCCCTACGTCGCGGCTGCTAAGGAGTGCCGATAGCCATGCTAAGCAAACACCACATCGTCAACTGGCTGCTCGACTGCGAACACATCTTTACCGAGCAGCGTGACTACCTCACCGCGCTGGATACCGATATCGGCGACGGCGATCACGGCCTCAACATGCAGCGCGGCTTCGCCAAGGTGGCCGAGAAGCTGCCCGCGGTAGCAGACAAGGATATCGGTCAGGTGCTGAAAACCACCGGCATGACGTTGCTCTCCTCGGTCGGCGGTGCCAGCGGCCCGCTCTACGGCACCTTCTTTATTCGAGCCGCGGCCAGCAGCGACGCCTGCCAGAGCCTGAGCCTCAGTCAGCTGTGCAAGATGCTGAGTGACGGGGTCGAGGGCATTGTTTCTCGCGGCCGTGCCGAGCCGGGCGACAAGACCATGTGTGACGCCTGGTGGCCGGCACTGGCCGCCCTGCAACAGGCGCAGCAGCAAGAGTTGCCGCTCAACGAGGCGCTGGACAAGGCGGTGGCAGCCGCCGCAGCCGGTACCGAGGCGACCATCCAGATGCAGGCTCGCAAGGGGCGCGCCAGCTATCTTGGCGAGCGCAGCATCGGCCATCAGGATGCCGGGGCCACCTCGACCCTGCTGCTGCTGACTGCCCTACGTGACAGAGCGAGGTTGTGACATGATCGGAATCGTAGTGGTCTCTCACAGCGCCATGCTGGCGGCCGGTTTGAAAGCGCTGGCCGACCAGCTCGGCAGCCCGGCCCGATTGCTGCTGGCGGCCGGGGTCGATGACCCCGACCACCCCATCGGCACCGATGCCATCGCGGTGATGAGTGCGATTGAAGAGGCGGATGACGGCAGCGGCGTGCTGGTGCTGATGGACTTGGGCAGCGCCCTCTTGAGTGCCGAGACCGCCCTCGAACTGCTGCCCCCGGAGCTGAGCGCGAGGGTGCGGCTCTGCCCCGCCCCGCTGGTCGAGGGTACCCTGGCCGCCGTGGTGGCGGCCGGTTCCGGCCTGACGCTGGATGAGGTGGCCGCCGAGGCGCTCGGCGCGCTGGGCCCAAAACAGGCGATGCTGCCTGCCAGCCCGGCGCAGGCCGCCACCGAGACGGCCCCCGTTGCTGACGACGGCTGGCTGCGCTGCGAGGTGGTGGTGGATAACCCCCACGGCCTGCATGTGCGCCCCGCCGCCCGACTGGTGGCCGCCCTCAAGCCCTTTGCCGCCGAACTCAAGCTGCAAAAGGGGGATAAAGAGGCCAATCCCCGCAGCCTGACCCGGCTCGCCATGCTCAACGTGCGGCAGGGCGACCAGCTCATCCTGCTGGCGCGCGGCGAGGATGCCAGCGCCGCCCTGGCCAGCTTCCGGCAACTGGCAGCCGAGCGCTTCGGCGACTGACGCCGCACACCACTGTTTCAAGGGCTGCACTCGCTCGCTGAGCTTGTGCAGCTTCATTCAAGACGAAGGAGTCCCCGGCACAGCCGCCCCTTCGCCCCGATTCTTAATTCATAAAGAGAGAGGGATAAAATATGGACCGCATCATCATCAGCCCCAGCAAATACGTACAAGGCAACGGGGCCCTAGCCAATATCGGCAACTACGTCAAAGCGCTCGGTAGCAAGCCGCTGATCCTGGCCGACGCCTTCGTCACCAAGCTGGTGGGCGATACCGTAGCTACCAGCTTCCACGGCGCCGGTATCAAGCCGGAGTTCGACTGCTTCAACGGCGAGTGCTCCCGCCCCGAGATCGACCGCCTGCTGGCCCACTGCCAGCAGACCCCGTTTGACGTCATCATCGGCATCGGCGGCGGCAAGACGCTGGATACTGCCAAGTCGGTCGCCTTCTACCAGAAGGTGCCGGTGGTCATAGTACCCACCATCGCCTCCACCGATGCCCCCACCAGCGCGCTGGCGGTCATCTACACCCCGGAAGGGCAGTTCAGCGAATACCTGATGATCCCGACCAACCCCAACATGGTCATCATGGATACCGGCGTGGTCTCCCGCGCCCCGGTGCGGCTCTTGGTCTCCGGCATGGGGGATGCGCTCTCCACCTACTTCGAGGCCCGCGCCAACAAGGTCTCCGGTTGCCAGACCATGGCCGGTGGAGCTTCTACGCTGGCGGCGCAGGCCATTGCCGAGCTCTGCTACAAGACCCTGCTGGCCGATGGCTACAAGGCCAAGCTGGCGGTGGAGCAGGGGCTCTGCACCAAGGCGGTGGAGAACATCATCGAGGCCAACACCTATCTGAGCGGTATCGGCTTCGAGAGCAGCGGGCTGGCCGCCGCCCACGCCATCCACAACGGTCTGACCCAGCTGGCTGAGTGTCACCACCTCTACCACGGTGAAAAAGTGGCGTTCGGTACCCTGGTGCAGCTGGTGCTGGAGAACGCGCCGATGGCGGAGATCGAAACCGTGCTGGCCTTCTGCCGCTCGGTGGGCCTGCCGACCAACCTGCATATGATGGGGGTCAAGGCGCTGGATATGGCGCGCCTGATGGAGGTAGCCAAAGCCTCCACTGCCGAGGGCGAAACCATCCACAACATGCCGTTCAAGGTCACCGCCGAGGATGTGCTCGCGGCCATCGTCACCGCCCACCAGCTGGGGCTGTAACCACGCTACCACTGACCTGCCATATAACAAGGCCCCGCATCTGCGGGGCCGTTTCGTTTTCTGCGGGCCGGTTCGCAACGACTTGAATAACCATCAGCCGTGATAGTCGGCGGGATCGATCTCGAGCAGCTTGAGCCGCCGCCAGAGGGTGGTGCGGCTGATGCCAAGATGCTGGGCCATCTGGCTCACCTGCCCCTTGCAGGCATGGGTGCAGCGCAGGATGGCCTGCCGCTCCAGCTCCGCCAGCGTGAGCAGCGGTTGCCCCACAACCTCGTCGGCCACCCGTTGATAGCCGTGCCGAATGGCGGCGGGCAGCGCCTCGGGCGGGATCGGCCCCTGACCGGCATGAAGCAGCGCATGCTCGACGGCGCTGCGCAGCTCCCCCAGATTGCCGGGCCAGGGATAGGCGAGCAGACAGTCGAGGGCCGCCGGACTGAACTGCCGTACCGGCTCGCGACCCTGCGCCCCTAGCTGCTGGCTGATAAGGCCCGGCAGATCTGCCGCGCGCTCCCGCAGCCCCGGCAGCCACAGCTCGCACGCCTGCAAGGCATAGAGCAGCTGGCGGCCAAACAGCCCCTCCTGTACCAGCTGCTCCAGCGGGGCGCTGCTGGTAGCGATGATCCGCACCTTAAGCGGCAGGATTCGGGCCGAATCGAAGCGCTGGATGCGGCCGGTCTTGAGCAGTTGCAGCAGCGCCGCCTGCATGGGGGCAGAGAGACACTCCACCTGCTCCAGTACCAACGTGCCGCCGTGGGCCAGCTCGAACTTGCCCGCCCGCTCCTGCCCCGCCTCGTCGGAGCCCATCAGCTCCAGCGCCATCCGCTCGCTCGGCAGCGCCTTACAGTTGAGGGTAATGAGCGGCCCGGCGGCCCGTTCGCTGCCAAAGTGGATCGCCTCCGCCAGCTGGGCCTTGCCCACCTCCTCCTCGCCGCGCAGCAGGATCGGCCCCTGACTCTGGGCCGCCTGCCGGGCGTAGCGCAGCAGCTTGCGCATGGCGCTCGACTCCCCCACCAGCGCCGACAGCTCGGGCACCGTCTGGCGCAGCTGATGGATGGCCCGCAGCCGATCGACCGGGTGCAGCAGGGCGATAAAGCTGACCCCTTCCGGCCCCGGTAGCGGCTTGAGGCTCACCAGCGCATTGATAAACTCCCCCTCCTGCGCGCCGAGCCGCTCCAGCGTCACCTCCACATGACTCAGTGGCGTTTGCCCCCTGATGGCCAGCTGCAACCGCTGGGGCAACAACAGGTGCTGCTCCAGCGGCTGGCCGAGACAGAGTGCGGGATCGAGCCGTAGCCGGTGGGCTGCCAGCGCGTTGAGGTAGCGCAGCCGCCCCTGCGGATCCCAGGCCAGCACGCCGTCATCCATGCCGTCGAGCAGGGCGTAAAGTTCGCTCAGGTGGTGCTGGGACTCCTGCATCAGGGTCTCCATCTGCAGCAGATGGGCCAGCTCGCGTCCGGCACTGACGGTGAGCGCCAGATCGCCGGCACTCGCCTCCTCCACCTTGCAGATCAGAGCGATGATGGCGACCTGACGGCCATTGTTGTTGTAGACCGGGCTGGCGCAGCTGTGCCACGGGTGGAGGGTCTGATTGAAGTGCTGGGCACCGCTGACGCAGAGCGGCACCCCCTCCAGCGCCGCCAGATTGATGGCATTGGTGCCGATGCGCCCCTCGCTAAAGAAGGCGCCGGGGCCAAACCCCAGCGCCGCCAGCTCGCGCAGGGTGTCGGGGTGGCCGGTCCGGGCCAGCAGGCAGCCGCTCTCGTCGGTGAGCAGCAGGGCGCAGGGGCGCCCCTCCATAAATTCGTAGAGATCTTCGAGGGCCATCTCGCCGGTGGTGAGCAAGTCGCGCTTGCGCTGGCGCAGGCTCTGCAAGGTCTGCCCCTTGGCGCTGTGGGGTGGATGCCAGAGGGTGGCACTGGTCTGGTGGGCGCAGCGCAGCCAGGATGCCTGCAGATAGTCAGGCCAGGGCTGCAATGGCTGAAGGTCAGATGGCATGGTCACAGCAATATCCGGCAAGATGTGAGCCGACCATTTAACCACGCCAGCGCCCCCGATTCAGTGACCTGCCTCAGAGGGTGGCAACGTTTAAAGACACCAGGTTGCCGCTAAGCGGCACGTACAGTCCTGACTGCCCGCAGCAGGCTCTGGCGCCCCTGCCAGTAACCCTGCAGATAGCCAGACTCCAGCTTGACCGGATCCTGGGTAAAACGGGAGACCATGAAATCGGTCGGTGGCGCGATCACTTCGATCTCGCAATCGGCAGGGGGATTGGCAATGAAATCGAGTGCCCGGTTGTAGGCGAGATCCCGCTCCAGCATGGCTTGCGCCAGTGCAGGCTGGGTTTTCAGCAAGGCTTTGACCATCCAGCAGAAACGGGCCGGCTTCTTGCGATAGCCCCAGGGTTCCGAAAGCACCACCGTCATCCGCCGCGCCCCGCGCCGATAGGCCTCGATCACCGGAATGGAGTCGCTGATGCCGCCATCAGCCATGGGACGACCATCGACGCAGGGGGTATCGTGCTGCACCACCGGCAGAGCGCAGGTGGCGGTCAGCACCTCATCCATATTGTCGGGCCGCACCGGCAGATAGATGGCCTTGCCGCTCGCCACATCGGTCGCCACCGCGTAGAAGGGAATGTCGCGGGCGGAGAAAGTGTCGAGATCAAGCGGGAAGCGATGGCGACTGGCCTGCCACAGCCAGCCGATGTCCACCAGATCGCCCCCTTTGACGAAACGCAGGGGATCGAGAAACCGGGAGCTGCAAGCCAGCTCGGTGATGATGTGGTGGCTGCGGCGCGGCTGCTCGCTCAGATAGGAGACCAGATTGGTGGCACCGGCCGAGACGCCCATGACGAAATCGAACGGGTAGTGGTGGCTTTCAGCAAATGCATCGAGCACGCCGCTGGCAAAGATGCCGCGCATCGCGCCCCCTTCGACAATCAGGGCGCAAGAGTGGGGATTAAACATAACAAGGCTCCGTCAGCTGTAATACCTGCCGGGATCAATCCCGGCCCAGTGATGGACGCCTTCATGCAGAACATCAAGACGCCGCAGCAGGACGATTCAGGCTCACTCGCGCAAGCCAGAGGCGGGCAGGAGCAAACCTGAACCGTGAAGCGACCCCCAGTATATGCAGCGCACCAACCTTCAAAAAATGAATTTAAATAATAAAAAACATGCCTTTTTGACATGATTTAGCACGTCAGAAGAGACGGCCCTTTATCCGGTAACAGCACCATCAGGATCAAGGCAGCCCGGGCCCGAACGTCCCGTCGACGGGGTTGTAGTGATAGGCCCGATAGTCAAAGTCCACCTTATCAAGGCGCGGATTGGCCAACTCGAACAACAGGCGCCTGGGGAGCTGCGCCTGCTCGAGGGAAGGTTTGAAGTGGCGCAGCCAGAGCTGTTGCAGCGAACCATCCCGCCACGCCAGCTTGAGGCCGACCGAGAGGCGGCGGATGGCGGCCTGATTATCCTTGTGGGTGTAGAAGAGGTGGAGGAAGGGATAGTGCAGCGCCACTCGCCGATCCACGGTGAGGCCGGGCAGATCACTGTGCTGCTCCTGCTCGATAAAGAGCTCGTTGGCCCCGCGGCAGAAGAGATCGATGCGGCCACGAGCCACCAGCTTGAACAGCCGCTCGTAACCGTCGATCTCCTGCACCTTGAATCCCCCATGACGCAGGATCTCCGCATCCTGCCAGCCACGCCCCTGCCCGTGCAAAAACTGCTGCAGCTCGGCCAGGGTATTGACCTTTGCCACCGCGTCGGCCTGCTGCGGGCTGACAAAACAGATGCGATAACCGAGGATGCCCAGCTCCACCGGAAAACGGACTTAATCCAGCGCTCCGCTCTCTGCGGCCGGACGCAGACTGTCGGCCACAAACAGATTGGGGTATTGCTGAGTCTGCACAATCTGTCGCATTCGGATACGGTTCATCGGCGGCGCGGTCCGCAGCTCGTAGTCACCGAAGCTGTCGCGGGTCTTCTCCAGCGCCAGCTGCAACAGATCGCGAAAATAGAGGGTACGCAAGTCCCGATCGCTCTCGGGGCTGATATGAGTGATGACGTCGCTCGCCCGTAGGGGACTGGCAAGGAGGGAAAGACTGCACAGCAGCAAGCAGGAAGCGAGGCGATGAAAGGTCATACTGCTCATCCCGGAAATACACGCTCACTAGAGTGTAGCGCCGGGATGGGCCGCCTTCTAAAGGGAAGTCCGGCCTACCAGAACAGCTGGCCCAGCAGGGGCGCCAGCAGCACGGTCACCATGCCGGCGATCATCATCACCATACTGGAGACCACTCCCTCCTCATTACCCATCTGATAAGCCCTGGCAGTACCGGCACCGTGGGCCGAGGCGCCAAAACCCGCCCCCTTGCCGAGGCGACTGCGAATGGCCAGCACGGTCAGCACGCTCTCCCCCACCGCCATACCAATCACCCCGGTCAGCACCACAAACAGCGCGGTGAGATCGCTCTGACCGCCGATGGCGCGGGTCGCCTCCACCGCAAATGGCGTGGTGATGGAACGCATCGCCAGACTGCGTTGCAACATGTCAGAGAGATCCAGCCAGCGGGCCAGCAGCACGGTACTCCCCACCGCCATGATGACCGAGGCGACCACCCCCACCGACAGCGATAGCCAGTGGCGGCGAATGAGCTGGCGGTTCTCGTAGACCGGCACGGCGAAGGCAACGGTGGCTGGGCCCAGCAGCCAGAGCAGCCAGTGGGATTCCGCCATGTAATCCTGATAGGGGATGTGGAACAGCAGCACCACGGCCACCAGCAGGGTCGGCGCCAGCAGCAGCGGCATCAGCGGCAGGATGCGCTTTTTGCCGTAGAGCCATTTGCTGGCGTAGTAGAAGAGCAGGGTAAGAGCGAAGCAGATCAGCCCGAGCAGGGTATCAGACATGACGGCGACTCCGGCGGGCCAGTTTCAGTTCGAGGCGGTAGACCCGGTCCACCACCAGCGCCGTGGTGCCGAGCACTAGCGTGGTGCTCACCAGCAGCACCACCATGATGCGCCACCCCTCTTGCAGCAGCAGATCCTGATAGTTGACCACCGCCACCACGGCGGGCACGAAGAAGAGCAGCATCTCGGCCAGCAGCCAGCGAGCCCCCGCGCTGAACCACTCGGCCTTGACCACCCCGAGCAGGATGCAGACCAGCAGCAACAGCATGCCGGTGAGGTTGGCAGGCAGCGGCAGATGGAGGGTACGCACCGCGGTATCGGCCAGCAGCCAGATGGCTGCCAGCAACACAATCTGGAAGGGAGTCTGTAACCAGCGCAAGCAGAGGGCTTTCATGATCATCGTCTTTCTGTGAACCGGCTCACAGTATAGAGTTGAGCAAAACCTGCCAGAAATGAATTAAAATTATCGAATTCATGCCACATAGGCATACTTAATCCTGTAACCGCCAACACGAGTCGAGAGAGTCCATGGATATTCGCGCCCTGCGCTATTTTGTCGAACTGGTACGGGAAAAAAGCTTCACCCGCGCCTCTGAAAAGCTGTTCGTCACCCAGCCCACCATCAGCAAGATGATCCGCAATATCGAGGAGGAGCTGGGCCAACCCCTGCTCAACCGGGAAGGGCGCCGCTTCACCCTGACCGACAGCGGCCAGGTGCTGTTCAACCGTGCCCAGACCATCTTGGCTGAGATGCAGCAGCTGGAGGCCGAACTGGCGGATCTGCAGAGCCTGCAACATGGTCGCCTCACCCTCGGCATTCCCCCCATGGTGGGTCACGTCTATGCGGATCTGATCCGCGCCTACCGCACCCGCTATCCCAAGGTGGAGCTGACCCTGGTGGAGTACGGCGGCCGTCGCATCGAACAGGCGGTGCTGGAGGGGGAGCTGGATCTCGCCATCACCATGCTGCCGACCAAAGAGGGAGGCGCCCTCAGCGCGCTGGAGCTGGATCAATACCCGATCCGGGTAGTGCTGCCTGATCAACCCCGCTGGCATGGCGAGACGCCGCTGCGGCTGGAGTCCCTGCAGGAGGAGCCCTTCCTGCTCTATACCCAGGCGTTTACCCTGAGCGAGCGGTTGGAGCAGGCATGTCAGGAGGCGGGCTTTGTGCCGCAGGTGGCGGCGCGCAGCAGCCAGTGGGATTTTCTCACCGCCATGGTACGCAGCGGCATGGGGGTCGCCTTCTTGCCGGAGCCGGTCTGCCACCGGCTGACCCCGGATGGTCTGGTGCTGCGGCCGCTGGAGCCCGAATTGAGCTGGCGACTCGGGGTGATCTGGCCGAGCGAGCGCTATCTGTCGCGCACCGCCGAGGCTTGGTTGGCCCTCTGCCGCCAGCGGCAGGCACCTCAGTAATCGCCGAAGCGATCGGTCTGCGGATTGTAGAAGTAGGGGCGGTAATCGAAGCTGATCCCGTCGAGGAAGGGATTATCCAGTCGCAACATTCGGCGCTGGGAGAACTTGGCAAAGGCGATGGCCGGGCCAAAGCTCTTGCGCCACAGCGCCTGTAGCGAGCCATCCTGCCACGCCAGCTGCAACCCCCGTTCGACCCGCTGCAGCGCCTCGCGATTGTTGGGATTGGTGTAGAAGACCCGAGGCAGCGGGTAGTAGATCAACAGCGCATCGTCCACCAACAGATCCGTCATCTCCTTGTGGGTCAGCTGCTCGCTGCGCAGCTCGCTCACCCCGCGGCAGAAGAGATCGAAGCGGCCCCGCGCCACCATTTTGAACAGCTTTTCGTACCCCTCCACCTCCACCACCTCCATCCCGGCGTAGCGCAGGATATCCACATCCAGCCACCCCTTGCCCTGACCGAAGGTGAACTGGCGCAGCCCCTTGAGGTCGGTCACTTTGCTCACCGCCGCCTTTTGCTGCGGGCTGACAAAACAGATGCGGTAGCTGACGATGCCCAGATGGATGGGAAAACGGACATAGGCGAGCCCCAGATCCTCGCGGGTGCTGCTGTAGCTGTCCATTACAAAGAGGTTGGGATAGTTGTCGAGCTGCATGCTGAGCCGCTCGCGCGCCTTGGTCATGGGCGGCGCAGGCTCCAGCAAATAGTCGCCAAACTGGTCGCGGGTCTTGTCGAGGGCGAGCCGCAGCAGCTCCCGATCATAAGTGGTACGCGGATCCCGCTCGCTCTCCGGGCTGATATGGGTAAACCGGGTGGCCGCCTGTCCGGTCAGCGACAACACGCAGAGCAGAGCGGCAGCCAGCAGATGCAGGGGTGACATAAACCGCGCCTTGGCTGAAGGGGTACTTTCAGTGTAGCCCCTGAGCGTGGCTGCTCGGCCCTGCCACCACCCCGCGCTCTCCTCCCCTTTTCGGCCAGTCGCATCCATCAGCCTACTCCCCCACCGGAGGTGTGCTTCTGAGCGATGTTGCATAACGCTGATAGGCAGCAGAGTCGCGCACCTGCTCGATAGCATCCCACACCTGCCGGCTTTGTCGGGGATGGGCCTGATAGAAGCGGTTAGAGAAGACCAGATAGTAGGGCTTCTCCACCAGCACCGGCGACAGCCGCTCGATGCGGGCCTGCAACTCGGGATGAGCCACCAGAATACTGTCGGCCACCTCGGTCTGGATGGCGGTCGCCTGCGCCCGATCCATCACCAGCTTTTTCAACATGATCAGCGGGTCACGGCTGGAGTCATCCACCTCGGCTCCCGCAGCCTGCAACAAGTCGACGATGGAAAATCCGGACTGGGCCGCCACTACGCCCTTGACCCTGAGGGTGGAGCCATCCCACTGGCTTTTGCCACCCTTGAGCTGGTAGAGACTGTAACTCTCGGTCAGCAGCCGCTTGGCGGGGTCAGGTTTACCCTCACGCATGGGATAGACCCCCACCCTGGTCGCCCGCTCGACGCTATAGCTCATCTTGATGACCGCATCCATCTGGCCACTGCTCACCCGAGAGAGGCAGCGCTTCCACGGCAGCGGCGTCAGCACGATCTCGGCATTGAGGGCGGTAGCAACCGCCTTTAGGTGATACTGGACAATCCCCTCCCCCGATTGCAGCAGCCAGGGGTAGGAGTCACTGTTTTCGAGGCAGGTACGCAGCGTAAAGACCGGGGCTGCACCGCCGGTGGCAGGCAGCAGCAACGCGATGAAGAGCAAGGAGAGGGCAGATGCGTGCATGGGCCATCTCCTTTGCGGCAA
This sequence comes from Aeromonas sp. 601039, assembly GCF_049174415.1. NCBI lineage: Bacteria > Pseudomonadati > Pseudomonadota > Gammaproteobacteria > Aeromonadales > Aeromonadaceae > Aeromonas > Aeromonas sp. 601039. The sequence continues at coordinate 39,796 of NZ_JAAKTL010000008.1, forward strand.
TGATCTCTCCCTTACTCTATCAGAGCTGCGCACCTGATAACCCGGCTCAGGGTTGTGAACCGAAATCATCCGTCAGCGGGTTGTAAAGGTAGGGGCGATAGTCAAAACCGTCCTTGGGTAACTGCGGATTGCCGAGCCGGACAATCTGGCGAGCCCCCAGATTGGCAAACACCAGCGAGGGTTGGAAGTGATGGCGCCAGAGCCGTTTGAGCGAACCATCCTGCCAGGCCAGTTGCAGACCGCGCTCAAGGCGCTCGCGCTCCTGAACGTAGCGGGCATTGCTGTAGAACACGTGGATCAGCGGATAGAAAAGGGCCAGATGGCGATCGACCGTCAAACCGGCCACCTTGCCCTGATGAGATTGCCACTCCGGCAGGATCTCGTTGGCCCCACGACAGAAGAGATCGATGCGCCCTCGTGCCACCATACGAAACAGCGACTCGTAGTTATCCACCTCATGTACCGTCAGCCCGCCGTTGCGCAGGATCACCGCATCCTGCCAGCCGGTGCCCACCCCTTGAGTGAAGTGGCGCAACTGATCCAGGGTGTTCACCCGCGCCAGCTCGGCAGCACGATCCGAGCCGACAAAACAGACCCGATAGCCGAGGATCCCCATATCGATCGGGAACGGGATCAATGCCACCTGATCCGCCACCGCCTCCCCCTGATAAGGCCAGCTGTCGAGAATAAAGAGGGCGTTTTTGCCCTGCTCCTGCACCTCGATCCGCATCCGCGCCTTGTTCATCGGCAGGGAGTCCAGCAACTCGTAGTCACCATATTCGGAGCGAGTTTTCTCTAGCGCCAGCTGCATCACCTCACGGTAATAACGCATCCGCATGTCCTGACTGTTTTCAGGACTGAGCAGGGTAAAACGGGTGGCAGCCAGCAAGGCAGAGGGGAAGGATAAACAGAGACAAAGCAACAGAAGTCGGTACATCATGGCTGAACTCATACAACGGGGTTCACCCAGTATAGACTGACACGCACCCCGTTGAGCACAGGGCTCGCGCCCGCTCACAGGTGGGGCAATCCGGGCCACCACAGGCCCGGATAGCGGGTTCACACCTTGCCCGGCACTACTCTTCGCCGATAGGTGCGGCGATCCACTTCATCAGCGTCAGCATATCCTGCGGCGCCACGCCGACCGAGAGGCCGCGCTTGCCGCCGCTCACCAGGATCTCGTCAAACTGCAGCGCCGACTCGTCGAGCACAGTGGGCAACAATTTCTTCTGGGCCAGCGGGCTGATGCCACCCACCTTGTAGCCGGTCAGCTTCTCCGCTTCCGCCGGTTTCATCATCTCCACCTTCTTGAGACCGGTCGCCTTGGCCAGCTGTTTCAGACTGCACATGCCGGATGAGGGAACGATGGCCACCACCGCCTGCTTGTCGTGATGGGCAACCAGAGTCTTGAACACCTGCGCCTCCGGCAACCCGAGCTGGGTCGCGGCATGCTTGCCGAAATCGTCGTGGGCGTCGCACTCGTAGGGGTAGAGCTTGTGGGGAATCTTGAGCTTCTTCAGCAGGTTGATGGCAGGAGTCATGATGGTTGCCTTGAATCGAATCGCATAAAAACAAGGCCAAACAGTCTGCGCCTGCATGGCGAGGGATGCAAGCCGGAGGGGAAATCTGTACCCATCACCGGTAATGAGTAGAGAGCAATGAACAAGGTGAATTGTGCTGCTTGCCGAATTAAACACAGGACGAGTCAGGGATAAAATTATTTCCGAGCCGTACAATGCGCTGCGCTTGCTGCACCCTACAAAATACAGTCCAAAACATGGGTGGGGTTCCCATCGAGCCGAATTCTGCTGGGCAACAAAAAACAAAGGGCGTCGTGTCGGCGCCCTTTGGCTTGATGGATATTGCTGAAGCCTGCTGGCTTGGGCTGGCGATCAACCGGTGTTGCGCATACCTGCGGCAATACCGGCGATGGTGACCATCAGCGCCTTGTCCAGCTCGGGGTGCAGGGTCTCCGGGTGGTTGCGGGAGCGGTTGAGCAGCTCGGCTTGCAGCACGTTGAGCGGGTCTGTGTAGGGGTTGCGCAGCTTGATGGACTCCTTGATCCAGGGCTGATCCTCCAGCAGATCCCCGCGCGGGCTCAGTTTCAGCACCACCTCGATGGATTCGGCGAGCTCCTGACGCAGCTGTTTGCCAAGGCCCCACAGCTCCTGCGGCACCAGACGGGTGTCGTAGTATTCGGCAAGCCAGACGTCCGCCTTGAGGAACACCATCTCCAGCATCTCGAGGCGAGTGCGGAAGAAGGGCCACTGGGCGCTCATCTCTTCCAACACCGCCAGCTTGCCGCCGTCGATGGCCTGCTGCAGCGCCTTGTGGGCACCGAGCCAAGCCGGCAGCATCAGGCGGTTCTGGGTCCAGGCGAAGATCCACGGAATGGCGCGCAGGCTCTCGACGCCGCCGTTAGGCTTGCGCTTGGAGGGACGGGAGCCGAGCGGCAGCTTGCCGAGCTCCATCTCCGGGGTGGCGGCACGGAAGTAAGGGACGAAGTCCGGATGACCGCGCACAATGCTTCGGTAGTGATCGCAGGAGTCGGCGGCCAGCTGTTCCATCACCTCGCGCCAGCACTCTTTCGGCTTGGGCGGCGGCAGCAGGTTCCCTTCCAGCACGGCGCTGGTGTAGAGCTCCAGACTCTTGATCGCCACTTTCGGCAGACCGAACTTGAAGCGGATCATCTCCCCCTGTTCGGTGGTACGCAGACCGCCGCGCAGGGATCCCGGCGGCTGGGAGAGGATGGCCTGATGGGCAGGGGCACCACCACGACCGACGGTACCGCCACGGCCATGGAACAGGGTGAGGCGGATATTGTTGGCTTCGGCCAGACCCACAAGGGATTCCATGGCGGCGTACTGGGCCCAGCCGGCGGCCATCATGCCCGCATCCTTGGCAGAGTCGGAGTAGCCGATCATCACGTACTGACGGCCCTGAATGTAGCCGCGATACCAGTCCACCGAGAGCAGACGCTCCATCACGGCGGTGCCTGCCATCAGGTCATCCTGGGTTTCAAACAGCGGGGCGACCGGCATGCGGAACTTGCAGCCCGCCTCTTTGAGCAGCAGTTGCACCGACAGCACGTCGGACGGCGCACCGGCCATGGAGATGATGTAGATACCGAACGCATCGGGGTCGTGCTCGGCGATAACCTGACAGGTATCCAGCGTCTCGCGCACCTCGGCGCTCGGTTCCCAGTCGTGGGGAATGAGCGGGCGGCGGGAGTTCAGTTCGTTGAGCAGGAAGGCCTGCTTGTCATCTTCGCTCCACTCGGCGTAGTCACCCAGACCCAGATAGCGGGTCAGCTCGGAGAAGACCAGCCCGTGACGCTCGCCATCCTGACGGATATCGAGCTTGACCAGATGGATGCCGAAACAGGCGACCTTGCGCAGCACATCCAGCAGCATGCCATCGGCGATGTTGCCCATGCCGCAGGCGTGCAATGAGTGGTAGCAGAGCTCCAGCGGCTCGCGCAGCTGGGCGGTGGTCTTGACCAGATCCTGGCTCTCGCTCGCCTGGCCCTGCACCTTGGCGGTGAGGTGCTCCTTGGTCTCGCGCAGCGCTTCACGCAGCTCGCGCACCAGCGCACGGTAGGGCTCGGGGTGATCGCCAACGCGAGCGCGCACGGCGTCGGTACAGTCAGACATGGAGAGCTCGGAGGTGAGCTCCTTGATGTCTTTGTAGAACAGGCTCACCGCCATCCAGCGGCCCAGCTCCAGCACTTCGGCAGTCACCTTGGCGGTGACGAAGGGGTTGCCGTCACGGTCACCGCCCATCCAGGAGGTGAACTTGACCGGCGCGGCATCCAGCGGCAGCCGCACACCCAGATGGTGTTGCAGACGCTCGTCCAGATTGCGCATGAATTCGGGAATGGCGGGCCACAGGCTGTTCTCCACCACGGCGAAGCCCCACTTGGCCTCGTCGACCGGTGTCGGGCGCTGTTCGCGGATCTCGTTGGTGTGCCACGCCTGATTGATGAGCTGCTCGATGCGATTGAGGATCTTGTCCCGCTCGCGGGGCAGCAGGTCGGAGAGCTCCAGCGCCTCGAGGCAGTCGTTGAGCTGTACGTGCTTGTGGATCAGGGTGCGACGGGTCACCTCGGTGGGGTGAGCGGTCAGCACCAGATCGATATCCAGCTCGCGCACGGCCTGGATGATGGCTTCCTGCGACAGGTTGGATGCTTTCAGCTTGTCGAACATCTGCTCCAGCGGATCCGGGGTGCAGACCTGCTCTTCGCAGCGACGGGAGATGGTGTGGAACTGTTCCGCCACGTTGGCCAGATTGAGGAACTGGCTGAAGGCGCGAGCCACCGGCAGCAGTTCGTCATCGCTCAGGGTGCGCAGGGTATCGAGCAGACGTTCCCGGTCTGATTCATTGCCCTTGCGGGAGGACTTGGCCAATTGGCGAATGGTTTCGATCTTGTCGAGAAAGGCCTGACCCTGATGATCCTTGATGGATTTACCCAGCAGCTGACCCAGCATACCTACGTTGGCGCGTAGTGCGGCGTACTTTTCGTTCATTCCACATCCTTATCTTGTTGGTGCCTGACACCCATCCGGGGTGCTAGACGACCTCACTTATTGTTGTGCGATTACAACATATGCTCCGTCATCTTAGGGTGACAATCTACCCAGATTGTCTGCGCAAGGTCAAATAACAGGCCGATTCAGAACATGTATTTCCATCACCACTCCACAACCGGCTTGTTATGTAACTTACTTACAGTTTTTATGCCCCTTTCACCGCTGCCGCTACAGGCAAAAACGTCTGATCAGGTGTTGCAACACCGAGATGGTCGGCTTGACGAAGGAGAGGTCGAGATACTCATCAGGCTGGTGCGCCTGGGTGATATGGCCGGGGCCCATGACGATGGTCTGGCAGCCAAGCTGCTGGATAAACGGCGCCTCGGTGCAGTAGTTGACCGACTCGGCGGCGCGACCGCTCGCCTTCTCTGCTTCGCGCACCAGCACAGAGTCGTCGGCGCAGGCGTAGGCGGGAATGGGCTCGTGCAGATGTTGCAGATGCAGGCAGCCCGGCTGGTGGATCTCGATGGGCGACAGTGCCTCTTTGAGCATCCCCATCAGCTCATCCGGCCCCACCTGCGGGGTGGGTCGCAGGTCGATATGCAGCTCGCAACAGCCGCAGATGCGGTTCGGGCTGTCGCCCCCCTGAATGTAACCCAGGTTCAGGGTCGGCTGCGGCACGGCAAAGCGGTGGTCGGCGTAGCGATCTTTCAGATCCTGCTGCAAGCGCAGCACCTGCCCCATCGCCTTGTGCATGATCTCCATGGCGTTGACGCCGTTGGCGGGATCCGAGCTGTGACCGCTCTTGCCGGTAATGCGGATCGCCTCCGACATGTGCCCTTTGTGGGCCACCACCGGCACCAGTCCGGTCGGCTCGCCAATCACGGCGTAGTCGGGTTTGAGCTCGGCCGCCGCGGCGATGGCGCGGGCCCCCGCCATGGTGGTCTCTTCGTCGGCAGTGGCGAGAATGCGCAGCGGCTTGGTCAGCTTGGTGAGGTCAATATCTTTGAGCGCCTCCACGATAAAGGCGAAGAAGCCCTTCATGTCGATGGTGCCGAGGCCATAGAGACGATTGCCCTCTTCGGTCACCTTGAAGGGATCCTTGCTCCAACCCCCCTCATCGAACGGCACCGTATCTGTGTGACCCGCCAGCAGCAGACCGCCCTCCCCCTGACCCATCGTCGCCACCAGATTGAATTTGCCCGGCAGATCGGGGAGCGCCGTCACCTCGCACTGAAAACCGAGCTGACCGAACCAGTCGGCCAGCAGCCGGATCACCGCCTCATTGCTCTGATCCCACTTGGGATCCGTGCTGCTGATAGAGGGAATCGCAATAATATTCTTATAAAGTGAAAAAAAATCCAGATTGGCCATCAGCTCCTCCTTGCGTCCCCGGAATGTTTCTGTTAGAAAATACAAATGCAAAGTGAGTGCATGAATATTCTGTAATTTTACCTGAATATCTGGCTCATCAACAAAGGCTTCTAGTTGTAAGGGAAAGTTAATGTTCTGTCACCTGATCTATAACCGACGACACACATCCGCCTGAATTGCCCCTCCGCACTTGTGCAAAGGGGCGATCGAACCCCCTTGTGCACTGCAGCACCATGCTGTGAATCTCGAACTCTGACTTGGAATATTCAACATGCTTAACACCGTTATCGTCGGTGCCAGTGGCTACGCGGGAGCCGAACTGGCCGCACTGGTACAGAACCACCCACAACTCAAACTGTTCGGCCTCTATGTCTCCGCCGGCAGTCAGGATGCCCACAAGCGCTTCTCTTCCCTGCATCCCCAGTGGGTCGGCGCCCTCGATCAGCCGCTGCTGCCGCTGGACGACGACGGCATGACCCGGATCCTGACCCAGGCCGATCTGGTGCTGCTGGCCACCGCCCACGAGGTGAGCGCCACGCTTGCCCCCAAGTTTCTCGCCAAGGGGCTGTCGGTGTTCGATCTCTCCGGCGCCTTCCGGGTCAAGGATCAGGGCTTTTACGACAGCTTCTACGGATTCACCCACGACAGCGAACAGTGGCTGGATCAGGCCGCCTACGGTCTGGCCGAGTGGAATGCCGATGCCATCGCCAGCGCCCAGCTGGTAGCCGTACCCGGTTGCTACCCGACAGCATCGCTGTGCGCCCTCAAGCCGCTGCAGCAGGATGGCCTGATTGCCAAGGGGTGGCAGCCCATCATCAACGCCGTCTCCGGGGTTTCCGGCGCCGGTCGCAAAGCGGCCATCAACACCAGCTTCTGCGAAGTGAGCCTCAACCCTTACGGCACCTTCAACCACAGACACCAGCCGGAGATCAGCCACCACCTCGGCAAGGAGGTGCTGTTCCAGCCCCACCTTGGCAACTATGTGCGCGGCATTCTGGCCACCATCTATGTGCAGCTGGCGGACGGCGTGACGCCGACCCAGGTGGATCAGGCCTTCCTCAAGGCTTACGAAGGCAAGCCGCTGGTGCGCCTCACCGGCCAGATGCCCTCTATTCGCGGTGTGGCAAACACCCCTTACTGCGATATCGCCTGGCAACAGCAGGGCAACATGCTGGTGGTGGTATCCGCCATCGACAACCTGCTCAAGGGCGCCGCCTCCCAGGCCATGCAGTGCATAAATATCAAATTCGGATTTGAACCGGCCACCGGCCTGATTTAAGGACTCAAGGAAGGATTGCAACGATGAACAAGCAGACTCTGGTAATCAAGCTGGGCGGTGCCCTTATCGAGAACGACGAGGCGCTGACCGCCCTGTTCGCCACCCTCAAAACCTTTCTCGACGATCAGCACCGCCCGCTGGTGCTGGTACACGGCGGTGGCTGTCTGGTGGATGACCTGCTCAAGGGGCTGGGTCTCACCTCTACCAAGAAGAATGGCCTGCGGGTGACCCCGTTCGAGCAGATCCCCTTCATCGCCGGCGCGCTGGCGGGCACTGCCAACAAACAGATGATGGCCAAGGCAATCGCCACCGGCATTCCGGCTGTGGGGCTCTGTCTGGCAGATGGTGGCCTGTGTCAGGTGACCCAGCTCGACCCGGATCTCGGCGCGGTCGGCGAGTGCAAGCCGGGCAATCCGGCACTGGTGGCAGGCATCCTCGGTCAGGGCTTCCTGCCGGTGGTGAGCTCCATCGGCATCACAGCCGACGGGCAATTGATGAACGTCAACGCGGATCAGGCGGCCACCGCCATTGCCGAGGCGCTCGGTGCCGATCTGGTGATGCTCTCCGATGTGAGCGGCATCCTCGATGGCAAGGGCAAGCTGGTGCCCCAGCTCGACAAGCTGACCGCACTGGATCTGATGGAGAAAGGGGTGATCCGCGATGGCATGGCGGTCAAGGTAGAAGCGGCCCTGCACGCCGCCCAGACCCTCGGCAAGCCGGTCTGTGTCGCCAGCTGGCGTTACCCGGATCAGCTGCTCAAGCTGCTGGCTGGCGGCGCGGTCGGCACTCAAGTCACCCTCTAACCCTGGCCGGAAAAAGGAACATCCGATGCAACATCTTCTGAAAGACAGTGATCTGAACAAAGCCCAGATTGAAGCGCTGATTGCGCTGGGCAAAGCAGTGAAAGCCGACCCGAAGAAGTACAGCCAGGCGCTGGCCGGCAAGAGCGTGGTCACCCTGTTCGAGAAGCCCTCCCTGCGCACCCGGGTCACCTTCGACATCGGCATCGCCAAACTGGGCGGCCACAGCGTCTATCTGGATCAGCAGAACGGCGCGCTGGGCAAGCGGGAGTCGGTGAAAGATTTCGCCGCCAACCTGTCGCGCTGGTGTGATGCCATCGTCGCCCGGGTGTTCGATCACCAGACCCTGGTCGAGCTGGCAGCGCACGGCACAGTGCCGGTGGTGAACAGCCTGTGCAACCTCTACCACCCCTGTCAGGGGCTGGCCGACTTTATGACCATTGCCGAGCACTACGACGACCTGTCGAAGGTGAAGCTTGCCTACCTCGGTGATGGCAACAACGTCAGCCACTCTCTGCTGCTGCTGGGGGCGACCCTGGGCACCGACGTCACCCTGATCTGCCCGAAAGGCCACGGCCCGGATACCCAGATCTTCCTGCAGGCGCAGGCTCTGTCGGCCAAGTCGGGGGCGACCATCCACATCAGCGATGACGTGGCAGATATCGAAGGGTTCGACGTGGCCTACACCGATACCTGGGTCTCCATGGGCGACAACACCCCGATGGAGCAGGTCAAAGACCTCTTTATGCCTTACCAGATCAATCAGGCCCTGCTCGACCGCACCGGCATCCAGCATGTGCTGCACTGCCAACCGGCGCACCGGGAGCTGGAGATCACCTCGCAGGTGATGGATGGCCCCGCCTCCCTCATCATGGACGAGGCCGAAAACCGGATGCATATCCAGAACGCCGTGTTGCTGACCCTTCTGGGTGGCAAGTAACGCGGCACTCAACCTGAATCACGACCCTTTTATTGAATCATCATCGAATCATCACGGAGAGAAGTAACATGAGCGGAATCAACAAGATCGTACTGGCTTACTCGGGTGGACTGGATACCTCGGCCATCATCCCCTGGCTCAAAGAGCACTATGACGCCGAAATCATCGCCTTCGTGGCCGACGTGGGCCAGGAGCGCGACGATCTGGAAGGGATCGAGCAGAAGGCCATCACCTCCGGTGCCACCAAGTGCATCATCAAGGATCTGCGGGAAGAGTTCGTCAAAGAGTACGTCTATCCGACCCTGAAGACCGGCGCCGTCTATGAGGGCACCTATCTGCTGGGCACCTCCATGGCCCGTCCGGTGATCGCCAAGGCGATGGTCGAGGCGGCGCTGGCGGAAGGGGCCGATGCCATCTCCCACGGCTGCACCGGCAAGGGTAACGATCAGGTGCGTTTCGAAGGTGCGGTTGCCGCGCTGGCGCCCCAGCTGAAAGTGATCGCCCCGTGGCGGATCTGGGACATGCGCTCCCGGGAAGATCTGCTCTCCTATCTGGAGACCCGCAACATCCCCTGCAAGGCGACCCTGAAGAAGATCTACAGCCGCGATGCCAACGCCTGGCACATCTCCACCGAGGGTGGCGAGCTGGAGAGCACCTGGAACGAGCCCTCCGAAGCGGTCTGGCAGTGGACCGTACCGGCCGAGCAGGCACCGGACCAGCCGGAGTACGTCAAGCTGACCGTGGCGCAGGGTGAAGTGGTGGCCGTTGACGACCAGCCGCTCAGCCCGCACCAGATCCTGATGACCCTGAACGAGCGTGCCGGCAAGCACGGCGTGGGCCGCATCGACATCACCGAAAACCGGATGGTGGGGATGAAGTCCCGCGGCTGCTACGAAACCCCGGGCGGTACCGTGATGGTCGCCGCGCTGCGCGCGGTGGAAGAGCTGGTACTGGATCGCCCGACCCGCGCCTGGCGGGAGAAGCTGGGTGCCGAGTTCTCCCATCTGGTCTATGACGGTCGCTGGTTCACCCCGCTGTGCAAGGCGATCCTCGCCTCGGCCAACGCCATCGCCGAAGATCTGGACGGTGAAGTGGTGCTGAAGATGTACAAGGGTCAGGTCACCGCGGTGCAGAAGAAGTCGCCGAACAGCCTCTACTCCGAAGATTTCGCCACCTTCGGCGCCGATGAAGTGTATGACCAGAGCCATGCCGAAGGCTTTATCCGTCTCTACACCCTGGCCAGCCGGATCCGCGCCATGAAGGAGCAACATCAGGCTATCGGTGGCGATCACACCCACGGCTAAGCAAGCGCGATAACCCGTTGATTCCGTTGAGGGGGCATGGCCCCCTCTTCTATAGGCAGAGGGCATAACCCCTGACCCATCATCGGCGGGTGTGACAAGAGCGGCAGCGCCCCGGCCGCTTCTGTGAGATAACAGGCTCGCAGAAAAACAGGGCACGATTTCAAGCTCGGCGGCCAGGGCGCCGTCGACAACGCATTCAAGGAGAGCAGTATGGCACTTTGGGGTGGACGCTTCAGTCAGGGAGCCGATAGCCGGTTCAAGCAGTTCAACGATTCGCTGCGGTTCGATTACCGGCTGGCGGAGCAGGATATTCAGGGCTCCATGGCCTGGGCCAAAGCGCTGGTCAAGGTGGGCGTATTGACCAGTGACGAGCAGGGCAAACTGCAGCAGGCGATGGAGGTACTGCTCGCCTCGGTGCAGCAGGATCCCCAGCAGATCCTCAATTCGGATGCCGAAGATATCCACTCCTGGGTCGAGAGCCAGCTGATTGCCGCCGTCGGCGATCTTGGCAAGAAGCTGCACACCGGCCGCTCGCGCAACGATCAGGTCGCCACCGACCTGAAACTCTGGTGCAAGGCGCAGGGTGAGCTGCTGCTCGGCTCCATCACCGCCCTGCAGCAGGGACTGGTCGCCTCCGCCCGTGCCAATCAGGCCGCGGTGCTGCCCGGTTACACCCACCTGCAGCGGGCCCAACCGGTCACCTTCGCTCACTGGGCGCTGGCCTATGTGGAGATGCTGGAGCGGGACTACTCCCGGCTACAGGATGCCCTCAAGCGGCTCGACACCAGCCCGCTCGGCTGCGGCGCGCTGGCGGGCACTGCCTATGCCATCGACCGCGAAGCGCTGGCGCTCGACATGGGCTTTGGTGGCGCCACCCGCAACAGTCTGGATTCGGTCTCCGATCGGGATCACGTAGTGGAGCTGATGCACGTGGCGTCCCTCTCCATGACCCACCTGTCGCGCTTTGCCGAAGACCTTATCTTCTACAACACCGGCGAGGCGGGCTTTGTCGAGCTCTCCGATGCGGTCACTTCCGGCTCGTCGCTGATGCCGCAGAAGAAGAACCCGGATGCGCTGGAGCTGATCCGTGGCAAGACCGGCCGGGTGGTCGGCGCCCAGATGGGCATGCTGATGAGCCTCAAGGCGCTGCCGCTGGCCTACAACAAGGACATGCAGGAAGACAAGGAGGGGCTGTTCGATGCCCTCGACACCTGGCACGACTGCCTCGATATGGCGGCGCTGGTGCTGATCGATCTGAAGGTCAACGGCGAACGCACCATGGCGGCGGCGCAAGGCGGCTACGCCAACGCCACCGAGCTGGCGGACTATCTGGTTGCCAAGGGGATTCCGTTCCGTGAAGCGCACCATATCGTCGGCGAAACCGTGGTCTTTGCCATCAGCGTGGGCAAACCGCTGGAGGAGCTCTCCATCGGTGAATTCCAGCGTTTCAGCCCGGTGATCGAGTTCGACGTCTACCCCAATCTGGAACTGGAAGCGACCCTGGCCAAGCGGGTCGCCAAAGGCGGCGTCGCCCGCGAGCAGGTTGAGGCAGCCCTCACTGCCGCAGAGCTGTGGCTGGCCAAACGGGCGGGTTGATCTCTGATGTATTTGGAAAATAAGAGGGGGAGCAATCGCTCCCCCTCTTGCTTTATCTTGGCTTTAAGCGCTTTTCAACATAATGGCATTTGCAGGTATTGCCTTATCAATGAATTCACCACTTCCATAAACTGACACGATATATCCACAAGCTGGGCAAGCTGCAGTGTATTCACTCATTACGTTGAAAGAACCCAGCACGAACCCTTTGAAGTGGTTACTGCATTTCTTACATTTCATTGATTTGATTGAAAACATCTTTGATTCTCCACGAATAGAAAGATATGAATTCCTCTCTTCTATGGATATGAAACGGGTGGGCTATTCCTAGGAAATAGCCATAGTCACGCTTTGCATCACATCCACACGAATACGCTACCAGATTATTTATTGACAGGCTCGTCATCTACTAAAGTCGATACTGTTCAGGCATTTCACGCACTGGCATTGAGCAGTTTGCCCACCCCCTCCCCCTTGCCATTGGGCAGGGTCTGTTTAAAGGTGCCGAGCAGCTGGTCGAGGTTGAGATGGCTGGCACCGAGGGAATCCTTGAGGGTATCGAGCTCGCTTTGCAGGGCATCGAGGCGGGTGCTCTGGGTACCATTGGCCAACTGGCTACGGGCGCTATCGATGGCGGCAGGGAGGGATTGGCCGCCATTCTCCTGCCCCAGAGTCTGCATCAGCTCCCCCATAAAGTGGTTGATGGCAGCGCGGTTCTGCTCGCTATTGGCATCCTTGATTCCCAGCCGCTGGAACAAGCTCTGGACGGTAGGGGCGAGGCGATCTTCCTGCACTGTTTGCTGCACAGACTCGGGTTTGGCACTGCTGCCGAGCAGCTGACTGCCCAGCTTGAGGGCGATAGAGGCAAGGGGAAGCTGGTTGCTGATCATGATATCTCTCCGCGACAACGACCCTTGATGGTGTTGCCAAGAGGAATGCATAAGCGGGGCCAGAACGATGAAAAAACGCCAACCATAGCCAACTCATTGAACAACCTAGCAATTTGAGTGACCGCCTCGTGCTTGGGCATTGCAACTGAGGTCATCACAAGAGAGCCGGGCGGCCAGCGGCTGCCGCTGCAGTTCCAGGCGGCAAAGGGGCATTACCGCAGCAAACCGGAGACGGCAGGGCTCCTCTTCGCTATATACCGCTACATGCCCGCCATCCCCTTGATCACGTCATTTTTCATTCATTAAACTTATGGGCATTAAGATCATGTAAATTTTCTTATCTAACATGTTCGCGCATGATGGCTCTCAAACCGGATTTGCCGTTGCCGCTATGCTGGCCGGCAGCCGCCTTCTCCCAGCCTCTTTCGTTTATGGAGTCGCTATGTCCCTGATCACCCCCTATATCTCCCCCGAAGTCAACCAGCTGGCTCCCGGCTTTCGCGCTTTGAGCATCACGGTGCAGGCCGCCGCCGTGGTCGACCCGAACGTGGGGGCGCGCGCCCTTGATGAAGCCTGCACCGCCATGCTGACCGCAGATGTGCCGTGGGCAGAGGCGCATCTCGCCGCCTGGGGCGAGCTGTTCAGAAAATTTGGCGCCAAGCCGCAGCGGACTCCCTGTTCCGCCGAGGCTCTGAGAAAGCGGGTCGCCCGCGATGGCAACCTGCCCGCCATCGATCCCGTAGTCGATCTCTACAACGCCATCAGTATCCGCTACGCCATTCCGGTGGGGGGCGAAAACCTGCTCACCTATGAGGGACTACCGCGACTGGTGGTAGCCGATGGCAGCGAGCAGTTCGATACCATGAAGGGGGGCGAACCCGCACACGAATCTCCGGAACCCGGCGAGGTGGTCTGGCGGGATGACAAGGGGGTCACCTGTCGGCGCTGGAACTGGCGGCAGGGTGTGCGTACCCGACTCAGTGTCGATTCGGGCCAGATGTGGTTCATTCTGGAGAGCCTGACCGAGATGCCGCTGGCTGCGCTGCATGAGGCGGGGGAAAAACTGATCGCCGGGCTGCGGGAGATGATGCCGGAAGCGGTGATCGCACAGAGCCTGCTCGGCTATGTTGAGTAAACCGAAGGACGAGCCAACTCGTCACCGATAGATACAGAGAGGGGCGCCACAGCGCCCCTCTCTCTTTTCACCCTGCTCAGCCCAGCAGCATATAAAGCTGGTGAGCGGCTACCCCGGCGCACAGGCCGCCGATGGTGTGGGCGACGATGGCGCGGGAGGTGAGGTGGCGATAACCGAGAGCATCCAGCATGGCGGTGTGGGTGCTCAGGAAGCCACTCCAGCACATCCCCATGGCGGTAAACACCGCGACCTCGTTACCGGTGATCCACCCTTTGGCGATAAAGGGGGGCACCAGCGACATGGCGGCACCGACCGCACCGAGCGAGGTGGCGGGGAAAGCGACCAGCTCCGGCTGCTGGAAGCCAAACAGCAGGTCAAACAGCCAGCCAGCCTTGGCAGCCAGCACCGGCAGCAGGGCTACCCCCTGGAAGGCTTCGCCGGTATAGCCCTTGTCGCCGGGGCCGAAGGTGAGCAGCATGACGAAGGTACTGATGATGAGCACACCCGGGATCACCGCCATCCCCAGCTCCACACCGGATTTGCCGCCATCGAGCAGAGAGTTGAGGATCCGCAGCCAGCCGGGAGCCGCCTCTTTGGTCACCCCGACCTTGTGCCCCTTGGCATCAGTCGGCTCATCGTCCAGCACCTCGCCCACCAGCGGGCGGATCATCCGTTGCATCAATCGGGTAGAGACCACCGAGCCTACCAGAGCGCCGAGCAACCCGATGAGCGCCGCGCTTGCAGTGGATTCACCGCCCGGCAGCTGCAAGGTGGCCATAAAGGTCACCACGATCAGCCCCATGCCAAAGGCTGTGCCGAAGTTGGTGAGCGACACTAGCTGCCAGGGGGTGAAGCCCTTGCGAAAGCGGCTGTCCTTGGCGAGGCTGATCACCGCCGGGTTGTCGGAGAAGAAGGTCATCAGCGCCGCCAGGGCGGTGCGACCGGGCAGACGAAACACCGGTTTCATCAGGGGTGCCAGCAGCACCTCCAGCAGTCGGATCACCCCGAATTCGCTCAGCAGCTGGCTGAGGGCGCCGGAAAGTACGGTGATCCCCATGATAAAGAGCACGGTATTGAGCAGCAGCTGGTGGGCGGTATTGAACAGGGTGTTGACCATGGCGGAGAGGCCCATCTGGCTGCCGAGGTAGCCAAACAGGCTGCCCAGGATCAGAAGCACCAGCACGGGCTCAAGCCACTCGCGGATGGTGGCCAGTCGCCCCTTTGAGTCTATAACTACTTGATTTTCCATATCTATCCTGCCGTCATTCTGTGCGTGTGTGATTGTTGTTATGGTAAAAGAGCGGTGTTGAACCAATGAAAAAAAGCCCTTGTCTTGCGACAAGGGCTTTTCGGTTTGGCTCCTCCTGCTGGGCTCGAACCAGCGACCTGCGGATTAACAGTCCGTCGCTCTACCGACTGAGCTAAGGAGGAATTATTCGTGGTGCCCAGAGACGGAATCGAACCGCCGACACGGGGATTTTCAATCCCCTGCTCTACCGACTGAGCTATCTGGGCAAATGGTGCCGGCTACCGGAATCGAACTGGTGACCTACTGATTACAAGTCAGTTGCTCTACCTACTGAGCTAAGCCGGCACACTTTAAACCATTGTGCATGAACAAATTTTTATTTCATGGCACCAAAATTTGGTGCCCAGAGACGGAATCGAACCGCCGACACGGGGATTTTCAATCCCCTGCTCTACCGACTGAGCTATCTGGGCGTGGGCGCTATTAAACGGATTTTAAGGCGGATGGTCAACGGGAAATTTCACTTTTTGTCTCGTTCGTCTCTTTTTTGCGCAGCATCGTCCATTTCTGCCACTTCCTCGGCACAGGCCGCACGTTTTCGCCCCCAGACTCTGGGTTCTTCCCCCTTGAGCAGGCGGGAGATGTTCTCGTGATGGCGGAGCAGGATAAGGCAGGAGAGCAGCGAGACTGGCAGGGTATATTCGGGTTTGAGCAGGTAGGTAAAGAGCGGCGTCAGCAAAACGGTAATGATGGAGGCCAGCGAGGAGTAGCCGCTCACCAGCAGCACCAGCAGCCAGGTGCCAATCACGGCGCCCCCCATGGTAAAGCCGATGGGCAGCATGGTACCGAGCGCCGTCGCCACCCCCTTGCCGCCACGAAAATGAAAGAAGAGGGGGTACATGTGGCCGAGACAGGCGGCGACCCCGATAAAGCCGAGGTAGACGGGTTTGATCTGCAGATACCAGGCGAGATAGACGGGAGCCGTCCCTTTGAGCACATCGAGCAGCAACACCACCAGTGCCGCCATCCGGCCGCCGAGGCGCAGCACATTGGTAGCTCCCGGATTGTGGGAGCCGTGGTCACGGGGATCCGGCAGACCCGTGATGCGGGAAACCAGCACTGCACTGGATAGAGAACCACCCAGGTAGGCCAGAATAATCATCAAAATCGTCAGGGCCGTCATCTTGGTCGTTTTTACCACGATATGAATGGGGTATGATGCGGGCCACATACGCTGGCATGGGCCCATGCCCACCCAGAGCGCCTCGGCAAGCCTGTTGCCCGGCCAGCATCCCTGCGCTGTCATCACAGCCCATCAAGAGTAAAGAAGAAGTACAGTCATGGACAAGGTGTTTATTCGCGGACTCGAAGTTTTGACCACCATAGGTGTATATGAGTGGGAGAAGGGCATTCGCCAAAAGCTCCGTTTTGACCTCGAGATGGGGTTCGACAACCGCCCCGCGGCAGCAACCGACGACATTAATCTGGCACTGGATTATGCCGACCTCTCCAACAAGATTTGCGAACATGTCAGCGGCAAGGTGGTCGAGCTGGTCGAGACCATGGCCGAGCAGGTCGCCATGCTGGTTCTGACCGACGCGCGGGTGCAGTGGGTCAAGGTGACCCTCACCAAGCCGGGCGCCGTGCCCAATGCCGCCGGGGTCGGCGTCGAGATCCTGCGCCATCGCACGCCGGCCGCGAGCAGCAACTGATGACCACCATCTATATCAGCCTGGGCTCCAACATCGAGCGGGAGCGCCATATCCGTGCCGGGCTCGATGCCCTGCACGCCGAATTTGGTGAGCTGCGGGTCTCCCGGGTATTCGAGAGTGAGGCGGTCGGCTTCAACGGCCGCCCCTTCTACAACCTGGTGGCGGCTGCCGAGACCGATCTGCCGCTGACCACCGTCTGCCAGCGACTGCGGGCCATGGAGTTCGCCCACGGCCGTGAGCCGGATGCCAAGAAGTTCGCCCCGCGCACCCTGGATCTCGACCTACTGCTCTATGGCGATCTGGTCTGCGACACCCCGCTGGTGCTGCCGCGCGGTGAAGTGCTCACCAACGCCTTCGTGCTCTGGCCACTGGCCGAGCTGGCCCCCAAACTGCGCCACCCCGTCGATGGCCGCACCATGGGCGAGCTGTGGCAAGCCTATGACAAGGCCTCCCAGCAGCTGTGCCCCATTCCCTTTCACTGGGAAGCGTGCGAATTGCAGCATCACTGATCCGCAAGGGCGCCTCACGGCGCCCTTGTTGTTTGCACAGACAGGGTTGCTTATCACGGATAAGAAAGTGTCATTGGGCCTGACCCTGCGAGGCTGGCAGGATAGCGCCCACTACAGGAGAACCCCATGCCACTCGATACCATTCACCATTTCAACTGCCAACTGCTGGCAGAACTGCCCCACCAGCGCTATGAGCATGAACCCATCCTCGACTACGCCACCGATGAAAAGGTCAAGGCCCGCCTCGGCTGGCAGGCGGAGTTCAGCAAGACCCTGTTTCTCAAGTTCAAGGATGGCCGCTTCGCCCTGCTGCTGACCCACAGGGACGGACGGCTCGACAACAAGGCGGTCAAGGCCGCACTCGGTGCCAAGCCCTCCATCTGCACCGCCGAAGAGATGCAGGCGGAGATTGGCTGCCTGCCGGGGGCGGTGTGCCCCTTCCTGCCCCGCGCCGATATTCCGCTACTGGTGGATCCGCAACTGCTCAACCACACCGCCTTCACCTGGACTCCGGGCCACCCGGAGCAGACCTTTCTGCTGGCGACCGAGCATCTGGCCGAAGTGCTGGCGCAGCTCCCCTGCGAGGTCAGCTATCTGCCCGCACCGACGGCGTAGCCCCATCACGCGCCAGCTGGGCGAAGATCAGCGCCGCCAGCATGGAGAGCAGCCCGACACAGAGGTAGGTAAGGTGGAACCCGGCCAGCCACTGGCCCTCGGCCGCTAAGGTGCCCGCTGAGGTACCCGCCGAGAAGAGCCCGAGCAGGCTGGCGGCAATCGCCACCCCCAAACTCATGGAGAGTTGCATCACTACCGAAAGCAGACCGTTGCCACTGCTGGCCAGGGTCGGGCTGAGATCTTGCAGCGTGAGAGTGTTCATGGCGGAGAACTGCAGCGAGTTGATGGCGCCGAAGATCGCCAGCCAGCCCAGCAAGACCCCGTAGGGGAGCTGGTTGTCGATAAAGTAGAAGCTGGCGATCATCGCCCCCAGCAACAGGGTGTTGCCGATCAGGATGCGGCGATAGCCCACCTTCGGAATAAGCTTGTTAACCAGCGTCTTCGTCAGCATGGCGCCAATCACGGTGGGGATCATGGTCATCCCCGCCTTGCTCGGGGAGAAACCGAGCCCCAGCTGCAGAAACAGCGGGGTGAGGAAAGGCATGGCGCCGCTGCCGAGGCGGGCAAACAGGTTGCCCCAGATGCCGATGGCAAAGGTGGCGGTCTTGAACAGGTTCAGGCTAAAGAGCGGCTGCGGTGCATTGGCGGCATAGAGCCAGTAGCTCGCCATCGCCGCCAAGCCGAAGATCAGTGCAAACAGCGCCCAACCGGTGGAGATGCTGTGCTCCCCCAGACCCTGCAAGCCGACCGACACCAGCACCATGCCGACGCTGAACATCACAAAGCCCTGCCAGTCGAACCGGGCGGTCTGCTGCCACAGCTCCGGCATAAAGTGCCAGCTGGCGATAAAGCCGAGCAACCCCACCGGCAGGTTGATGAGAAATACCCAGTGCCAGCTCGCCACTTCCACCAGCCAGCCACCGAGTGCCGGCCCCATCAACGGGCCGAGCAGCCCCGGAATGGTGACAAACGACATCACCCGCAGCAGCTCGTGCTTGTCATAGACCCGCAGCACCGCCAACCGTCCCACCGGCATCAACAGCGCACCGCCAATCCCCTGCAACACCCGGGCGGCCACCAGCATGGAGAGCGAATTGGAGGCGGCGCAGGCGAGCGAGCCGAGGGTAAAGAGCGAGATGGCGGCCAGATAGATGCGACGGGTGCCGAATCTGTCTGCCAGCCAGCCAGAGGCCGGGATCAGCAACGCCACCGTCAGCATGTAGGCAATGATCACCGACTGCATCTGCAGCGGGCTCTCTCCCAAGGTCTCGGCCATGCTGGGCAGGGCGGTGTTGAGAATGGTGCCATCCAGCGCCTGCATAAAGAAACCGACCGCCGCCAGCAGGGGCAGCCACTTGCGCTGGGCATCTGTCACTGTGTGGCTCATTGCCACCTCCATTATTTTTGCGGGGGAGCGGCGGCGGTCAGGAAGAGATCGACACAACTCAGGGTCCAGGCATCCTGCTCGGCAGCGCTCTGGGTCAACGGCAGACCCAGCTCACGGAGCATGCGCTCCTTGCCCTGCCACATCAGCAACAGCTGCAAGGCGGCCTGTTCACTGTCTTGATGGCACAGCAGGCCTTGCTGCTTCTGCTGCTCCAGCCAGTTGGACAGCATCTCGGTCACATAGAGCGGGCCCGCCTCGAAAAAAAGGGTGGCCAGCTGGGTATCGTTGCAGCTGATGCAGGTGCGAAAGATATTGATGGCATCATCGCTCAGGATCAACTTGCGAAAGCTGCGACCAAAGGCAATCAGGCTCTCCCGCACATTGTTGCCACGCAACAATACCTCCGGCATCAGCTCACTGCTGACGCACTTGCTGCCCACCGCTTCGGCAAACAGCGACTCCTTGTTGGCAAAATGGCTGTAGACCGTCTGCTTGGAGACGCCCGCTTCACTGGCCACCATGTCCATGCTGACCAGATGCAGACCGTGCTGACAGAAGAGCCGCCCGGCAGCATCGAGGATCGCAGCCCGCTTCTGCTGACTACGGGGTGAAATGTTCATTTTTCCTCCACAATCAAACTGGACAGTCTAGTTTCGAAAAACTAGACTCACCGGTGTGATTTGATGTTATGTCAACCAGAGGATGATGTCATGACACTTTGCTTAATCCTGCTGGCGCTGTTACTGAGTGGCTGCAGCCCAGTCACAGAGTCAGAAGAAACACCCGCCCTGACCCGGGTGATCGCCCAGCCGCTGCAAGCCAGCGATCACTACCCGGTGCTGCACCGCTTCAATGGCCGGGTGATCGCCCCCGAGCACAGCCAGATAGGCTTCGAGCTGGCAGGGCGGATCGCTACCCTGCACAAGGGACGGGGAGAGCCGGTCGCGGCTGGCGAACTGCTCGCCACACTGGATACCCGGCTGCTGGCAGTGGAAGCCAAAGAGCTGGCCGCCCGGGCAGCCCAGAACGAGGCCGAGCTGACCCTTGCCCGGCAGACGCTCGATCGACTCACTGCCCTGCGCCAGCAGCAGTTCAGCTCCCGTCAGGCGCTGGATGAACAGCAAGGCAAAGTCCGCATGCTGGAGGCAAGCGCCAACCAGCTGGCCGCCGCCCTCGAAGCCAACCGGGTCAAACAGGAGAAATCACAGCTGCGCGCCCCCTTCAACGGGATTGTGGTCAGCCGCGAGCAGGCATTGGGGGCCGTGGTGGCCGCAGGCCAGCCTCTCTTCTCCCTGACCCGCAGCGGCCAGTGGGAGGCCGATATCGGCGTGCCGGTGAAACAGGCCGAGACCCTGATCGTCGGCCAACACTACCCCCTGCAAAGCGGGGATCAATCACTGGAGGGGCGCCTGCTTAATCTGGGAGTACAAGTGGACGGGCAGACCCACACCCGCACCGCCCGCTTCCAGCTGATCCGGGGCGGCGAACAACTGGCAGAAGGGCAACTGATCACCCTGCTGCATCAGACCCGCGAGCCCACCCGCGCCTACGAGGTGCCGCTCACCGCGCTTACCCAGGGATTGCGCGGCAGCTGGACCCTCTATCTGCTCAACGACGAAACGCCACCCCGGGTGGTCAGTCGGGACGTCACTCTGCTGCAACAAGATGGCGAGCGGGCCTGGATAAGTGGTGCCCTGAACGGACAGGAACAGCTGGTGACCGATGGCCTGCATAAACTGGTGCCGGGCCAGCAGGTCACCCTGACAACCAGCGTGGATCATCAGGCAGGCCATCCGGAGCCACAGTCATGATCCGCCCGTTTATCGAGAATGGCCGCCTGCTGCTGTTGACGGTCGCGCTGCTGCTGACGGCCGCCCTTGCGGCATTGCAGACCCTGCCCAGAACCGAAGATCCCCAGCTCACCAGCCGTTTTGCCAGCGTGGTTACCCACTTCCCCGGGGCCAGCGCCGAGCGGGTGGAGGCGCTGGTGAGCGAGCCCATCGAGAACCGGCTGCGGGCCCAGAGCGAGATCAAGCTGATCGAGTCGAGCTCTCGCCCCGGTCTCTCCATCATCAATCTGGAGCTCAAGGATGAGGTCAGCGATGTCGAGCCCGTCTGGTCCAGAGTCCGAGATCGGCTGGCAGATCTGGCCGCCGTGCTACCAGCCGGCGCCAGTGCCCCCAAGCTGGATGATGAGAAAGGCTACCCCTTCACCCGGCTGGTCAATGTGGTCTGGCGCGGGCCGGGCCAGCCGCAGCTGGATCGCCTCGCCCGCTACAGCGCCGAGCTGGAACGCCGGGCTCGCCAGCTGCCGGGTACCGAATACGTCGAGCGGGTCGGGGCACCACAGGAGGAGATCGAGGTGCGGTTCGATCCCCTCGCCCTCAGTGCCAGCGGCATGAGTGGCGAACAGCTTGCCCAGGCGCTGAACGGTGCCGATGCCAAAGTGGCCGCCGGGGAGTTGCAAGGCAGCCACAATCGCTTTCAGGTGGAGATCCGTGGCGCCCTCGATACCCTGGAGCGGATCCGCCAGATCCCGCTGCGCACCGGCGAGCAGGGCCAGACCCTGCGCCTTGGCGATCTGGCCGAGGTAAGACGTACCCTGCACCAGCCGGAGAGCCAGCTGGCCTTTGCCAATGGTGAGCGGGCCGTGGTGGTCGGCCTGCGCATGGCACAGGATCACCGCATCGACCTCTGGTCGGCACGGGTCGACACCATGCTGGCCCAGCTGCAACAGGACTTGCCGGATAATATCGGCCTCGTCACCAGCTTCGATCAGCAGCGTTATACCGATCAGCGGCTCGACACCCTGCTCATCAACATTGTGCAGGGCTTCCTCATCATAGTGGCCGTGCTGCTGGTGACCTTGGGAGTCAAGGCCGCCATTATCGTGGCCCTGTCGCTGCCGCTTACCGTGGCGTTCTCATTCGCCTGCATGAACCTGATCAATCTGCCCATTCACCAGATGTCGGTCACCGGTCTGGTGGTGGCGCTCGGGATCATGGTGGACAACGCCATCGTCATGGCGGATCGGGTGCAGTATCAGCGCCGTCACGGCATGGCCATGAGTGCCGCCGCACTGGAAGCCATCGGCCACCTCTGGCTGCCACTGCTGGGCTCCACCCTCACCACCATGCTCGCCTTTATGCCGATCATTCTGATGCCGGGCCCGGCGGGCGAGTTTGTCGGCGGCATCGCCTGGGCGGTGATCTGCTCGCTGCTGGGATCCTACCTCATCGCCCACACCCTGGTGGCAGGCCTCGCAGCCCGCTGGATTGGCAGTGACCAGGGGGGACGCTGGTATCAGGATGGCTTGCACCTGCCCCGGGTGTGCGCCCGTTTCCAGCAGAGCATCGCCATGGCGCTGGCTCACCCCTGGCGCACCCTGCTGCTGGTCAGTCTGCTGCCCCTGCTCGGTTTCTGGGTGGCGGGCCGCCTCACCGAACAGTTCTTTCCCCCTGCCGACCGGGACATGATCCACATCGAGGCCAGCCTCTCCCCACAGGCGAGCCTGGCGCGCACCCGCGAGCTGGCACTGGGGATCTCTGCCGAGCTGGCCAGTCTCCCCGAGCTGGTTCGTCAGGATTGGGTGGTGGGTGACAACGCCCCCAGCTTCTACTACAACCTGGTGCCCAGAAAACAGGGGCGGGCCGATTACGCCCAGGGGATGATCACCCTGCAGGATGCCGATGCCGCCGAACGGCTCATTCCACAACTGCAGCAGCGGCTCGATGCAAAATTTCCCGAAGCGCAGATCCTGGTGCGCAAGCTGGAACAGGGGCCGCCTTTCAATGCCCCGGTCGAGCTGCGGCTGTTTGGCCCCGACCTTGAACAGCTGCACCGTCTGGGAGAGGAGCTTCGCAATCTGCTCGCCAATACCCCGGCCGTGGTGCAGACCCGCGCCACCTTGCAGGCAGGGGCCCCCAAACTCTGGTTGCAGGTCGATGAGGAGGCCGCCCGACTGGCAGGCATGAGCCTGACCGATGTTGCCTCCCGGCTGGCGGGCGCACTGGATGGCAGGTTGGGCGGCACTGTGCTGGAAGGCACCGAGTCAATCCCGGTTCGGGTGCGACTGGCCGAGCCCTTGCGTCAGGATCCGGATGCGCTGCTCAATGTGCCGCTGTCGCTCACCGGCACCGGCCAGCAAGGGGTAGCCAATCTCACCTTGCGGGCACTGGCCACTCCCGAGCTGCTGCCAAGCTGGGGGGAGATCAGCCGTCGGGATGGTGAGCGGGTCAATGTGCTGGAGGCCTATCTGGCGGTCGGCGTACTGCCGCAAACTGTGCTGGAGCAGGTCAAAGAGAGGCTGGCCGCCAAGGCGCTGGCGTTGCCGCCGGGCTATCGACTGGAGTTTGGCGGAGAAGCCGCCAAACGGGATGAATCGGTGGGTAATCTGATGGCCCATGTCAGCCTGGTCGCCGTGCTGCTGGTGGCCGTGCTGGTGCTCAGCTTCAACTCGTTCCGGCTGGCAGGCATCGTCACCCTGGTGGCGATCCAGTCGGCGGGGCTCGGGCTGCTGTGGGTCTGGCTGCTGGGGTACCCCTTCGGGTTTACGGTGATCATCGCCCTGCTGGGACTGATGGGGCTGGCCATCAACGCCGCCATCGTCATTCTGGCCGAGCTGAAGGCAGACCCGCTGGCACAACAGGGCAATCTGCCGCAGATCCGCGATCTGGTGGCCGGTTGCAGCCGCCACATCGTCTCGACTACCATCACCACTGTGGGCGGCTTCATCCCGCTATTGCTGGGGGGCGGCGGCTTCTGGCCCCCCTTTGCCATCGCCATCGCCGGTGGCACAGCGCTGGCGACCCTGCTCTCGTTCTACTTTGTGCCGGTGGCGTTCGTGTTGTTCAACCGCCGCCGTCCTGACCCGGTACAGGAGAGCTGCAACGCACCAAATCAGTTGTCGGGCTGACCCAGCATGGCTTTGAGCCGCTCTTCGAGAGTGGGCTCGGGGGCCTTGAGGGTCGCCATAAAGAGCTGCTCGATACCGGCCTTGTCCTGACTTTTCACGATAAACACCAGTCGGGACTGGGCCTTGCCCTCCGGCCAGTCGCCCAGCGCCTGCAGCGGATAGAGCTGGCCGTGGACGCCGTGGATCACCACCGGCTGGCTCTCCCCTTCCAGCTGCAAGATCCCCTTAAGGCGCAGCAGGGCATCGCCATACTGCGCCTGCACCGCATCGATGGCGGCCAGGAGGCGAGAGGGCTTGAGCGGCTCACCGATGCGCAAAGAGAAACTTTCGATGTTGCCGTGCTCGAAGTGGGTGGGCGCCGCCGTGCCAACCTTGGCGGCGAACGGCTGCATCTTTGGTTGTATCGGTGACGCCAGCCCCTGCCTGGGGGATTCGGTGCGCAGCCAGGCCAGCAGCTGGCGTACATCACGCCCGGCCGCTTCGTTGTAGGCGCCGAGCTTCTCCAGCACTGCTGGCGACAGTTCGCCATTGGTCACCTGCTGGATCGGGGCCGCCGGGTTGAGTGCAGCCAGCTGGGCTTCGACCCGCGCCAGCTGTTGGTCCTCCACCAGATCCCCCTTGCTCACCACCAGCAGATCCGCCAGCGCCACCTGTTTCACCGCCTCATACTGGGCCGCCAACTGCTGCTCGATATGACCGGCATCCACCACAGTAACGGTGCCATCGAAGCGGTAGCGCTGGGCGATAAAGCCCTCTTCGCGCAGGGTAAAGAACACGGGGGCCGGATCGGCGAGGCCAGTGGTCTCGATAATCAGCCGCTTGAACGGTTTGATCTTGCGCTGGATGGCCTTCATAAAGAGCCCCTGCAACGCCTCCACCAGAGAGCCCTGCACCGAGCAGCAGATGCAGCCGGAGTCGAGCAGCATCATCTGCTCATCCACCTGTTGCACCAGATGGTGATCCAGCCCCACCGAGCCGAACTCGTTGATCAGCACGGCGCACTCACCAAGCTCCGGCTGCTTGACCCAGTGATTGAGCAAGGTGGTCTTGCCGCTACCGAGAAAGCCGGTCAGCAGGGTCACTGGGATACGGGTATCTTGCATATCGGTCATGTCAGATCCTTACCGGTTGGCAAACAGGTCGCTGAGCCAGCGGTTTTCAAAGCGGCCATAGGGGTCGAGCTCGGCTTTCAACGCCACGAAGTCGTTCCAGCGCGGCAGCAGGGCCGGGAAGTCGTAGAGATCCATCGCCAGATGTTTGCCGAAGTGGGGAATGCCGCCGAGCGGCACCAGCAGTTGTTGCAGCTCGCGCATCTGCTCCATGGAGCCGTTGACGAAGGTGCCGTCCGCCGCCAGATAGACCAGAAAACCGATCCAGCAGACCGGCTGGCCATAAGCGGCGCTGAGCCAGGCCTCGGAAGGGCCGGTACAGCGCAGGATAAAGGGGTAGTGCAGCACGCCCGGGTTGGCCTGCTGCCAGGCCTGCAGGGTCTCCAGTGCCTCGTTCATCCGATGAAGCGGCACCGCCACCTCACAGTTGATCTGAGGTGCCGGGATCCCCTTGCAGAGGATCTGGTAGACGTTGCCCACCAGATCGGAGGCATCCTTGAAGCGGCGCACCGTCTCGAAGTGCTCACCGGCCAGCGCCTCATCCTTGGTATCTTTCGCCATCTTCTGCAAGGTGGCATCAATGGTGGCGTTCATGCGGGCGTCGATATCGCCATCCAGCAGCAGCGGCTCGCTGCCACCGGCGCGGTAGCGGGCCACCTCGTCATCGGAGGCGGGATCCACCAGCCAGATGTGGCTCTCGCCGGTCCAGGCAAACCACCAGCTCTTCACAAAGCCGTGCTCGCGGTTGAGCCGTTCGTTGTGCTCCAGCAGGAAGGGGTAGTCGGTGGTGAACTTGGTGCAGCGCATGATGCGATTTGGCACGGTGCGCAGGGTGACGTCGAGCAGGATGCCGAGCATCCCCATCCCCATCACGAAGGCGCCGAAGCGCGGATCGGTGCGATCCACCCGGATGATGTCGCCATTGGCCAGCATCACCGTCATCGCCTCCACCACATCGCAGAGGGCAGACTGGTGCAGCCCCTGACCGTGGGTACCTGTGCTGAGGGCGCCGCCCAGGGTCTGGATGCCGATAACGCCCGGGGATGCGGGCAGCATCCGCTCCATGGCGATCAGCTCGGCATAAACGGTATCGAGCGGCGTCCCCGCCTGATAGGTCACGGTATCGGCGGTTTTCGCCAACTGGCCGCGCAGGTGGTGCAAGTCCACCAGCAGTGCCTGACTGCCCTCGGTATAGACGCTGTGAATGGGCTCAAAAGAGAGGCCGGAGCCGATAAGACGCAGCTTGCGCTCGGGGTGTTCCCGCAGCAGCGCCTGCAGCTCGTCGCGGTTTTTCGGGCGCCACACCTGATCCAGCGCCCCGAGGGGATTGGTTCTCGACCAGTTGAACAGCACCTCCCGATTACCGATCGCCTTGATGCTGTGAAATGCCTGGAACTGAACCGTCATACCGCGCCTCATCTTTTACTGACGTCAAAATGAGCGCCGATTCTACCGAAAAGTGAGCCACAAGGCATGGAAAACAAGCCCCTGCACTAGAGGGGGGATAGGGGGAGAGCACTCCCCTACCCTGCCAGACGGGAGCGTGGCCGCCCGTCTGTCACCGATAGATCAGGTGGCGTTCGGGATGCCTCGCACCCCATCTGGCTGGCGGGTTTGTGCTTCTTCCGGCAGCAGCTCCTCGCAGAACTGGCGCAACGGCATGGGGCGGGCAAACAGGTATCCCTGTAGATAGTCGACCCCTTTGGCCCTGAGGTAGTCAGCCTGACGCTCGCTCTCCACCCCTTCCGCCACCAGCGCCAGACCGAGCCGGGTCGCCAGATCGATCACATTGTCCACGATATGCTCCGAGAGCGACTCGGTACCGATGCGGGCGATAAAGGATTTGTCGATCTTGAGGTAATCCACATGAAACTGCTGCAGGTAAGCCAGGCTGGAGTGGCCGGTACCAAAGTCGTCGATGGCGAGTTTGACCCCCATCTCGTCCAGCTGGCGGAACAGGGAGAGGGTCTGGGGATCTGACATCAGCAGCTCCCGCTCGGTCAGCTCCAGCACCAGTACCACCTTGCCGGGGAGGAAGTGACCGAGAAAGGCGCGGCACTCGGCCAACAGGGCAAAATCGTGGCAATGGGCGGCGCTGATGTTGAAGCTGATATGAAACCCATCGGGCAACTGCTCCTGAGAGCGGTTCAACCTTGTCGCCACCTGCTTCATGATATGGGTGGTCATGGGGACGATCAGTCCCGACTCCTCTGCTTGCGGAATAAAGAGATCGGGCCGGATCACTCCTTCATTGACATGTTCCCAGCGCATCAGCACCTCGGCGCCCATCATCTTGCCGTCGTGGCTGGCAATCAGCGGCTGCAGATAGGGAACAAACTCCCTGGCCCGCAGGGCTCGTCGCAACTCATCTGTTGGCGAGCCGGGCCGCCCCAGCACCCACCACACCAGCCAGGCCAGCAAAAGCGAGGAAACCGCCAGCCACGACAGCGCCACATGCCGCGCGGCCCACAGCGACTTCCAGTAGACCGGCATGGCATAACCGGCATGGATGGTGAAAGGATAATGGGATGAGGTGAGGGCCTGGCTGATCCCGCGATGGAGGGTGGGCGCCTCGCTCAGATAGCGGCCCGACTCATTGAGCCAGGCAGACCCCACCTGCAGATAGAGCGCACTGGATTTTCCGCTCATGGAGAGCATGAAGCTGAGCTGGGTACTGTCGATGGCGCTCAAGGCGGCATCCTTGCCCTGCTCGGTGCGCACTACCAGCAGCGGGTGATTTTGCCGCACCCGGTTGCCACTCATCAGCAGCAGCTTGCGGCCGGTGTAAATGGAGCCGTCATCGGCATCATTGGCCTCACCAAACAGCGAGGTGCAATTGATGATGCCGTTTCGCACCAGATTGACCGAACGCAGGAAGGGCTCGATGGCGACCTTCTTGCGCAGCACCAGCAGGTTGTCGCGACAGGGAGCATTCACCAGAGGCAGCACGGAGCGGTTGGCCTGCTCCGCATGATCCAGCATCGACTCCATCAGGGTTCTGGCCTTGTGGGCCGAGGCGCTGGATTCCGCTTTCAGCTCCTGCACATAATTGCTGTGGATGAGCCAAGCTCCCACCAGCAGCGGCAGGGTAAAGACCAGCAAGGCACCGCCGAAGCGTAACCCGGTTCGGGAGAGATCGATCCTGAACAGAAACATAAAGAACCACGCCGCAATTCGTCAGGCCTGCCAACGCAAGCACCCAGTGAACAGATATCCACTTTCCCTCGATAACGATGCCTCATCATTACCGCACATAACCGAACAACATAACCCAAAGCGTTTATAAAACGAACCACCAAACAGGTGGTTGGATCTCTCTAGCAAGGATCGTGCAAACAATCTTCAAAAAAGACGGTGAATAACACACAAATAAATAATGCCGCGTAAATAAGCGGCATTATTGGCTTCTTATCGCGCAAATCGCGCAAGAACTCCGTTAAACGGCTTGCTGCAGGATCACCGCATCGGCCTTCTTGGTGTAGGAGGCGATCTCGTTGAAGTTGAGGTAGCGGTAAGTGTCTGCCGCAGTGGCATCCAGCGCCTTGGCATACTGCAGGTACTCCGCCACAGTCGGGATCTTGCCGAGGATGGCGGCAACGGCGGCCAGCTCCGCAGAGGCCAGATAGACGTTGGCACCTTTACCCAGACGGTTCGGGAAGTTACGGGTGGAAGTGGAGACCACCGAGGCCCCTTCCGCTACCCGCGCCTGGTTGCCCATGCACAGGGAGCAGCCCGGGATCTCGATGCGGGCACCGACGCGACCAAAGATGCCGTAGTAGCCCTCTTCGGTCAGCTGATCCTTGTCCATCTTGGTGGGCGGCGCGATCCACATGCGGGTAGGCAGCTCGCCCTGATACTTCTCGAGCAGTTTGCCGGCGGCACGGAAGTGACCGATGTTGGTCATGCAGGAACCGATGAACACTTCGTCGATCTTGTCGCCAGCCACGTCGCTCAGCAGACGGGCATCGTCCGGATCGTTCGGCGCACACAGGATCGGCTCCTTGATGGTGGCCAGATCAATCTCGATGATCTCGGCATACTCGGCATCCTTGTCCGCTTCCATCAGGGTCGGGTTGGCCAGCCACTCTTCCATCCCCTTGATGCGACGGGTGATGGTGCGCGGGTCACCGTAACCTTCGGAGAGCATCCATTTCAGCATCACGATGTTGGACTTCAGATACTCGATGATCGGCTCTTTATCCAGCTTGATGGTGCAACCGGCAGCGGAACGCTCGGCACTGGCATCGGCCAGCTCGAAGGCTTGTTCCACTTTCAGGGTCGGCAGACCTTCGATCTCGAGGATACGGCCGGAGAAGATGTTCTTCTTGCCCGCTTTCTCGACGGTCAGCAACCCCTTCTGGATGGCGGCATAGGGGATGGCATGGACCAGATCACGCAGGGTGATGCCCGGTTGCAGCTCGCCCTTGAAGCGCACCAGCACGGACTCCGGCATGTCCAGCGGCATCACACCGGTGGCGGCGGCGAAAGCCACCAGACCGGAGCCCGCCGGGAAGGAGATACCGATGGGGAAACGGGTATGGGAATCACCACCGGTTCCCACGGTATCCGGCAGCAGCATGCGGTTCAGCCAAGAGTGGATGACGCCATCACCCGGACGCAAGCTCACACCGCCGCGGTTCATGATGAAGTCCGGCAGGGTGTGGTGGGTCTGTACGTCGATGGGCTTCGGATAGGCGGCAGTGTGGCAGAAGGACTGCATGGTCAGATCGGCGGAGAAGCCGAGGCAGGCCAGATCTTTGAGCTCGTCGCGGGTCATCGGGCCCGTGGTGTCCTGGGAGCCGACCGTGGTCATCTTGGGCTCGCAGTAGGTGCCGGGGCGAATGCCCTTCACGCCGCACGCCTTGCCCACCATCTTCTGGGCCAGGGTGAAGCCTTTGCCGGTATCGGCCACCGGCTGCGGGCGACGGAATACGGTGGAGAACGGCAGCCCCAGCGCTTCGCGGGCCTTGTCGGTCAGGCCGCGGCCGATGATCAGCGGGATACGGCCACCGGCGCGCACTTCGTCGATCAGCACGTCGGTTTTCAGTTCAAACTGCGCCAGCACCTGTTCGGTGCCGTGTTTGCAGATCTTGCCGGCATAGGGGTAGATGTCGATCACATCGCCCATTTCCAGCTTGGAGACGTCCACTTCGATAGGCAGAGCGCCGGCATCTTCCATGGTGTTGAAGAAGATCGGGGCAATCTTGCCACCCAGACAGACACCGCCAGCACGCTTGTTCGGCACGAACGGAATGTCGTCGCCCATGAACCAGAGCACCGAGTTGGTGGCGGATTTACGGGAAGAGCCGGTACCGACCACGTCACCCACGTAGGCCAGCGGGAAGCCTTTCTCTTTCAGGGCATCGATGGTCTTGATGGGGCCGACGGCGCCATCCTTGTCCGGGGTAATGCCGGGACGGGCATTTTTCAGCATTGCCAGGGCGTGCAGCGGAATGTCCGGGCGGGACCAGGCGTCCGGTGCCGGAGAGAGGTCGTCGGTATTGGTTTCGCCGGTCACCTTGAACACGGTGACAGTGATCTTCTCGGCCAGCTCCGGGCGGGAGAGGAACCACTCGGCATCAGCCCAGGATTGCATCACCTGTTTGGCGTGGGCATTGCCCGCCTTGGCCTTCTCTTCCACGTCGTGGAAGGAGTCAAACATCAGCAGGGTGTGGGAGAGCCCCTTGGCGGCAAGCGGCGCCAGAGTGGCGTGATCCAGCAGGTCGATCAGCGGCTGAATGTTGTAACCACCCTGCATGGTGCCCAGCAGCTCGACAGCTTCGGCGGCAGTCAGGATGGGAGAGTGGGCTTCGCCCTTGGCGACGGCGGTGAGGAAGCCGGCTTTGACATAGGCCGCTTCATCAACACCGGGGGGAATACGGGAGGACAACAGCTCTTTCAGAAAGTCTTCTTCGCCAGCGGGCGGGTTCTTGAGCAGTTCAACCAGGGCAGCGACCTGCTCTGCATCCAGAGGTTTGGCGACCACGCCCTCGGCGGCACGTTCTGCGACGTGTTTACGGTATGTTTCAAGCACGACTAATTCCTCTTTGGTCTTTTTTTGGGGTTCGCCCAGGCTCGCGGCGATCGTCCTTGCGGGACACCCCGTAGGGTGCTCCCCACTATATAAGTTTTAACGACTAATTAAAATCCAAACCCTGTTTACTCATTCACCACAAAATCATAACCAATTAAACAGGCTGGTATTTTTTGATAATTAATTGAACGTCATCAATCAGAGTTAACAAATTGGCATCATTTCGGCATTATTCGAACGTACTGCCCAATTGCAGATAGAAGACGTCATTGCCCCCCTCCGCCATGCCGTAGCCGAGGAACACAGGGCCGAGGAAGCTCTCCACCCCGACATAAAGCGACCCGGCGGTAAACGAGCTCTCCAGACTGATATCCTCCCCCTTGTTCCAGACCCCGCCCTGCTCCAGAGATCCGCCCAGATAGAGCGGCATCTTGAGGGCACCGAAGTCATTGTCTGCCACCCGATAGATGTAACGCAGGCCACCAAACAGGCTGTAGCGACCGCTCAGCTGGTAGCGCTGGAAACCGGAGAGGCGGAACAGCCCGCCCAGATCCTGAATATGCAGTGGCACCACCTCTTCACTGCCCGAGCCACCCCCTTCGAGGATCAGGTTGAGGCTGTGCCTGTCCCATGACCAGGGCTTGATCATGGAGAGTTGATAATTCCAGCCTTCACTGCGGCCATCTGCCGACTCGAGTCCATCCACACTGACGTGGGAGTGGCCCAGTTTCATATCCCACTTCACCCCCTGATAGGGGAAATAGCGGCTATCCAGATTGTCGTGTTCAAAGCGGACATAGGGGCCCCACGCCGTGGCATCCCCTTGCAGCTCTTTGAAGTTTTTGATCTCGATACTGCCCGTCTGCCCTTCCAGCCCCATAGACAGGCGGCTCCAGGGCTGACGATTCCAGCCGACCGCCAGATCGGCGCTGAAGAAGGAGTACTCGGTATCGAGATAGGTAAATATCGGTTCGTCCGGATCCGGATTAAAGAGGCTTCTCTGGGTCTGGTCATAGGCTAGGCTCGCCTCGCCATAGAAGGTCTGGGAGGGCTCCAGCGGTGTATAGAAGTCGGTCTTGATATGTTTGGCCGTGCCCAGTGATGCCTCGGTCAACCACTCGGCCCCCCACTCGTTGACGTTGGTGAGGGTGTAGGACATGCCGACGTTGTAGTTGGAGGTATTCTCGAAGTCATCGGTGAAACCGAACTGGAAGTTGAGGTAACCAGGCCCCCAGTTCTTCTCGCTGGCATCCACTACCAGCACGTTCTCCCCATCGCGCTCCTCCACTTCATAGGTGATGCGGTCAAACGACTCCAGCGCATAGAGGCGGCGAATGCCAGCCTCCAGACTCTCGTTGGTCTGGATCTTGTCCGGCCGAACCTTCAGCATGGCGTGCACCGTCTCGTCGGAGAGGCGCGACTTGTTGATGATCTCCACCTTGTCGATGAAGTAGGCGGGTTGACCACTTCGCTCGGCACGGCGGCTCAGCTTCTGGTTGCGATAGGCGTTGTACTGCGCCTTGGTGAGCGACAGCTTATCGAGTTGCAGCGACGCCTTGTACGCCGCCGCCTCACCCATTTTGATCCCCTCCGGCATGCGGGCAAAGTCGGCGATCCCCATATCGCCAAACTCGGGAGCGATCAGTATGTCTTTCGGCCCCATCAGCGCCTTCTGCTTGTCGGTACCCACCTGGGTCATGTAGGTGGTGAGCTGGTCGATCATCGCCAACCCTGACTTGAGTGATTCACGGGTACGCAGCTTGGCACCGATATCCACCGCGATCACCACGTCGGCCCCCATTGCCTTGGCGACATCCACCGGCATGTTGTTGACGCTACCGCCGTCCGCCAGGATGTGCCCCTCCCACTCCACCGGCTTGAGGGCACCGGGAATGGACATGGAGGCCTGCATTGCCTTGGCCAGGCTGCCGTGATCCAGCACAAAGGGGGTGACCGTCTCCATGTCGGTCGCCATGGCGCGGTAGGGAATGGGGAGATCGTCGAAGCTCTCCTGTACCGGCAGGTTGGAGGTGGCCCCCCGCAGCAGGCTGGCCATGGATTGGCCCTGGAAAAAACCGTCCGGCAGCTGGGTGGTGTCGCCATTCACCCCGATATCGGTGCGCAGCTGATACTGCTCGTTCTGCTGCTTTTTACGCAACGACAGCTCGTCGCGGCCCACCTTGTCCTGATAGCCCTTGTTCCAGTCGATGGCCAGGGTAGTGCGCTCCACCTCCTCGGCACTGAGCCCCATGGCGTACATCCCCGCCACATAAGAGCCCATGCTGGTGCCGACTATGATGTCGACCGGAATCCGTTTCTGCTCCAGCACCTTGAGGATGCCGATATGGGCCGATCCCTTGGCACCGCCGCCGCTGAGCACCACCGCAATTTTCGGGCGCTCCCCCTGTGCCGCCACAGCCAGCAGCGGGCAGGCCGCCAGCATCACCAAAAGCAGACGGGTCCATCCCGCACCTAAGCTGCGCATCATATTTTCCATATTATTCAGAGGGTCAGTCACCAAGGATGGCCTCTACTATAAGGGGCCCGGCAGTTAGCGCAACCGTCAATCCGCCTCCCGCCTGTGCTGCATGGCGAAGGGGCGAGTCGCCGCCCCTGTGAGCGCAAACGTAATCCGCAAATAAAGGGCTGCAAGCCTCATGGGTAGCGCCGCGCTGCCGCTAATATGAGCGTCGTCAATCTCAACCTTTTGAGCACCTTTATGCTGGCAACCCTCACTCTTAAACAGAAAATACTGGCCACGGTCACCCTGGCCGTGGTCGTCTCCTGCCTGCTGGTAGGCTACTTCAGTCAACGCTCGGCCCAGCAACTGATCGAAAACCGGATGTTCGAGCAGGAGCTCCCCAACCTGACCCAGCGGATCAGCAAGGAGATTGAACAGGATCTCCACGGCATCGCCCAGGCCGCCCGCCAACTGGCCACCGACCGCTTCATTCTCGACTGGGTGGATCGGGGCATGCCCAAAGAGCAGGAGCCGATCCTCATCAACCAGCTCAAGGATGTGGCCAACCAGTATGGTCTGGTGACGGCCTCCTTCGCCGATCGCCAGACCGCAGCCTACTACAACCAGGATGGCTTTCTGCGCAACCTGACCCCAGCGCAGGACGCCTGGTTCTATGACTACACCAAGAGCCAGAAGGAGATGACCCTCAGCATCTTCCGCGAGAGCAACGGCGAGGTGAAGCTGTTCGTCAACTTCCAGCAGCTCAACGGGCGCGGGCTGGCCGGCTTTGCCAAATCCCTCGATACCATGGTGACCATGGTTTCCAACTTCCGGCTGGAAGAGAGCGGCATCGTCTTTATGGTCGATGGCAGCGGCAAGGTGAAGCTGCACCCCGAGGCCAACCGTATCGAACGCGATACCTTGGGCGGCATCGCCAGCGGTGATACCGGCAGCCTGCTGGCCAAACGTCCCTTTGCCGTCATCAACGCCGAAGTCAATGGCGAGCCCATGGTACTGGCCAGCAGCTATATCCCGCTGCTCGACTGGTATCTGGTGGCCCAGGTGCCAGAAGCCGAGATCTATGCCGAGCTGGATCAGACCCGCAACGAGATCCTGATGATCTCGCTGGTGATTGCCCTTGCCATGGGGCTGATGGGGATGCTGCTGGCAGGCTCGGTCAGCCGCCCGCTCAACGAACTGGCCCGCCTGTTCAAGGAGCTGGGCAGCGGCGATGGGGATCTTACCCAGCGCCTCAAGGTGGAAGGACGTGACGAGCTGAGTCAGGTTGCGACCGGCTTCAACAACTTCGTCGCCAAGATCCACGGCTCCATCGAGCAGGTGGCGGAGAACTCCCGCCAGCTCGCGGCCACCGCCAACGAGGTGGCCAACAAGGCACAGCTGACCCAGCACAACTGTACTGCCCAGCGCGATCGCACCGTGCAGGTGGCCACCGCTATCCACGAAATGGGGGCCACGGTGAGCGAGATCGCCGGTAACGCTTCGCTGGCAGCAGAAGTAGCCAGACAGGCCAACGATCAGGCCGATGCAGGGGCAGTAGTGGTAGCGCAGGCGCGCCACGGCATCGTCGGCCTCTCCGGCGAGATTGAGCAGGTGGCAGGGGTTATCGAGTCGCTGGCAAGCCAGACCGACTCCATCGGCAGCATCCTCGAAACCATCCGCAGCATCTCGGAGCAGACCAACCTGCTGGCACTGAACGCCGCCATCGAGGCCGCACGGGCCGGTGAACAGGGTCGCGGTTTCGCCGTGGTGGCAGATGAGGTGCGCAATCTGGCCAACCGCTCCGCCGCCTCGACCGCCGAGATCCAGGGGATGATCAACCGCTTGCAGGAGCAGAGTGCCCGCGCCGTCAGCGCCATGGCACAGGGGCGCAACCAGAGTCTGGAGGTAGTGAGCCAAGCCGATGAGGCCAACGCCGCCCTCGGCCAGATCACCGCCCACATCACCCAGATCAACGACATGAATATCCAGGTCGCCACCGCCACCGAGGAACAATCCAGCGTAGTGGGCGAGATCAACCGTAACGTAGAGGACATCAACCAGCTCACCATGGAGACCGCCGACATTGCCCACCAGCTGACCGAGTCCAGCCGCAGCCTGCAGCAGCTCTCCGGTCAACTCGACAAGCTGGTCGGCAACTTCCGTCTGTAGTCTGCATCCCACTTATGAAGACTCACCAGAGGGCGCTGCGGCGCCCTCTGTCATAGCCACGGCAAACGGTGACGCACGGCCATTCAACCGCCGTTATGCGGCTCTCGAAATGCCTCATAATCAGGGAAATATGAGGAGGAGTTATGGGCAAGCTGATCGTAATGATATTGCTGGGGGGAGTGCTCAGCGCCTGCAGCAGCGGGCCGGTACGAGTACACGGCGCCGACGTGAGCGTAGACGATACCCGGATCCGGGTCAGTGACGGCAGTGGTGGCGGTTATGGCACCTTCTGCCCGCCCGGTCAGGCCAAGAAGGGGCGCTGCTAACCTCTTAGCCAAACCCGAAAACAAAAAGCCGCTCAAATGAGCGGCTTTTTCATGAAGATGGCAGAAGATTACTTTTTCTTCTTGGCCTTGGCGTTCGGCAGGTCGGTGATGGAGCCTTCGAACACTTCGGCAGCAAGACCCACGGACTCGTGCAGAGTCGGGTGAGCGTGGATGGTCAGCGCGATATCTTCGGCGTCAGCACCCATCTCGATGGCCAGACCGATTTCACCCAGCAGTTCACCACCGTTGGTACCCACGATGGCACCACCGATGACGCGACCGCTCTCCTTGTCGAAGATCAGCTTGGTCATGCCGTCGGAGCAATCGGATGCAATGGCGCGGCCGGAAGCTGCCCACGGGAAGGTAGCAACTTCGAAGTTCAGACCCTGTTGCTTGGCCTCTTTCTCGGTCAGACCAACCCATGCCATCTCTGGCTCGGTGTAGGCGATGGACGGGATCACTTTCGGGTCGAAGTAGTGCTTCTTGCCGGCGATGACTTCGGCGGCAACGTGACCTTCGTGAACACCTTTGTGTGCCAGCATCGGCTGACCCACGATGTCACCGATGGCGTGGATGTGCGCCACGTTGGTACGCAGCTGCTTGTCCACCTCGATGAAGCCGCGCTCGGTCACGGCAACGCCAGCCTTCTCGGCATCCAGCATCTTGCCGTTCGGCACACGACCTACGGCAACCAGCACGTTGTCGTAACGAACCGGCTCGGCCGGAGCGTGCTTGCCTTCATAGGAGACGTACAGGCCGTCTTCGCGCGCTTCAACTGCAGTGACCTTGGTCTCCAGCATGATGTTGAATTTCTTGGCCACACGCTTGGTGTAGATCTTGACGATGTCTTTGTCGGCAGCCGGAACCAGCTGGTCAGCAAATTCCACCACGTCGATCTCGGAACCCAGAGAGGAATAAACGGTACCCATCTCCAGACCGATGATGCCGCCACCGATAACCAGCAGTTTGCCGGGAACGGTTTTCAGCTCCAGCGCATCGGTAGAGTCCCATACGCGCGGGTCATCGTGGGGAATGAACGGCAGCTTCACCGGACGGGAACCGGCCGCGATGATGGCGTTGTCGAAGGTCACGGTAGTCTTGCCGTCTTCCCCGGTCACTTCGAGCGTGTTCGGGCCGGTAAATTTACCCAAGCCGTTAACAACCTGAACTTTACGCATCTTGGCCATGCCAGCCAGACCGCCGGTCAGCTGGTTGATAACCTTCTCTTTCCACAGACGGATCTTGTCGATGTCGGTCTGCGGTGCACCGAAGACGATGCCGTGCTCGGCCAGCGCTTTGGCTTCTTCAATCACTTTAGCAACGTGCAGCAGCGCCTTGGAGGGGATGCAGCCCACGTTCAGGCAGACGCCACCCAGGGTGGAGTAACGCTCGACGATAATAGTATCCAGACCCAGATCGGCTGCACGGAAAGCAGCGGAATAACCGGCAGGGCCAGCACCCAGTACTACGACCTGGGTTTTGATTTCTTTACTCATCATGACCTCTTTGTCGTTCTTATATCCCCGGACAGCGCAGTCTTATACCGAAACGGGTGGCTGCAGCCGTGAAAAAAACGGGGCAAGTTTACGATCATGTTAATGAAATGAGAAGTAAAAAGGGCAGGCTCTGGGCCCGCCCTCTCACTTACAGGACCAGTCGACGAATGTCGGACAGCACACCGTTCATGGTGGTGATGAAGCGAGCCCCATCGGCACCATCGATCACCCGGTGGTCGTAGCTCAGAGCCAGCGGCAGCATCAGGCGCGGCGCGAACTCTTTGCCGTTCCACTTCGGCTTCATCTCGGACTTGGAAACACCGAGGATGGCCACTTCCGGCGCGTTGACGATCGGGGTAAAGCTGGTACCGCCGATGCCACCCAGGCTGGAGATGGTGAAGCAACCGCCCTGCATGTCGGCAGCGGTCAGCTTGCCGGCACGGGCTTTCTTGGAGATCTCGGCCAGATCGCGAGACAGCTCCATGATGCCCTTCTTGTTAACATCGCGCACCACGGGCACAACCAGACCGTTGGGGGTATCTACCGCCACACCGATGTGGATGTACTTCTTCATGATCAGCTTGCTGCCATCTTCGGACAGGGAGCTGCAGAAGCGCGGGTGGGCTTCCAGCGCCTTGGCGGCGGCTTTCAGGATGAACACCAGCGGGG
Organism: Aeromonas sp. 601039; assembly: GCF_049174415.1. Classification (NCBI taxonomy): domain Bacteria; kingdom Pseudomonadati; phylum Pseudomonadota; class Gammaproteobacteria; order Aeromonadales; family Aeromonadaceae; genus Aeromonas; species Aeromonas sp. 601039. Next base: position 78,294 of record NZ_JAAKTL010000008.1, read on the forward strand.
TGATCTTCACGTCTGCCTTCTGCTTCTCGAGCATCGCATTCTGCTCTTTGCGGAACGCTTCCAGCTCGGTGGTATCGGCTTCGTCGAACTGGGTGACATGAGGGATCATGACCCAGTTGCGGTGCAGGTTCGGACCGGAGATCTTCTGGATGCGGGTCAGCTCGACCTCTTCCACATCACCGAACTTGCTGAAGTCTACTTTCGGCCACGGCAGGACGCCCAGACCGTTGCCACCGGCTACGCCAGCAGAGGCAGGAGCGGACTCGGCACGCTTGATGGCATCCTTCACGTAGGCTTGCACGTCTTCTTTGACGATGCGACCCTTGCGACCGGAGGCTTTCACCTTGGCCAGGTTGACGCCGAACTCGCGCGCCAGACGGCGTACCGCCGGAGAGGCGTGTACATAAGCGTCGTTGGCAACGAAATCGGTCGCAGCGGCAGCAGCCTGAGCAACCGGAGCCGGAGCAGCAGTAACAGGGGCAGCGGCGACCGGAGCGGCAGCTTGAGCAACCGGCGCGGCAGCAGGAGCTGCGCCAGCCACTTCGAATACCATGATCAGGGAACCGGTGGAGACCTTGTCACCCGCCTTCACCTTGATCTCTTTGACCACACCGGCGAACGGCGCAGGCACTTCCATGGAGGCCTTGTCACCTTCCACGGCGATCAGGGACTGGTCAGCTTCAACCTTGTCACCCACGGCAACCATGATCTCGGTGACTTCCACTTCGTCGCCACCGATATCCGGTACGTTGACCTCTTTGGCAGCAGCGGCAACCGGGGCAGCAGCCACGGGCGCGGCAGCTTGAGCCGGAGCAGCAACGGCAGCAGGCGCAGCGCCAGCCACTTCAAATACCATCACCAGAGAACCGGTAGAGACCTTGGCACCAGCGGCAACCTTGATCTCGACCACGCGACCGGCAAACGGCGCTGGCACTTCCATGGAGGCCTTGTCACCTTCCACGGCAATGATGGACTGGTCAGCTTCAACCATGTCGCCCACGGCAACCATGATTTCAGTCACGTCCACTTCGTCGTCACCGATGTCCGGTACGTGCACATCTTTGCGCACGGCAGCGGCAGGTGCGGCGGCCGGAGCAGCGGCAGCCGGTGCAGCAACTTCAGCAGGGGCGGCAGCGCCTTCGGCTTCGAAGATCATGATCTGGGAACCGGTGGCAACCTTGTCGCCTACCTTGATCAGGATCTCTTTAACGATACCGGCAGACGGGGCCGGTACTTCCATGGAGGCCTTGTCGCCTTCTACCGCGATGATGGACTGGTCCAGCTCGACCTTGTCACCCACGGCCACCATAATCTCGGTGACTTCAACTTCATCGGCGCCGATATCCGGCACCATAATCTGTTTGGACATTGTGCTTTATCCTCTTGCGTCGATCCGCGTGACTGGTTGATGCCGCCACGCACATCTCGCGTTAACCGTTTTAAATCCTGGCAGGGTCACGCCGCATGACGGCGCGACCCTTGATCCACTTACGCGTACAGCGGGTTGACCTTGTCGGCATCGATGCCGTACTTGGCGATGGCGTCGGCCACAACCTGCTTGTCTACCTCGCCGCGCTTGGCCAGTTCGGTCAGAGCAGCAACCACCACGTAGAACTCGTTCACTTCGAAGTGACGACGCAGGTTGGCACGGCTGTCGGAACGGCCGTAGCCGTCGGTACCCAGCACGCGGTAGTTCTCGGTCGGAACGAAGGCGCGAACCTGATCGGCGAAGGACTTCATGTAGTCGGTCGCAGCGATGGTGGCTTCGGAACCCAGTACCTGAGCGATGTAGGGAACACGCGCTTCAGAGGTCGGGTGCAGCATGTTCCAGCGATCCGCGTCCTGACCGTCACGAGCCAGCTCGTTGAAGGAGGTGACGCTGAACACATCGGAACCGATGCCGTACTCGCTGGCCAGGATCTGGGCAGCCTTGCGCACGTGACCCAGGATGGAACCACAACCCAGCAGCTGAACTTTCGCCTTGGCACCGGCGACGGATTCCAGCTTGTAGATACCCTTGCGGATGCCTTCCTCGGCGCCTTCCGGCATGGCCGGCATGGCGTAGTTCTCGTTCAGGGTGGTGATGTAGTAGAACACGTTCTCCGGGTTCTCACCGTACATGCGGCGCAGGCCGTCCTGTACGATCACCGCCACTTCATAGGCATAGGACGGGTCGTAAGAGATGCAGTTCGGGATGGTGTTCGCCAGGATGTGGCTGTGACCATCTTCGTGCTGCAGACCTTCGCCGTTCAGGGTAGTACGACCGGAGGTTGCACCCAGCAGGAAGCCACGGGCTTGCTGGTCACCGGCTGCCCACGCCATGTCGCCGATCCGCTGGAAGCCGAACATGGAGTAGTAGATGTAGAACGGGATCATCGGGCAATCGTTGGTGCTGTAAGAGGTCGCAGCAGCCAGCCAGGAGGACATGGCGCCCAGCTCGTTGATACCGTCTTGCAGAACCTGACCCTGCTTGTCTTCCTTGTAGTAGGAGACGATGTCGCGGTCTTGCGGGGTGTACTGCTGACCGTGCGGGCTGTAGATACCGATCTGGCGGAACAGACCTTCCATACCGAAGGTACGGGCTTCGTCAGCGAGGATCGGAACGATGCGCTTGCCGATGGACTTGTCTTTCAGCATCACGTTCAGGGAACGCACGAACGCCATGGTTGTGGAGATTTCGCGCGCTTGCTCGCCCAACAGCGGGCCGAAGGCATCCAGCGCCGGGATTTCCAGCTTGGTGGTGCTTTCGCGCAGACGGGTCGGCAGATAGCCTTTCAGGGCTGCACGACGAGCATGCAGGTACTTGTGCTCTTCACTGCCCTCTTCGATCTTCAGGTACGGCAGATCGGCCAGCTGCTCGTCGGCCACCGGCAGGTTGAAGCGGTCACGCAGGTGACGCACGGAGTCCAGCTCCATCTTCTTGACCTGGTGAGCGATGTTCTTGCCTTCGGCCGCTTCACCCATACCGTAACCCTTGATGGTCTTGGCCAGAATAACGGTCGGCTTGCCCTTGGTCTGGGTCGCCTTGTTGAATGCAGCGAACAGTTTGCGAGGATCGTGACCACCGCGGTTCAGAGCGAAGATCTCCTCGTCGGTCATGTCTTTGACCAGCGCGGCAGTTTCCGGATAACGGTTGAAGAAGTGCTCGCGGATGTAGCCACCGTCGCGGGACTTCATGGTCTGGTAGTCACCGTCCACAGTCTCGTTCATCAGCTGGATCAGCTTGCCGGAAGTGTCTTTCTTCAGCAGCTCATCCCACTTGCGACCCCAGATAACCTTGGTCACGTCCCAACCGGCGCCAGCGAACAGGCCTTCCAGCTCGTTGATGACCTTGCCGTTACCGACAACCGGACCATCCAGACGCTGCAGGTTGCAGTTAACCACAAATACCAGGTTGTCGAGCTTTTCACGCACGGCAACAGTCAGGGCACCTTTGGCTTCCGGCTCGTCCATCTCGCCGTCACCCAGGAAGGCGTAAACGGTCTGCTCGGAGCAATCCTTGATGCCACGGTCGGTCAGGTACTTCAGGAAGCGAGCCTGATAGATGGCGGCGATGGGGCCCAGACCCATGGAGACGGTCGGGAACTGCCAGAAGTCCGGCATCAGTTTCGGGTGCGGATAGGAAGGCAGACCCTTGCCGTCCACTTCCTGACGGAAGTTGTCCAGCTGCTCTTCGGTCAGACGACCCTCAGCAAAGGCGCGAGCATAGATGCCCGGGGAAATGTGACCTTGGAAGTAAACCAGATCGCCACCATCCTTCTCGTTGCGAGCACGGAAGAAGTGGTTGAAGCAGACATCATAGATGGTCGCAGAAGAAGCGAAGGAAGACATGTGACCACCCAGGTCCAGGTCTTTCTTGGAGGCGCGCAGCACGATCATCATGGCGTTCCAGCGGATGATGGCGCGAATGCGGCGTTCCATCTCCAGGTCACCCGGGTAGTCCGGCTCATCGCTGGACGGGATGGTGTTGATGTAATCGCGATTTGCCTTGGCAGCCACGTCCACACCGCTTGCGCGGGCTTTCTCGGCCAACTGTTCAAGGATGAACTGAGCGCGTTGCGGACCCTCTTCACGCAGCAGGGATTCCAGAGAGGCAAGCCACTCCAGCGTTTCTATCGGGTCCACATCGTTCTTCAGGATATCAGACATGGCTGGTTCCTATGTTGTTGTGATTGCACGGCATTGCACGGCGAAGGGCGCAAGCATTCGACAATAAAGCCTTGTGGGATTAGTTTTCCTGCTGACGGATCCGACGCATGGATCGCTGGATCCGGCTGTCTTCCCTCTGCATATCCAACAAGGTGTCCTCGATAAAGGCCAGATGCTCATGACAAGCTGTTCTGGCCCGCTCCGGAGCCCCCGAAAGAATAGCCTCGATCAGATTCGCGCGATGGCGACGTATCTTGGCTACCACTCCCGGGCGGCGATTCAAAATCTCGTTATTCTGCAGAATGTTCTGTTCGAGCATCGGGCTCATGGCCCGCAGCAGGTGCAGCAGCACCACGTTGTGGGACGCCTCGGCCACCGCCAGATAGAACTGGGTCACGGCTGCCGATTCGGCCACCAGCGAGCCCAGCTGGCCCGCCTCTTCGATAGTGGTTTGCACCTGACGAATACGCTCGAAATCAGACCCGGTTCCCCGCAAGGCCGCGTAGTAGGCACAGATGCCTTCCAGCGCGTGGCGAAACTCCAGCAGGTCATACTGGGCTTCCGGGTGGGTACTGAGCAGTTCGAACAGAGGATCGGCGATCCCCTTGCTCAGGGCATTCTGCACATAAGTGCCGCCGCCCTGACGGCGATAAAGCAATCCGCGCGCTTCCAGTCGCTGGATGGCTTCGCGCAGGGAGGGGCGCGATACCTGAAACTGGATGGCGAGTTCCCGCTCGGGAGGCAATTTCTGTCCCGGCTGCAGGCTGCCTTCCAGAATCATCTGTTCCAGCTCGGCGACAATGGAGTCGGCCAACTTGGGTTGCGTAATCTTGCGATAGGGCATGAGGCTACTTTGTTAAATTGGTATTACCAATTTCATGGATGGGGCGAAAATTAGCAGAGGCCTTTTGAAAAGTCCACTCAAAAGATGATCTGAGTCAAGAATCAGCCCTGCCACTTAAGAGGTAAAGCAGGGGAAACATGATTTAGCTCATAGAAAATGGTCTGACCAATATTCTTGACTTCGCTCACAAATAACATTTGCGCAACCAGAGACAAAAATGGCCTGCCAGATGGGCAAGCCATTGATTTTAAAATCCAAACTAAATTTGAATATTTACTTTAGCTGTTTAGTAGTTGCCGGTAGTAATCCCACTGGAAACTGGCTCCGGGATCCGTCTTGCGCCCTGGCGCGATGTCGCAATGGCCGACAATTTTTTCGTGGGTAATCGCCGGATAGCGCTCCGAGATGGCTCGGGTGAGCCCCACGAGCGCCCGGTATTGAGCCTCGGTATAGGGGGTCTCGTCGGTCCCTTCCAGCTCGATGCCGATGGAGAAGTCATTGCATGCCTCCCTCCCCTGCCAGCTCGATACTCCCGCATGCCAGGCGCGCGCGCCAAACGGCACATACTGCACCAGCTCGCCATCACGGCGGATCAGGCAGTGGGCCGAGACTCGCAGCTGATGGATACCGGCAAAATAGGGGTGAGCCTCAGGGTCGAGTCGCCCCATAAAGAGATCGTCGATAAAGGGGCCACCAAACTCCCCCGGCGGCAGGCTGATGCCATGCACCACCAGCAGGGAGATATCATCCGGCGCTGCCCGTTCGTTGTAATGGGGAGAAGGCACCCGGCGCGCCTGCTGGCACCAGCCTGCGGCATCGATAGAGAAACAAGGTTGCGAAGCGAGTTGAGTCATCGGCTACTCGAGTTGGCTGATAAATGGCGAGAAAACGAAGATACCTGATAGGCAACCCGGCACCAACTCACTGAATCAATGGGAAGTGGTATGTTAGGCTGAGTCATCTTCCGCTCGATATGGATGGAGTATGCAGCACACGGCTCGCTGGATGTGGTTACTGGCCTGGCTCTCTTTGATGGGCCTGCTGACCCTCTATTTTCACTCCCGCAACCAACCAAGTGTCACTGCCAGCGGCGAGCTGTTGCTGCGGGCCGACCAGAGCGGCCACTATCGTCTGGAGGGTGCCATCAACGGCCAGCCGGTGCAACTGCTGCTCGATACCGGCGCAACCCGCATCACCATTCCGCAGCAGGTTGCCGAGCGGCTCGGCCTGACCGCTTATGGCAGCAGCCAGGTCAATACTGCCGCGGGACAGATCCGGGTCGGCAACGGCACCATCGAAACGCTGGCGATGGGGCCATTGACCTTGTACGATCTGGCCATCTTTATCAATCCGGCGGCAGACGGTGACGAAGTGCTGGTTGGCATGAACGCCCTCGGTCGGCTGGAGCTGGTTCAAAAGGAGCGGCAACTGCTGCTCAGACCCTTGCAGGAATAAGGCATGTTTCAACAGGATGTCAGCCGCGCCGTGCGCGCCGCACTACTCGAAGATCTGGGCGATGCCCTCACCACGCTGGACCAACCGGACGCCAGCGCCGATATCACCGCCCAGCTGATCCCGGCGGATCGGATGGCCAGCGCCCGGGTCATCACCCGTGAAGCAGGAGTATTCTGCGGCCAGCCCTGGGTGGATGAAGTCTTCCTGCAACTGAAGGCCCAGCTCGGTGGGGAAGTGAAGGTGGAGTGGAAGGTGCAGGATGGGGAAGTGCTCTCCCCCAATCAGGAGCTGTTCCGCCTCCATGGCCCTGCCCGCCTGCTGCTGACCGGCGAACGCAATGCGCTGAACTTTGTCCAGACCCTCTCCGGCGTCGCCACCCTCACCGCCCGCTATGTGGCAGAGCTGGAGGGCACTGACTGCCGCCTGCTCGACACCCGCAAAACCATCCCCGGGCTGCGCACCGCCCAGAAGTACGCAGTCACCTGCGGTGGTGGCAAGAATCACCGCATCGGTCTCTACGACGCCTACCTCATCAAAGAGAACCATATCCTCGCCTGTGGCGGCATTGCCGAAGCGATCAATGAGGCTCGTCATCTCAATCCGGGCAAACCGGTGGAGGTGGAAGTGGAATCACTGGCAGAGCTGGAACAGGCGCTGGCGGCAAAGGCCGATATCGTGATGCTCGACAACTTCAACGTGACCATGATGCGGGAAGCGGTCGCCATCAATCAGGGCCGCGCCAAGCTGGAGGTCTCCGGCAATGTGACGCTGGATACTCTGGCCGAGTTTGCCGCCACCGGCGTCGATTTTATCTCTGTCGGGGCGCTCACCAAGCATGTACGGGCACTCGATCTCTCCATGCGCTTTATCCAACCGTGAGACGCCCCCACAAAGGCTTGAGCAAACACTCGATATAACCGGACAAACAACTTGCAAAAGGCGCCAGAGGCGCCTTTTCTTTATGCAGGATCCCTCGGCAAAGGAGTGTACAGACGGACCCTAATCCGGCCACAGAAAGAGTCATAGGAGGCCACTTCTTTTATGACACGCATCAAGTTTTTGCTAAATGAAAGAAGTGTGATTAACAAAATGGACAATCTCTGTTGCCACCCCTGACAGCTCGGATAAGATACTGACGTGCAGATGATTTTCCACCGGCACTTCCCAGGAACCAAGGATAAAAGGATATTTTCCATGAACAGTAAAATGAAGAAACAATCAGGCTTTACCCTTATTGAATTGATGATCGTGGTCGCGATCGTGGCCATTCTGGCCGCCGTCGCGCTGCCGGCGTATCAGACATACACACAAAAGGCAAAGTTTTCTGAAGTAATAGCTGCAACTGGACCAGTGAAAACTGCTGTTGAATTGTGCTTCCAAAGCACAGGTAACGCAGCAAACTGTCAAGCAGCTGGCTCCAATGGTATCCCTGCCGCACCAAGTGCCGCAGGTAACGTAGCAAGTGTTGTGTTAGCTGCAGGCACTGGTGGTGCTGAATTCCAAATAACTGCAACTTCTCAAAATTTATCCACGAACTATACATATATTTTGGTTGGTGAAACATCTACTGGGAATGTTGTTTGGACGCCCAATCCATCAGGTGCTGCTGGCACATGCGCTGCAGCAGGTGTTTGCTAATTAACACATGACCTCTAGCCCTAATAGCGGCCTGGCGTTAAGCCTGGCCGCCTCTTCACTGATCAGTGAAGAGGATTCCCAGCGCTATCTGAGCCAGGCCAAGGCCCAGCGCAAACCCTTTGTGACCTTTCTGATTGAAAACGACATCCTCGACAGCAAGGCGCTCGCCGATTTTTGCGAGCTGGAGTATGGGGTACCTCTGCTGGATCTTGCCGCCTTCGATTTGGCCGAGATCCCGCAGAAGTACCTCAATCAGAAACTGATTGAGAAGCACCACGTCCTGCCCATCTATACCCAGGGCCACACCCTCTATATCGCCATGTCGGATCCGACCAATGTCTCGGCCCTGGAGGACTTTGGCTTCAGTTTCGGCCTTCATACCGAGGCGCTGCTGGTGGAGGAGAATAAGCTTACCGCCGCGATCGGCAAGCTGCTGGAGAGCGAAAACGACGCCCTCGGCATGGAGGATATCGACGAGGCCGAGATCTCCGACCTCGAGGTAAGCGACGAGAGCAGCAGGCTGGACGAGAGCGTCAATACCGCCGATGACGATGCCCCCATCGTCAAGTACATCAACAAGATCCTGATGGATGCCATCAAGCGCGGCGCCTCCGACCTGCACTTCGAGCCTTACGAATTCAAGTATCGGGTGCGCTTTCGCATCGACGGGATTCTGCACGAAATCGCTACCCCGCCGGTCAATCTGGCCAACCGCTTCTCTGCCCGCCTCAAGGTGATGGCGCGGCTCGATATCGCCGAGCGGCGGCTGCCGCAGGATGGCCGCATCAAATTGAAGCTGTCGCGCAACAAGTCGATGGATATGCGGGTCAACACCCTGCCCACCATGTGGGGGGAGAAGATCGTTATCCGTCTGCTCGACTCCTCGGCGGCCCGCCTCAATATCGAGCAGCTTGGCTTTGACGACCGCCAGAAGGCACAGTACCTGCGAGCCCTCTCGAAACCGCAGGGGATGATACTGGTCACCGGCCCCACCGGCTCGGGCAAGACGGTCTCGCTCTATACCGGCCTCAATATTCTCAACACCACCGAGGTAAACATCTCCACCGCCGAAGATCCGGTGGAGATCAATCTGCCGGGCGTCAACCAGGTACAGGTCAACCCCAAGGCGGGGCTCACCTTTGCCAGCGCTCTGCGCTCCTTCTTGCGGCAAGATCCAGATGTGGTGATGGTGGGGGAGATACGGGATCTCGAAACCGCCGAGATCGCCATCAAGGCGGCACAAACCGGCCACCTGGTGCTCTCGACCCTGCATACCAACTCGGCTGCCGAAACCCTGACCCGGATGATGAACATGGGGGTGCCCGCCTTCAATATCGCCTCTTCGGTCACCCTGATCATGGCCCAACGGCTGGCCCGCAAGCTGTGTGACCACTGCAAGGCGCCGGAGGTAGTGCCGGAAGCCGAGCTGCTGGAACTGGGTTTTACCCCACAGCAGCTGGCAGCCGGCTTGCGACTGTTCAAACCGGTTGGTTGCAAGGAGTGTTCCGGTGGCTACAAGGGGCGAGTCGGCATCTACGAAATCATGCTAATGTCGGAAAATATCGCAAAATTGATCATGCAGGGGGCCAACTCCCTGCAAATTGCGGCGATTGCCCAGAAAGAGGGCATGCGCACCCTGCGCACCTCGGGACTGGAGAAGGCACGGCTCGGTGTCACCAGCCTGGCCGAGGTCAACCGGGTCACCACCAATTAAACCTCGCCAAGATGCGAGCAAGATGATCTACCAGCAAGCGACCAGATGGTGCCAAGCCGTTTGAGGATATTTATCAGGTCAGATGGTTCAGGGGCTCCCTGACCATCCGCCCAATTGCAGGATGCAAAGATGGCAACCCTAACGAAAAAGAACACCCCCCCGAAAAAAGTCTTCGCCTTCCGCTGGCACGGGGTCAATCGCAAGGGGCAGAAGGTCTCCGGCGAGCTGCAGGCTGACAGCATCAATACCGTCAAGGCGGAGCTGCGCAAGCAGGGGGTAAACGTCACCAAGGTGGCCAAAAAATCCCAGGGGCTCTTCTCCAAGGGCGGCGCCAAGATCAAGCCGATGGATATCGCGATTATCTCCCGCCAGATCACCACCATGCTCTCCGCCGGCGTACCACTAGTACAGAGCCTGCAGATCATCGCCCGCAGCCACGAGAAAGCCGCCATGCGCGAGCTGATGGGTGAGATCGCCTCCGATGTTGAGACCGGAACCCCCATGTCGGAGGCGTTGCGCCGCCACCCTCGCCATTTTGACGATCTCTACTGCGATCTGGTTGAGGCGGGGGAGCAATCCGGTGCGCTGGAAACCATCTACGACCGTATCGCCACCTATCGGGAAAAGTCGGAAGCGCTCAAGTCGAAGATCAAGAAGGCGATGTTCTACCCCACCATGGTCATTCTGGTCGCCATCGTGGTCACCTCCATCCTGCTGCTGTTCGTCATTCCACAGTTCGAGGATATCTTCAAGAGCTTCGGTGCCGAGCTGCCGGTGTTCACCCAGTTTGTTATCGGCATCTCCCGCTTTATGCAGAACTGGTGGTATGTCTTCTTTGGTGGCACGGCCCTTGGCATCTTCCTTTACGTGCGGGCCTGGCGGGCCTCTCAGAAGGTGAAAGACAATACCGACAAGTTCGTCCTCACCATTCCGGTGGTCGGGATGATCCTGCACAAGGCGGCCATGGCCCGCTTCGCCCGCACCCTGTCTACCACCTTCTCCGCCGGTATTCCGCTGGTAGATGCGCTGATTTCGGCAGCAGGTGCCTCCGGCAACTATGTCTATCGCACCGCCGTCATGGCGATCCGTAATGAGGTGGTGGCCGGCATGCAGATCAACGTGGCGATGCGCACCGTCGATCTCTTCCCCGATATGGTGATCCAGATGGTGATGATCGGTGAGGAGTCCGGCGCCATCGATGATATGCTCTCCAAGGTCGCCACCATATTCGAACAGGAGGTGGATGATCTGGTCGATGGCCTCACCAGCCTGCTGGAACCCCTCATCATGGTGGTGCTTGGGGTGCTGGTCGGCGGCATGGTTATTGCCATGTACCTGCCCATCTTCAAGCTTGGCGACGTGGTAGGCTGATTTATCAGGGCATGGCACCAAAACCATGCCCTCCCCCTCATTCAATAACTGACGGTTGGTTATGACACTTCTTCTCGAGCTGGCTCACAGCTTGCCCTGGCTCTACTTCTCGCTGGTTTTTCTTTTCTCCCTGATGATCGGCAGCTTTCTCAACGTGGTGATCCATCGGTTGCCCATCATGCTGGAACGAGAATGGCAGGCTGAATATCGAGGCTACTTCACCCCCGATGAAGAGCAATCAACCGAACCGCGCTACAACCTGATGGTGCCGCGCTCGGCATGCCCCCATTGCGGCCATGCCATCACAGCACTGGAAAATATCCCGCTGTTGAGCTGGCTCTGGCTCAAGGGGCGCTGTGGTGAGTGCCAGGCCCCTATTTCGGCCCGCTATCCGCTGGTAGAGCTGCTGACCGCCCTGCTCTCGCTCGCCGTAGCAATGGTCATAACCCCGGGCTGGGGCACGCTGGCCGCCCTGCTGCTGACCTGGGTGCTGGTCGCCCTCACCTTTATCGATCTCGACAAGATGTTGCTGCCCGACCAGCTCACCCTGCCACTGCTGTGGGGCGGGCTGCTGTTCAATCTGGCTGGTGGCTTCGTGCCGCTGACAGATGCCGTGATTGGCGCCATGGCGGGCTATCTGGTGCTCTGGAGCCTCTACTGGGCTTTCAAGCTGCTCACTGGCAAGGAGGGGATGGGCTATGGTGACTTCAAGCTGCTGGCGGCGCTGGGGGCCTGGCTCGGTTGGCAGGCCCTGCCCATAATTCTGCTGCTCTCATCTCTGGTCGGCGCCGTGATCGGCATCAGCCTGATCGCCTTGCAAAAACATCATCAGGGCAAGCCCATCCCCTTCGGCCCCTACCTCGCCATAGCGGGCTGGATCGCCCTGCTATGGGGCGATACCATCACCCGCTGGTATCTCTCTACCCTGCTTTGAGCAAGAGGCCCCCATGTATGTAGTTGCTATCACAGGTGGTATCGGCAGCGGCAAGACCACTATCGCCAATCAGTTTGCCGCGCTGGGTATCGAGGTGGTGGATGCCGATGTGATCGCCCGCGCAGTGGTCGAGCCGGGTACCCCGGCCCTTGCCGCCATCGCCGACCATTTTGGCCCGGATGTGATTGATCCGAGCGGTCAACTCGACCGTCGTGCCCTGCGCGAGCGGGTCTTCAGCGATCCACAGGCCAAGGAGTGGCTCAATGCCCTGCTCCACCCGCTGATTCGCAGCGAAATGCTGCGCCAGTGTGCCGCGGCCAGTTCTCCTTACTGCCTGCTGGTGGTGCCACTGCTGGTGGAGAACAAACTCACCGGCCTCGCCAACCGGGTTCTGGTGATCGATGTGGATGAAGCGACCCAGATTGAGCGCACCTGTCGCCGTGATGGGGTATCGGCCGAGCAAGCCAAGGCCATCATCGCCGCCCAAGCGAGTCGGGTGGAACGCCTCGCGGCGGCGGATGATGTCATCGAAAACCACAATGGCAGCGAAATGGCGATTAAAACGCGGATTTTGGCGCTGCACGAGACATATCTGGCAATTGCCTCTCAACAAGGCCGCCAAGTGTGAGTACACTAGGCCGGTTTATGGCTGGCCAGGATTAGGCATGATTTACGATTTCCCCCTCAATGAAAAAAGCCGGACCTATCTTCGTCTGGAGTCCCTGTTTTCCCAGATCCGCGACAATCTGGAGAGTGAACAATCCTGGGCACATATCGCCTTCTTCAAGGGGCTGTTCGATCTGCAGGAGTTGCTGGAGCGTGGTGACCTGCGCGCCGACCTCATCAAGGATCTGGAGCGTCTCGGCCAGCGTCTGAGCCACTGGGCCAGCCTGCCCGATGTCGATCTGGAGCAGATCAAACTGATGCAGCAAGAGAGCAGCCAGCTCTCTCGCAACCTGCTCAACTCGCCACGCCCGGGTGCCCGCCTGAAAGAGGATCGTCTGCTCGGCTCCATTCGCCAGCGTTTCTCCATCCCGGGTGGCCTGTGTGCCTTCGATGTGCCGCAGCTACACCACTGGCTCGGCACACCGGCCATTGCCCGTCACCAGCAGATGCAAGGCTGGCTGAGCGATATCAATCTGCTGATGAATGCCATCACTCTGCTGCTGCGCCTGTGGCGTGAATCGGGCAGCTTCAGTGAGCAGGTTGCCAGCAACGGTTTCTTCCAGGACACCGCCGAGAGCGCCGAGCTGATCCGCATCAAGCTGCCGGGCAATCTGTTCTGCTACCCAACCCTGAGCGGCCACAAGAACCGCTTCGCCCTACGCTTTCTGCCCACCGCAGAACAGCCGATTGGCGACGTGCCGTTCCAGCTCGCCTGCTGCTAAGGAGGGCTTATGGTCACCAAGGTAAAGTGTCCGACCTGCCAGAGCGAAGTGGAGTGGGGCCCGCAGAGCCCGTTTCGCCCCTTCTGCAGCAAGCGCTGCCAACTGATCGATCTTGGCGAGTGGGCCGATGAAGAGAAGCGGATCCCGGGGGAGATCAACCCGGATCTGCTGCCGGAGCCGGAAGAGGGCGATCAGTGGCTATAAGCCCCTGGTCACTCACCTCTGCAATATCAAAAAAGGGCCGATTGGCCCTTTTTTGATGCTTGTTGATTGCTACCGGCTCAAGCCTGCAGACCCTGTAGCCGCGCTACAATCGGGCCATTGGCATCGGGGAAGTGGTAGTTGTTCAGCTCGGCCACCGGCACCCACAGACACTCTTGCCCCTCCTTGCCGAACGGCTCACCGCTGAAACGGGTCACCTTCCAGATATCCAGCAACACCTGCTTCTCGAGGTAGTCGTGCTGCAGTTCCATAAAGGGGGCACAATCCAAAACCCGGATGCCAATCTCTTCCCACAGCTCCCGATCCAGCGCGGTGAGCAGATCCTCGCCCGACTCCACCTTGCCACCGGGAAACTCCCAGCGATCTCCCTGATGGCGATCGGAGGAGCGTCTGGCGATGAAGATATCGCCCCGTTCATTCTCGATGACGCCAACCGCCACCCAGATCCGTTTTTTCTGTTCCATCTTGCTACCTTTACACGCGATACATGATCGTGCCGTTCGATGAGCCCAACCTCCGGCTGGGTGAGCGACCGATGATGCCTGATATCCGATTTCTTTCCGTCAAGTGGCGCCACCCTAGTGACTTTGCCACCCTCTGGCAAAAACAAGGCGGGCACTTGGCCCGCCTGTTATGGCATAGCGTCGATCAGGTCAACTGACCGTGGCAGTGCTTGTACTTCTTGCCGGAGCCGCACGGGCAGGGATCGTTGCGACCAACCTTCTGCTCGTCGCGCACGAAGGTGGTGTGGCCCTCTTCGCCTGCGGCCTGTTCATCGGCCAGCTGGCTCTCGGCAGCGGCGTGGGTATAGGTGCGGGGAGCGGCTTCCGCCTGCTGGCGCTGCTGCTCTTCCATCGCTTCCACATCGCGCTCCTGCACCTGAACACGGCTCAGGATGCTGACCACGTCGCGCTTGAGGGTTTCCAGCATCTGGGTGAACAGATCGAAGGATTCGCGCTTGTACTCCTGCTTGGGGTTCTTCTGGGCGTAACCGCGCAGATGGATGCCCTGACGCAGGTGATCCATGGCCGCCAGATGCTCTTTCCACAGACCATCCAGAGTTTGCAGCATCACCGCCTTCTCGAAGTTGCGCAGCACCTCTTTGCCGACCAGCTCTTCCTTGTGGGCATAGAGCTTGGTGGCTTCGTCCAGAATGCGCTCGCGCAGCTTCTCTTCATACAGCTTGTCATCTTCCGCCAGCCACTGTTGCAGCGGCAGATCCAGCGCGAAGTCGGCCTTCAGGCGTGCTTCCAGACCCGGCACATCCCACATCTCTTCCAGAGACTGGGGCGGGATGTACTCGTCGATCACCGCGCCGTAGACGTCGTCACGGATAACGTGAATGGTCTCGGAGATGTCGTTGGTATCCAGCAGCTCGTTACGCTGCTCGTAGACCACCTTGCGCTGGTCGTTGGCCACGTCATCAAACTCCAGCAAGCTCTTGCGGATGTCGAAGTTGCGACCTTCCACCTTGCGCTGGGCGTTTTCGATCGCCTTGGTGACCCATGGGTGCTCGATGGCTTCGCCCTCTTCCATGCCCAGCTTCTTCATCATGCCGGTCACGCGATCGGAGGCGAAGATCCGCATCAGGGTATCTTCCATGGAGAGGTAGAAACGGGAGGAACCCGGATCACCCTGACGACCGGAACGGCCGCGCAGCTGGTTGTCGATACGACGGGATTCGTGACGCTCGGTGCCGATAATGTGCAGACCACCAGCGGCCAGCACCGCATCGTGACGCACCTGCCAGGCGGCTTTCAGCTCGGCAATCTGCTCGCTGGTCGGGTTCTCCAGCTTGGCAAGCTCTGCCTGCCAGTTGCCGCCCAACACAATGTCGGTACCACGACCGGCCATGTTGGTGGCGATAGTGACCGCGCCAGTCTGACCGGCCTGGGCGACGATCTCCGCTTCCATGGCGTGGAACTTGGCGTTCAGCACTTTGTGCGGGATCTTCTCCTTGGTCAGGATGCCGGAGAGCAGCTCGGAGTTCTCGATAGAGACGGTACCAACCAGTACAGGCTGGCCCTTGGCCACGCACTGACGGATATCTTCGATGATGGCGGCATACTTCTCATTGGCGGTCAGGTAGACCAGATCGCCCATGTCTTTGCGCACCATCGGCTTGTTGGTCGGGATAACCACGGTATCCAGGCCATAAATCTGCTGGAATTCAAAGGCTTCGGTATCCGCAGTACCTGTCATCCCCGCCAGCTTGTTGTAGAGGCGGAAGTAGTTCTGGAAGGTGATGGATGCCAGTGTCTGGTTCTCGTTCTGGATCTTCACCCCTTCCTTCGCTTCAACGGCCTGATGCAGACCATCGGACCAGCGACGGCCCGGCATGGTACGGCCGGTGTGCTCGTCGACGATGACGATCTCGTCTTTCTGGACGATGTAGTCCACGTTGCGCTCGAACAGGGTGTGAGCACGCAGACCCGCATTGACGTGGTGCAGCAGGCTGATGTTGGAGGCAGAGAACAGCGAGTCGTTCTCGTCCAGCAGCCCCTCTTTCTTGAGCAGCTCTTCCACGAAGATCTGACCGTTTTCGGTCAGCAGCGCCTGACGGTTCTTCTCGTCCACCGTGTAGTGACCGTCACCGGTGTACTCTTCGGTGTCTTCCTTGTCCTGTTTGACCAGCAGCGGGATCAACTTGTTGACGCGGATATAGAGCTCGGAGCTGTCTTCGGCCGGACCGGAGATGATCAGCGGAGTACGGGCTTCATCGATAAGCACCGAGTCCACCTCATCCACCAGCGCGTAGTTGAGCGGACGCTGTACGCGCTGCTCTGGCGAGAACGCCATGTTGTCGCGCAGGTAGTCAAAACCGAATTCGTTGTTGGTACCGTAGGTAATGTCGGCTGCGTAGGCGTCACGCTTCTGGGATGCATCCATACCGGGCACGTTGCAATCGACGGTCATGCCTAGGAAGGCAAACAGCGGGCGGTTCGCCTCCGCATCACGCTTGGCCAAATAGTCGTTCACCGTCACGACGTGCACACCGCGGCCACTCAGGGCGTTCAGATAAGCTGGCAGAGTCGCAGTAAGAGTCTTACCTTCACCGGTTTTCATTTCCGCGATACGGTTGGAGTTCAGCACCATGCCGCCGATCAGCTGCACGTCGAAGTGACGCATGCCAAACACCCGCTTGGAGGCTTCACGCACGGTCGCGAACGCTTCCGGCAGCAACTGCTCCAGGGTCTCACCCTGCTCGATACGCTGACGATATTCAGCCGTTTTGGCCTGCAACTCGGCATCGGACAGAGCCTCGAACTGCGGCTCCATGGCATTGATCTGTTTTACAATTTTGCGCAAAGCCTTGAGCGTTCTGTCGTTCCGGCTGCCGATAATCTTGGTAAGCAGTGTGCTAATCATGGGTACCAACTATTTCTGGTTATAAAAGCGTTCCGTCACTGGAACCTGAAGAAAAAAACCTAACCCCGTCTGGCACTGAGAAAGCGTGCGGGGTTGACCTGACGACCATCTTTCAACACTTCGTAATGCAAATGGACCCCGGTCGCGCGACCGGTGCGTCCCATCAAGGCAATCTTCTGACCCTGATCAACCAAGGTGCCCACCTCGACCAGCAACTTGGAGTTGTGGGCATAGCGGGTGACCAGGCCATTGCCGTGATTAATCTCCACCATATTGCCAAATTCCGGATGACGGCCCGCCCAGCTGACAATGCCGGGCCCGGTGGCCAGAATCGGGGTTCCGGGTTTGCCACGGAAATCGACCCCTTTGTGCATCTTGGCACGCCCATTGAACGGATCGACCCGTCCACCAAACCCGGACGAGACCCAAACTCGCTCCTGTTTGACTGGCGTGCCGGAAATAAAACCGGCATCGGTGATATGGTGATTCATGATGAAAGATTCAAGTACCGACAGCTGCTCTTCACGGCTGCTGAGCTGCTGGCTGAGGTGTTTCATCGAGGCTTGCAGCTCGTTGAGGCTCACTTCCAGCTCTTCATCATAAGAAGGGCCGCCCATGGGGGGCAGCTCTTTGAAATTGAACTCGTCGGGATCGAGATCGGCCTGCTCGGTCAATCGTTCACCGAGGGCATTGAGACGGCCAAGCTGGCCTTGCATAGTGCCCACCTGAGCAGCCAGCATTGCCAACTGTTCACGGGCTTCGTCGCCACTCTGGTCGACGGACTGTTGCTCGGCAACGGCAAGCGCCACTTCCAGCGCCTCCATTTTCTGGTGCCAGCTCTGCCAGAGCCAACCACCACCAAGGGCCAACAGGGAGAAGAGAATACCGCCGACCCAGGCCAGACGTTGTTTGGGCAGGTGCAACTTGCGTCGCTGCTTGCCGTGGAGGATCAGGGTAATGCTCATAGAAATCAGTCTGCTCGGTCAGGTGCGGCCAGGAGCCTGCACGGGAAATAAAACCGGGAGATAATCGGTATTAAAGGATGGAGTAAACAAATGACGGAACGTCGGTGCGGAGAGAGGACCGACGTTCCGTTGCACAGCTATCAGGCCAGAACCAGACCGTTATCGTAGTAAGCGATAGGCGCTTTGTCGCCCTCACCCTCGAAGGTCACCAGTTCCCAAGCCTCCTGCTCGGCCAGCAAGGCACGCAGCAGCTTGTTGTTCAGGGCATGCCCGGTCTTGTAGGCACGGAACTCACCGATGATGCTGCGGTTACACATATAGAGGTCACCGATCGCGTCCAGCATCTTGTGCTTGACGAACTCGTCCTCATAACGCAAACCGTCTTCGTTCAGCACCCGATAGTCGTCCAGTACCACGGCGTTTTCCAGGCTTCCGCCCAGCGCCAGGTTCTGGGAACGCAGGTACTCGATATCACGCATGAACCCGAAGGTACGGGCACGGCTGATCTCTTTCACGAAGGAGGCACCGGAGAAGTCCAGTACGCAACGCTGATTGCGCCCTTCAAAGACCGGATGCTGGAAATCGATCTCGAGATCCATCTTGAAACCGTTGCGATAGGGGTGGAATTCCGCCCACTTGTCGCCGTCTTCAACCCGGATGCTCTTCTTGATCCGCACAAACTGCTTGGCAGCATTTTGCTCACGGATCCCGACTTCCTGCAGCAGGTAGATAAAGGGATGCGCACTGCCATCCATCACCGGGATCTCGGGCGCGTCAACCTCAACGTAGAGGTTGTCGATCCCCATCCCGGCCAGCGCGGCAGAGAGGTGCTCAATGGTAGAGACACGGACACCGGCTTCGTTGACCAGAGCGGTACAGAGCACGGTATCGCGCACCTGATCGGCATTGGCTGGCAGCTCCACCACAGGATTCAGGTCGGTACGCAAGTAAACGATCCCTGTGTTCACAGGCGCCGGACGGAACGTCATGGTGACTTTCCGGCCCGAATGCAGGCCGACACCAGTCGCCTGTACACTCGTTTTCAAGGTTCTTTGTCTAATCATGGGTGTACCCTAAACAGCTTAAAATCCGGACCAGATGGTCGTTGGCAGGCCATCTTAGCACATTCCTTGAACAACAAACAAACGAGAGCCATAAGAGGCTTAGTCAGCTTGCTTGCGCAGGAACGCCGGAATATCCAGGTAATCTGGTTCACGACGAGCTTGCGGCTCGGCGTTGACCACCTTGGCCGGGGCTTCGTCCATCACGCGGCCTTGCATCATGTCGCTAACTAGCGGCTGACGCACCGGGCGCTCTTGCACCTGGCTGCTCTTGACCAAAGTGATGTCCGGCTTGCGCTCGGCACCGATACCGGTAGCAACCACAGTCACACGCAGTTCGTCGTGCATTTCCGGATCGATTACGGTACCCACTACTACAGTGGCGTTCTCGGAAGCGAAGGCCTTGACCGCGTTACCCACGGTTTCGAACTCTTCGATGGTCATGTCCATACCGGCGGTGATGTTGACCAGGATGCCACGGGCACCAGCCAGATCCACGTCTTCCAGCAGCGGGCTGGAGATGGCTTTCTCGGCCGCTTCTTCGGCACGGTCATCACCGGAGGCGGAACCGGTACCCATCATGGCGGTACCCATTTCACGCATCACGGTACGCACGTCCGCGAAGTCGACGTTGATCAAGCCCGGACGGGTGATCAGCTCGGCAATGCCCTGTACCGCGCCAAGCAGTACATCGTTGGCCGCCTTGAAGGCATCCAGCAGGGAGATACCGCGACCCAGCACCTTCAGCAACTTGTCGTTGGGGATGGTGATCAGGGAGTCGACGTTTTTGGAGAGCTCTTCGATACCGTGGGCGGCGAAACCCATCCGCTTCTTCCCTTCAAAGGAGAACGGCTTGGTGACCACAGCAACGGTCAGGATGCCCATCTCGCGTGCCACTTCGGCCACGATCGGCGCAGCACCGGTACCGGTACCACCGCCCATACCGGCGGCGATGAACACCATGTCGGAACCGGTCAGCAGCTCACGCAGTGCTTCGCGATCTTCCATGGCCGCATCACGACCCACTTCCGGATTGGCGCCGGCCCCCAGACCCTTGGTGATGCCACCGCCGATCTGCAGGGTAGTGTTGGCGCTGGAGTTACGCAGTGCCTGGGCGTCGGTGTTGACGGTAATGAACTCAACACCCTCAATATTTTGACGAACCATGTGCTCGACAGCGTTACCGCCGCCGCCACCTACACCGATCACTTTAATGACGGCTTCGTCAGTGTGGCTATCCATAAATTCAAACATGTTGTCTCTCCGCTTTATTTGCCTGACTCAGCAAAATTCTTAGAACTCGCCACGCAGCCAGTTGCTAACCCGTTTGACCAGGCCACCGACGCTTGCCTTGGCGGCATATTCTTTGTTGCTACCTGTGGCTTGATGGGTGCGGCCATATTGCAGCAACCCGACCGCAGTCGAGTACACCGGTGCCTGCACGTAATCACTCAAACCACGTATGTTCATGGGCTCTCCCACCCGGACCTGGCTCTGGAAGATCTGCTCTGCACACTCCACAATACCTTCAATCTGGGCAGCGCCGCCGGTCAAGACCACACCGGCTGCCAGCTGATGCTTGACCCCCTGCGCTTTCAACTCGCTTTGTACCCGCACCAGCTCATCATTCACCATGGAGAGCAACTCGGTGTAACGGGGCTCAATCACTTCAGCCAGTGTCTGCCGTTGCAGGCTGCGCGCCGGGCGACCACCGACACTGGGTACTTCAATATTGTCTTCCTTGCTGACCAGACGACCGAGGGCGCAACCGTAACGCACCTTGATCGCTTCCGCGTCGAGCGGCGGCGTGCCGAAGGCGTAGGCGATGTCGCTGGTCACAGTGCTGCCAGCATACGGGATCACCTTGGTGTGGCGCAGGGCACCGCCGGTAAACAGCGACATATCCATGGTACCGCCACCGATATCCACCACGCAGACACCCAGCTCTTTCTCGTCTTCGGTCAATACGGCATAGCTGGAGGCCAGCGCGGAGAAGATCAGTTGATCCACGCGCAAACCGACCTTCTCCACACACTTCTCGATGTTGCGAGCCATGTCGTTGTGGCAGGTGATCAGGTGAACCTTGGCCGCCATCCGCACGCCGGAGAGGCCGACCGGATTCTTGATCCCTTCCTGATAGTCGATCGCAAACTCCTGGGGCAGCACGTGCAGCACACGCAGCTCGTCGGAGAGGCGAACCGACTTGGCGGTGTGGATCACGTTGTCCACATCCTCCTGGGTCACCTCCTCATCGGAGATGGGCACCATGCCGGTCTCGTTGCGGCAGTCGATATGCTTGCCGGACAAACCCAGATAAACCGAGCTGATCTGGCAGTCGGCCATCATCTCGGCCTCTTCCACCGCACGGCGCAATGACTTGACCACGGAGTCGAGATCGTTGACCCCACCCTTCTCCATCCCGCGGGAGGCGTGACTGCCCATACCGATGACGTTCAGCTCACCGTCCGGCAATACTTCCCCGACCAGAACCGCCACCTTGGTTGTGCCGATATCCAGTCCGACAATCAAATTCCTATCTGCGGTGTTGGTCATGCACTTTCTCTTCGCTCTTCTTCCAGCCAACTGCCACACCGGTATCGTATCGAAGATCCACATACGCAACCTGCGAACGGGGTTCGATAACCGGGAAGGCATCGATAAATCGCTGCAACCTGAGCGCTATGTCGTTGCGACCCAGAAACAGCTTGATATTGCCATCCAGGGTCAGCTCCCAGGCATGGCGGGGAGTCAGATTCACTCCCAGCAACTTGTATCCCTTGGCAGCCAGTTGCGACTCGTACTGCCGACTCTCTTTCAACACCATGGCGGCCTGGTCATCCGGCCCCGACAACTGCATCAGCGGCGTCTTGACCCGATCCGGGGCGCTGAACACCTTGCCCTTGGTGTTGACAAAGCGGTTGCCGTTCCAGCGCGCCGCTACGTCCTGTTCCGTCAGGTAGACCTTGATCTTGTTCGGCCACTTCTTGCGTACCGATACTGAGGCCACCCATGGCAAGGCATTGAGCCTTGCCTGCAATTCATTGACATCCAACTCGAAGAAGTTGCGTAATTCGGCACCATCCAGTACCGCTAACCGCAGCTCCTCCGTCTCCAGATACTGATGTTGCCCTTGCAGCAACAATTCGCTCATGGGCAACCGATTGGCATCCGTCAGCCAATCTTTAACATCCAGCGCCGTCCGGTAGCAGCCCCATATCACCAGCAGGAAAAACATCACCCCTGCGATGAAGCCACCCTTGGTGCGCCCCTGTGCCCTTGCCTCCACCCGTTCGATCCCCGTGTAACGCGCTAAACCGGCCTTTGACAGACCGGTTCGCCATTATATAGGCCCCGGCTTGGCGGTCAAAATACTCATTGGGCCCTCAGGCACCAGATTTCATGCTATCTATGCTCAATTTCATCTCGCCAAGACGACGGGCCAGTGCCCCGACGTTCCCGGCGCCTTGAGTCAGCACCAAATCCCCCTCGCCAATCAGGTCGGCCAGCACGGCTGGCACGTCATCCGGTGTAGCGACGAAGATGGGTTCCAGGTTGCCGCGCGAGCGAATGGAGCGGCACAGTGCCCGTCCATCAGCGCCCGGGATCGGCTCCTCACCGGCAGCATAAACCTCCAGCATCACCAGCACGTCTACCTTGGAGAGCACATCGGCGAAGTCCTCGTAGAGGTCGCGGGTGCGGGTATAACGGTGCGGCTGGAACACCATCACCAGACGCTTCTCGGGCCAACCGGCACGGGCGGCATTGATAGTGACCTTCACTTCGCTCGGGTGGTGGCCGTAATCGTCCACCAGCATCGCCTTGCCACGACCAGTTTCGAACTCGCCATACTGCTGGAAGCGACGGCCGACACCTTCAAACTTGGCCAGCGCAGAGATGATGGCCTCGTCGCTGACACCGTCTTCCGTCGCGACAGCAATCGCCGCGGCGGCGTTCAAGGCGTTGTGAATGCCCGGCAAATTAAGGGTGACCTGCAGTTCACCCGCCTCTTTGCGGCGCACCCGGAAGCGGCTGTGGTTGTTGGTCTGGACAAAATCCAGTACCTGCACGTCAGCGTCTTCAGAGAGACCGTAGGTCAGGGTCGGGCGGGCAATCTCCGGCAACATGCCACGGATCACCGGATCATCGATGCAGACCACCGCCAGTCCGTAGAAGGGCAGATTGTGCAGAAACTCGATGAAGGTGGCCTTCAGCCTGGAGAAGTCACCGCCGTAGGTGTCCATGTGATCCGCTTCGATGTTGGTCACGATAGAGACCATCGGCTGCAGATGCAGGAAAGAGGCGTCGCTCTCGTCCGCTTCGGCAATCAGGTAGCGGCTGCTTCCCAAGCGGGCATTGGTGCCGGCACTGTTGAGCAGGCCACCGATGACGAAGGTCGGGTCGCGATCGGCTTCGGCATAGATGCTCGCCACCAGACTGGTGGTGGTGGTCTTGCCGTGGGTACCGGCAATGGCGATACCGTGCCGGAAACGCATCAGCTCGGCCAGCATCTCAGCACGCCGTACTACCGGGATCCGCAGTTCGCGGGCAGCCAGCAACTCCGGGTTGTCCTGCTTGATGGCAGTAGAAACCACCACCACGCTGGCGCCGTTGACGTGCTCGGCGTTGTGGCCAGTAAAGATATGGGCGCCCAGAGCCTCAAGCCGCTCGGTCACCGCATTGCGAGCCAGATCAGAACCCGTTACCTGATACCCTTCGTTGGCAAGTACTTCGGCGATCCCGCCCATACCGGCACCACCGATACCGATAAAATGGATGCGACGCACGCGGCGCATTTCGGGGATCACAGTACGCAGTTTTGCCAGTTCAACCTTGGTCATAATCGTCTCTTTAGTCTGCCGCAGGCCATGTACCGTCAAAGCTCGGCTGCACAGCGGCATCAATACATACAGGTACAAGGCTGCACGGAGTCACCACTGCAACCTTGCTCATTAATCTTTACCACTCTGCCCACTGGCGAGCCGCTTGCACTCATCAGCAACCCGCTCGGCCGCATCGGTAATGGCAACGCGACGGGCGGCCTGAGCCATGCTAAACAGGGTCTCCCTGCGGCCAGCCAGCCAGGAGAGGCGCGCCGCCAGCGAGGTGGTGGTCAGCTCGGACTGGGGCAGGAATTCGGCCGCACCACCGTCGACCAGAGTCAGAGCGTTACGGGTCTGGTGATCATCCACTGCATGGGGCAGCGGGACGAAAATGGCTGCCACCCCGGCGGCGGCCACCTCGGATACCGTCAGGGCTCCCGCCCGGCAGACAACCAGATCGGCCCAGGCATAGGCGCCGGCCATATCCTTGATAAATTCACTCACCTCGGCATTGATGCCGTGCTGGGCATAGGCAGCAGACACTGTCTCGGCATTGCCCTTGCCACACTGGTGACGCACCTCGATAGGCACACCAGCCGCCGCCACCGCAGCGGGTACCTGCTGGTTGAGCACCCGGGCACCCAGGCTGCCACCGACGATCAGCAGATGCAGCGGCTCGGCTTCGCTGCGAAGCTGCGGATCCGGCAGGGCGACCACTTCGGGACGCACCGGATTGCCTACCACGGCGGTACGGCGGCTCGGCGCGAAGGCGCCCGGAAATGCCATCAGCACCCGCTTGGCAATACGCGCCAGCAGCTTGTTGGTCATGCCTGCAGCAGCATTCTGCTCATGGAGCAGCAACGGGATGCCGGAGAACCAGGCAGCCACTCCCCCCGGACCGGAGGCAAAGCCCCCCATACCGAGCACCACATCCGGGCGAACAGTCTTGATCACCTGACGCGCCTGCAAGATTGATTTGACGATGCGATAGGGCGCCATCAGCAGTCGCTTGATGCCGTTGCCACGCACCCCCTGAATATCGATGAAGGAGATGGGATAACCATGGGCGGGCACCAGCTCCGCCTCCATCCGGTCCGCCGTCCCCAGCCAGTGGACAGTCCAGCCCTGCTCCCTCAGTCGATCGGCCACGGCCAGACCGGGAAAGACATGCCCCCCGGTACCACCTGCCATCACCAACAGCGTCTTGCTCACTAAACCTCCCGCACCCGCGCCTGGGCAGTCGCCTGACGCAACTCAAAATCGATTCGAATCAACATGCTCACCGCCACTGTCATGATGATGAGACTCGAGCCGCCGTAACTGACCAGCGGCAGGGTCAACCCCTTGGTCGGCATCATGCCGCTGGCTGCGCCAACGTTGACGAAAGTCTGGAAACTGAACCAGATGCCGATACCGATAGCCAGATAGCCATCATAGAGGCGGTCGGCTTGCAGGGCGCGATGCCCCAGCTTCAACGCCTTGATCGCCAACGCAAAGATGAGACACAGGGCGCCCAGTACCCCAACGTAACCCAGCTCTTCGCCGAGGATCGCAAACACGAAGTCGGTATGCGCTTCCGGCAGGTACTCCATCTTCTGGATGGAGTTGCCGAGCCCTTCGCCAAACCAGCTGCCACGGCCAAACGCCATCAGCGACTGGGTCAACTGGTAGCCACTGCCAAACGGATCGGCCCAGGGATCCATAAAAGAGGTCACCCGACGCATCCGGTATGGCTCGACGATGATCAGCATGATCACCCCACCAAGACCGCCACCGATAAGGATCATGAACTGCCACAGTTTGGCGCCAGCCAGAAACAGCATGCCGAACGAGGTGACGAACATCACCACGGTCGACCCCAGATCCGGTTGCAGCAGCAACAGGATCGCCAACACCCCGAATACTGCCAAGGGCTTCAGGAAGCCAAGCCAGGCTTCACGCACCTCGTTCTGACGCCGCACCAGATAACCGGCCAGATAGACGAATAGGGCCAGCTTGCCAAACTCGGCCGGCTGCAGGTTGAAGGGGCCCAGTGGCAGCCAGCGCACCGCACCGTTGACATTGCGCCCGACCACCAGCACCAGTACCAGCAGCAGAATGGCCAGCAACAGCATGGGTCCGTTGTACTCCTGCCAGCGCGCCATCGGCACCTGCAACACAAACCAGGAGATACCGAGCGCCATCACCAGAAACATGGCGTGACGCTTCACAAACATGAAGGGATCATCCCCCAGGGAGATCCCCTCCGGGATCGAGGCTGATGCCACGATCACCACCCCGACCGCCATCAGGGAGAGCGCCAGCAACACCAACTGCCGGTCATAGAGGCCGGCAGGGCGCGCCGGCAATAGCCAGCGCTGGAACAGACCTGCGGCTGCGCGAAGGGCATTCATAGCGCCATCACCATCTCGGTAAAGCGATCGCCACGCACCTCGAACGACTTGAACTGATCGAGGCTGGCACAGGCTGGCGCCAGCAGCACCCAGTCACCGGGCTTGGCATCGGCAGCCGCCTTGGCAACCGCAGCGGCCAGGTCGGCCACCCGTTCGGTCTGCTCACCCAGCGCCAGCAGCACCTCGGCATCCTGACCGAAGCAGTACATGTGATCGATCTGGTTGCCCAGCAGCGCCTGGATCGGGCCAAAATCCTGCCCCTTGCCCTGACCACCGGCCAGCAGCAACAGGCGCCCCTTGACCGACTCGCGCACACCGGCAACGGCAGCTAGCGTAGCTCCCACGTTGGTGGCTTTGGAGTCGTTGATCCAGCGCACCCCGTTCACTTCGCGCACGAAACGGGCACGGTGGGGCAAGCCTTCAAAGCGGCGCAGCACGGTGAGCTGGGCAGCGCGGGGAATGCCGACCGCATCGCACAGCGCCATGGCGGCCAGCGCGTTGGCCTGATTGTGGGCACCGACGATCTTCATCTCGTCCACCGCCAGCAGCGGCTCGCCGTGCAGGGTCAACCAGTAGCGGCCATCCAGCAGGCAGCGGCCATAGCCATTGCAGTCAAGACCGAAGCTCTGCCACACCTGACCCACATCGGGCAAAGTCTGGGGATCGTCGCGATTGACCAGAATGTGTTTGGAGTGCTGATGGATCTCCATCTTGGCGGCACGGTAGTCGGCCATACCCTGATAGCGATCCATGTGATCTTCAGAGAGGTTCAGCACCACAGAGGCAGCAGCACGCAAACTGTGAGTGCTCTCCAGCTGGAAGCTGGAGAGCTCCAGTACGCAGAGATCCATCGGCTGCTTGAGCAGCTCCAGCGCAGGCGTACCGATATTGCCGCCCACGCCCACCTTGAGCCCGGCTTCGGCAATCATCTCACCCACCAGCGTAGTGACAGTGCTCTTGCCATTGGAACCTGTGATGGCAATGACCGGTGTCTCGGTCTCGCGAACGAACAACTCGATATCGCCGACGATCTGCACACCACATTCGGCAGCCGCTTTCAATTCAGGGGTAGCCAGCGCGATACCCGGACTCGCTACGATCATGTGCGCCTGCTTGAGCAGCTCTTCATCCAGCCCGTGGATAAGCTCCACTTCTGGCGGCAGCTGATCCTTGCCAGGCGGGTTGGTACGGGTATCCATCACCAGCGGCGTAACGCCACGGCCGAGGAAGTAGTCGACGCAGGAGAGTCCGGTTTTACCCAATCCGATGATGATGACCATGGCCTTACCTCACCTTCAGGGTGGCAAGACCCAGCAGCACCAGCACGAGGGTGATGATCCAGAATCGCACGATAACGCGCGGCTCCGGCCAGCCCTTCTTCTCGTAGTGGTGATGGATCGGCGCCATGCGGAAGATCCGCACGCCGCGCAGCTTGTATGACCCCACCTGCAGGATCACCGAGACAGTCTCCATCACGAAGACACCGCCCATGATCACCAGCAGAAATTCCTGACGCACCAGTACGGCGATGGTACCGAGCGCGCCGCCCAGCGCCAGAGAGCCGACGTCGCCCATGAAGACCTGTGCCGGATAGGTATTGAACCAGAGGAAGCCCAGACCCGCACCGACGATGGCGGTACAGACGATCACCAGCTCGGAGGTATAGGGAACATAGGGAATATGCAGGTAACTGGCGAAGTTGACGTTGCCGGTTGCCCAGGCGATAAACGCAAAGCCGCCCGCCACCATCACGGTCGGCATGATGGCCAAGCCATCCAGACCATCGGTCAGGTTGACCGCGTTGGAGGTACCAACAATGACGAAATAGGTGAGCAGGATAAACATCAGGCCAAGTTGCGGCATCACATCCTTGAGGAAGGGCACCACCAGCTGGGTCTGACCATCATGGGTGGCCGTGGCGTAGAGGAATACAGCCACTCCCAGCGCAACGGCGGATTGCCAGAAGTACTTCCAGCGGGCGATCAGGCCGTCGGTATTCTTGCGCACCACCTTAAGGTAGTCGTCGGCAAAGCCGATGGCGCCATAGGCACCCAGCACAAACAGCACCAGCCAGACATAGGGGTTGTCGAGGCGGCACCAGAGCAGCACAGACGTGAAAATCGCAGCAATGATCATCAGACCACCCATGGTCGGAGTGCCCCGCTTGCTGAGGTGGGACTCGGGACCATCGTTGCGGATCACCTGACCGAACTTCAGGATCTGCAGGCGACGAATGAGGCGCGGCCCCATCCAGAGCGCAACTCCCAGACCGGTAATGATCGACAGGATGGCGCGAAACGTCAGGTAGGAGAAGACGTTGAAGAAGGTGAAGTGCGGGGTGAGCAGTTCGGCCAGCCAGACTAGCATGTGGCTGACTCCTGATGGCCTTTGACCATCTCGACGATATCTTCCATGCGGGAGCCACGGGCACCCTTGACCAGAATCGAAATTTCCTGATGTGTATTTATCATTTGCGCAAGCACTTCAAACAACGACGCCTTGTTATCGAAATGTCGGCCAGCCGCGGCATCTGCGGTATAGCGACTATGTTCCCCTACTGTCAGCACGGCATCCAGACCGCACTCGCGGGCATGACGGCCAACCCGGGCATGTTGCTCGGCAGACTCCTCACCCAGTTCCCGCATGTCGCCAAACACCAGCACCTTAAAGCCGCTCATGGCGGTCAAGGCATCGATGCCCGCCAGCACGGACTCCACGCTGGCATTGTAGGTATCATCCACCAGAGTCAGACCGCCCCAGCGCTGGACGCAGAAGCGTCCCTTGACCGGTGCCATCTGCTCCAGCCCCACCTTGACGGAGTCGAGGAATGCGCCGAGGGCCAGACAGCCCGCGGCGGCAGCCAGCGCATTGGCCACGTTATGGCGGCCGGGGATCGCCAGAGTCAGGCTCACCTCACCCTGCGGGGTTACCATGACGAACTCGGCACAACCCTGAGCGTTGAGAACCACATCGCGAGCATGGAACGGCTGGCTCTGATCCTCGATGGAGAAGGCGCAGCGAATGCCACGCTCGCGCCACTTCGGCCAGAATTCGTTGTCGGCGTTGACGATGGCGGTGCCGCCTTCGCTCAAGCCCTCAAAAATTTCGCTCTTGGCGTGGTAGATCCCCTCAAGAGAGCCGAAGCCCTCAAGATGGGCAGCTGCGACGTTGTTGATGATGGCGGCATCGGGCTTGGCCAGCGAGGTAGTCCAAGCGATTTCGCCCTTGTGGTTTGCTCCCAGCTCCATCACCGCAAACTGGTGTTGCGGCTCGAGGCGCAGCAGGGTGAGCGGCACGCCCACCTCATTGTTGAAGTTGCCAGCGGTGGCCAGCACTTCCCCTTCGTTGCGCAGGATGGCAGTTGCCATCTCCTTCACCGTAGTCTTGCCGCAGCTGCCGGTAATGGCCAGCACTTTCGGATTGATGCGCTCGCGCACCAGCTTGCCGAGTCGGCCCAGCCCCTTAAGGCTGTCCGCCACCACCAGCTGGGGAATGGCCAGCGGCAGCTCACGCTCGACCAGCAGAGCAGAGGCCCCTGCCTGAACAGCCTGCTCGCAAAAATCGTGGGCATCGAAACGCTCGCCGCGCAGGGCAACGAACAGGGCACCCGCGCCCAAAGTGCGGGTGTCGGTACTGACAACGGTGATCTCGCCATCGTCACCAATCAGACGGGCATCGAGTACCTGCGCCAGCTCGGCAAGCCTGAGGGTCATCATTTGAATGACTCCAATAATGTGTGCAAGGCGGCCGCGACGGTTTCCCGGTCGCTGTAGTGCCGCTTGTCGGTTCCAATGATCTGATAATCCTCATGGCCCTTACCGGCCACCAGGATGATGTCCTGCTTGCTCGCCTGACCGATGGCCAGCGCAATCGCCTTGACCCGGTCGTGCTCCACCTGCACCGCAGCAGGATCGCGAAGACCCGCCACCATGTCGGCCATGATCCGGGCCGGCTCCTCGGTACGGGGATTGTCGTCGGTCAGGATCACGCGATCCGCATACTGCTCGGCCATGGCGGCCATCATGGGACGCTTGCCGCGATCGCGGTCGCCACCACAGCCAATCAGACACCAAAGCTGGCCGGTGCAGTGCACCCGCAGGGCCTGCAATGCCTTTTCCAGCGCATCAGGGGTGTGGGCGTAATCGACCACCGCCAGCGGCGTATCACCACCGCCGAAACACTCCATACGACCGGTCACTGGCTGCAATTTCGGGGCAGTTGCCAGTAGCTCATGGAAGTCGTAACCGAGCACCAGCATTACGCCCATCGCCGCCAGCACATTGCTGACGTTGAAGCGCCCGAGCAAGGGGGCGGATAATACACCATTCCCCCAGCTGGAGTTAATCTGCGCGCGAAAACCTTGCTGGTGAAAATCGAGCTGCTGCGCCGTTAATTGACGGCCAAAATGGTATTCAATCGGGCCATTCACACTGAAAGCCACCGCTGCCGGGTATTTTTCGAGCCACTTGGCACCCAATTCGTCATCTCGGTTAATCACCGCATTCGACTCGTCGACCAGCTGCAGCAGCTGCTCCTTGGCCGCGCCATAGGCTTCCATGGTGCCGTGGTAGTCGAGGTGATCCCGGCTCAGGTTGGTAAAGACAGCGGCGGAAAAGGGCAGCGCGGCGACACGGTGCTGCACCAGACCATGGCTGGAGACCTCCATCGCCACCAGATCCGCCCCCTGCTCTTGCAGCGCAGCCAGATTGGCTTGTACCTGCACGGCGCTGCCAGTGGTATTTTCCGCTTC
The DNA here is from genome assembly GCF_049174415.1 of Aeromonas sp. 601039. Lineage (NCBI taxonomy): Bacteria > Pseudomonadati > Pseudomonadota > Gammaproteobacteria > Aeromonadales > Aeromonadaceae > Aeromonas > Aeromonas sp. 601039. The sequence continues at coordinate 109,367 of NZ_JAAKTL010000008.1, forward strand.
GATCAGATGGCCAAACAGGCCGTTGCCGATGGTGCCCATCACCCCGGCCTTACCACCCAGCAGGGTGCGCCAGTTGGCGACCAGCAAAGCGGTAGTGCTCTTGCCGTTGGTGCCGGTGATCCCGACCAGATCCAATTTTTGGGCTGGCTGATCGTAGAAATAGCCCGCAAGAGCAGAGAGGTGAGCGGGCAGATCCCGCATCCCGATACAGGGAACCGGAGTCGATGGTGGGATAAATTCACCATCCTCCTCAAACACAACAGCGGTCGCTCCCTGAGCAACCGCCTGTTCGATGAAACGTCTGCCATCCACCTGATGACCGCAAATAGCCACGAAGAGCGAGCCGGGGCCAACCCGCCGACTATCCAGCTGGATATCGGTCAGAGTGAGCGCCGGCGCCTGGATACCGAAGGGGCGCAGTAATGCATCAAGTGCGCGGGACAAGAGGAGCCTCCGTACGGGCAAGTTTGGCGGGCACCGCTGTGGGCACCGCGTCAGGACGAATGTTGAAGAGTTGCAGTACCCCGCCCATGGCCTCTGCAAACGGCGGGGTCGCCACGGCACCGCCATAGTAAGCACTGCCTTTTGGCTCGTTAATCACCACCACCATGACGAAACGGGGATTACTGGCAGGGGCAAAACCGGCAAACCAGGCCATGTAATCCTTGCCGTAGCCTCCGGCAACGGCGACCTTGGCGGTACCACTCTTGCCACCGACCCGATAACCCGGAATCTTGGCTTTGGGAATAGCGTTGTCGACCACGTACTCCAGCGCCTGCAGCATGGCGGAGGCGTTGTTGTGGTCGATCACCTGCTCACCCTTGGGCGGCGTGGTCACCTTGACGATGGAGATGGGCACTCGCTTGCCCTTGTTGGCCAAGGTGGCGTAGGCGGAAGCCAGTTGCAGCGGGGTAACCCGCAGACCATAACCAAATGAAAGGGTCGCCCGCTCGATATCGGACCAGCGCCGACGCTGAGGCAACATACCACCGCTCTCGCCCATCAGTCCGCTGCCGGTATCCATGCCGAAACCGAACATACTGAGGGTGTTGATCATCTCTTGGGCCGGCATCCGTAGCGCGATGCGCGACATGCCGATGTTGGAGGAGTAGCGCAGGATATCGTAAAGGTTGGTCGCCTTGTGAATACTGACGTCCTTGATCTGCTTGGCACCAATAAAGAGCGGGCCACCGGGAATGAAATCCTTCCAGCTGGTGACACCCGCCTGCAAGGCACTTAGCAAAATCAGCGGCTTGACTGTGGAGCCCGGCTCGTAGGTATCGGTCACCACCCGGTTGCGTACCCGGAAACTCTGATACTGGCCGCGGTTGTTCGGGTTATAGGAGGGGGTATTGACCATGGCGAGCACTTCGCCGGTCTTGATATCCAGCATCACCATGGAGCCGGACGTTGCCTTGTTCTCGTCGGTTGCCCGCTTGAGGGCACGGTAGGCCAATGCTTGCACCCGCTGATCGATGCTGAGCTGCAGATCGTTGGCGTTCTTGCCCTCTTTGACGATACCAAGACGCTCGATGACCCTGCCCTGCCGGTCCTTGCGCACCCGCATCTCGCCCGGTGTCGCCGTCAGCCACTCGTTGTAGCTGCGCTCGATCCCCTCGATCCCGTTGCCATCGATGTTGGTTACCCCCACCAGGTGGGCACTGATTTCGCCAGTCGGATAGAAGCGGCGCGACTCGGGACGCAGATAGACACCACCCAGCTTGAGCCCCTTGATGTATTCAGAGACAGCGGGCGTTACCTGACGCTGCAGATAGACGAAGCGCTTGCTGGGGTTGGCGATACGTTGCTTGAGAGTATTGATATCGATTTTGAGGACTGCTGAGAGCGCCATCCAAGCCCGCTCATTGTGGATAGCACCGGACTCGTGCACAGTCTTGGGATCGGCCCAGACCGCCTCGACCGGAACGGAAACAGCCAGCTGTTCACCATTGCGATCGGTGATCATGCCGCGCACCGCCTGGGTGGAGGTGGTTCGCAGAGAGCGCATGTCCCCCTCCTGACGCAGACGATCCGGATTGATCACCTGGATCCAGGCCAGACGGAGGATCAGCCCGACAAAGGCGATGCCGATGAATACGACCAGCGTGCGGAAGCGCCACGGATAGATAGATGGCGCTTTAACGTTCGCTTTAGCGGTTTTGGCTGTAGCCTTCCGTTTCATGGCAGAGTAATTACCTTCTCGGTGGTCACCAGAGGGCGACCCATTTGCAACTTGTCCATGGCCAGCGTGGCGACCCGGGAGTGTTCCGCCAGAGTGCCCTGCTCCAGCAGGAGGTGGCGCCATTCGATATTGAGGCGATCCTCTTCCGCCATTAGGTCATTCTGTTTGGCGGTGAGGCCACGGGTCATGTTGGTCACCAGGATCACGGCAAACGCGGTCACCAGTACGGCAACCGACAGAAAAATCTGCAGCTTGTGCCGCCAGAGATCGGCAACGATCTCCTTGGCTAGGTGGACGCGTACTTCGCTCATCGCTTACTCCGCCAGCCGCTCGGCGACCCGCAGCACCGAGCTGCGCGAACGGGTGTTTTCAGAGACCTCATGATCAGAAGGCTTGAGCGCCTTGCCGACCGACTTCAATTTGCGACCGCCAGCCAGCTGGGCCTCGGTCAAGGGAATGCCGTAGGGCACTTCAGGCCCCTTCTCGTGCTTGCGAATGAAGTGTTTCACCAGCCGGTCTTCCAGCGAGTGGAAGCTGATCACAGACAGACGGCCATGTGGTGCCAGCACGTCCAATGCACCGTTGAGCACGGTTTCGATCTCGTCCAGCTCGCTGTTGATATAGATGCGGATGGCCTGGAAACTGCGGGTTGCCGCATGCTTGCCCTTCTCCTTGCTCGGATTGACCCGGGCAATCATCTCAGCCAGCTGACGGGTACGCACGTAAGGCTCGGTCACCCGGTCGTGGACGATGGCGCGGGCGATCTTCTTGGCAAAGCGCTCCTCACCGAAGGTCTTCAGCACCCAGGCGATATCATCCACATCGGCCTTGGCAAGCCACTCGGCGGCGCTCTGGCCGGAAGTGGGGTCCATCCGCATATCGAGCGGACCATCTTTCATAAAGCTGAAGCCGCGCTCGGCATCATCCAGTTGGGGTGAAGAGACCCCCAGATCCAGCAGGAAGCCATCCACCTTGCCAAGCAAACCACGATCGCTCAGATAGCGAGTGATACCGGAGAAGGGGCCGTGCACGATTTCGAAGCGGGGATCCTGGATCTTGGCCGCTTCGGCGATCGCCTGCGGGTCGCGGTCGATGGCGATCAGGCGGCCATTCGGGCCAAGGTGCTGCAGGATCAGACGAGAATGACCACCACGGCCAAAAGTACCGTCGACGTAGACACCGTCCGGCTTGATGGCCAGACCTTCAACGGCTTCGTGCAGCAGCACTGTGATGTGTTCAGCGGCTTGGGTCATTTATAAAGAGAAATCCTGTAGTCGTGGTGAGCTTGCCCAATCGTCCCCGGGCAGACCCAAGATGTCGTCATTGACCTGTTGTTGCCAGCGGGCTTCATCCCACAACTCAAACTTGTTGAGCTGGCCCACCAGCATAATTTTCTTGTCCAGCCCCGCATGGTTGCGCAGTGGCTGACTGAGCAGCAGACGGCCATTGCCATCCAGCTCGCATTCAGTTGCATGTCCCAGCAGCAGGCGCTGCAAACGGCGCTCTTGCGGATTCATGCTGGAGAGAGTCTTGAGCTTGCGCTCGACCTCTTCCCATTCATTCAGGGGATAAAGCAGCAGACAGGGATGGGCAATATCGATGGTGCAGACCAGCTGGCCGTCGCTTTCGTCGCGCAGCCAGTCACGGAATTTAGTCGGAATCGCCAACCGCCCTTTACTGTCCAGGCTGATGGCATGAGCGCCACGCAACAAATTGCTGTCCCTGAAGGTGAATGAGGAGGCTGATTGCCCCTCTAAAAACCACTTTGATCCACTTTTCCCCACCTTGAAGTTTAAGGACGTGCAGGGGGCTTTTCAAGCAAGGAGATGGGGCAGAGGGAACATATTGACGCAGCATTTGCATACCGCAGATTGAGTGGGTTGATTTTCCACAAGTTATTTGGCTTTAGGCTCTGGTGATTAATTGAAATAAGTGAATGAACTGAGAACACACACAATATGCGGGTGCGAACAATCATCCTGGGTTCTATCACCATCTATCGCTGCCATCGTGCCAAATACGAAACTATTCGATTGATTTAAAACATATAATTTCATTCAAAATGACAAGGCCGAAAATATCCTGCCAACGAAGCCATATTTTCTCATGCATAAAAAAGAGCCCCGCGATAAATCGCGGGGCTCTTCGGAATGAGGTCGGAGTCGGCCTGTAAGCCGGGTTCTGTACCGGGTTGCCCCGGGTAGCAATCATTCCTCTAGGCCAGCAATCGCTCGCTGGCTCAAGCAACCTACCCGCCCCCAACGCGGGCCGCGCCAATAGGGGCCTATTTGGTCTTGCTTCGGGTGGAGTTTACCGTGCCACGAACTGTTGCCAGTCGCGCGGTGCGCTCTTACCGCACCCTTTCACCCTTACCTGATCCCTTGCGGGCCATCGGCGGTCTGCTCTCTGTTGCACTGGTCGTAGGCTCGCGCCCCCCAGGCGTTACCTGGCACCCTGCCCTGTGAAGCCCGGACTTTCCTCCCCTCCGCCCGTCTGTCCCGAGGGACACAACGACGAAGCAGCGATTGCCCAGCCAACTCCGAGGCGCGGATTATACCCTTGCGATACGCACGGGGTAAACCGGCAATTCCCGTTTACAGCCATTTATCGCGCTTGGCCCCCGTTTACAGGCTGACTGATTGTCGATACAGGGGATTGCGCAGGTCAAAAAACAGTCTGATGACCTATTGACCGACTCAATAGTGCTCGAGACCGTATTTATAGAGGGCATTCTTCTTCACGCCGTGGATCTCGGCGGTCAGGGCGGCCGCTTTTTTCAGTGGCAGTTCGGTAACCAGCAACCCTAGAGTGCGGATCGCCTCGGCTGGCAGATCCTCTTCCTCTTTGGAAGCGCCAGCCACGACCAGCACGATCTCGCCGCGGCAACGGTTGTCATCTTCACCAAGCCAGGCCAGCATTTCAGAGGCAGGCAGACCGTGGATCGACTCGAAGGTCTTGGTCAGCTCGCGGCACACCACCACCTGACGCTCGCCGAGAATGCGAGCAATCGCTTCCACTGTATCCTGCACACGGCGCGGGGATTCGTAGAACACCAGCGAGCGGGTGTCTTCAATAACGGCTTGCAGGCGATCGTCACGTCCCTTGCTCTTGGCGGGCAGGAAGCCCTCAAAGGCAAAGCGATCGGTGGGCAGACCGGCCGCGCTCAGGGCGGTGATGGCAGCACAGGGACCGGGCAGCGGCACCACCTTGACCCCGGCTTCACGACAGCGGGTGACCAAGTGATAACCGGGGTCGCTAATAAGCGGGGTGCCGGCATCGGAGACCAGCGCAACACTCTTGCCCTCTTTGATCCGGCCGATCAGCACATCGGCCTTCTGCTGCTCGTTGTGATCGTGCAGGGCGAAGGTCGGCACCGATATTTGGTAGTGGCTGAGCAGGATACCGGTATGACGGGTATCTTCGGCGGCCACCAGATCGACACTGCGTAAAATGTCCAATGCACGCTGGGTGATGTCCGCCAGATTGCCGATCGGAGTGGGAACTATATACAGGGTTGGGATGTCACTCATGGGATCTCCGAGTGCCCCGACAATTGTGTCGCCATATTGGCCCGTTTACACTATGGGGAACTTCAACACTGGTCGGGGAATGAACTTGAACCGGGTTACAAAGCAGCTAAGTGTATCACGACTCTTCGGCATCATACTCGCGGCAGTACTGCTCGCCGCCTGTGCGTCGGAGCCCAATCAACCGTCAGGGCAGTCAGGCATGCCCTCTGCGTTCTCCAATCTGACCAAGAATGCCCAGTGGTATCTTGAGAAGGTGGACCCGGCCAAGCCGGCCGAAGCCTTTACTTGGCAGATGCTGGCGGCACGCAGCTATCTGGCGCTGGGCCAGGCCAAACCGGCCTCGGCACTGTTCCAGCAATTGCAGAAGCAGGCCAAGGATCCCGTTCAGAAGGCGCAGTTGCAACTACTGCAAGCCCATCTGTTGCTGGCGCAAGGCCACGCCAATCAGGCGCTGATCCTGCTGGAAGGCAAACCTGAGGTGCTGCTGGATGCCGATACCCAGAAGGATTGGTATCGCCAGCGCGTAGTGCTGCAGCTCGACATCAATAACAAGTTTGGCGCAGCCAAGTCATTGATTGCACTGGAGCCCTACCTCAATCAGAGCGAGCAGGCGACCAACCATCAGCAAATCTGGTCGTTGCTCAAAAGCATGACCCCTTCCACCCTGCAAGCGCTGGAAGAGGCTCCGGCCCCTGATGTGACCACCGGCTGGCTACGACTGGCGGCACTGGTCAACGAGTTTGGCGCCCAGCCGAACTTGCTGGCCCGCCAACTGGCAGGCTGGAAGCGTGACTTCCCCAACCATCCGGCCCAGAAAGATATGCCGGCAGGATTGGGCGATCTGGCGGCCACTGCCAGCACCTCGGTGCAACAGATCGCTGTGCTGCTGCCCCTCTCCGGCAATCTGGAGCCGCAGGGCGCAGCCATCCGTAATGGTATGCTGATGTCTTATAAGGAAAATCAGGGGCAATTCACCCTGAACTTCTACGACACCCAGAGCAAGTCGACCGGCGACCTTTATAAGCAGGCGATTCAGGAAGGGGCAGACATGATCATCGGCCCGCTGCTGAAAGATCGGGTCGAGGAGCTGCTCAAGGCCAATCCGACCGTGCCGGTACTGGCGCTCAACGAGCTGGACAAGCCGGTCGTCAACGACACCACCTACTACTTCTCCCTTTCTGCTGCCGCAGATGCCGCGCAGGCAGCCCAGTACCTTTACACCCAGGGCTACCGTAAACCGCTGCTGATCGCCGCCCAGGGGCGGATCGGTTACAGCAGTATCAAGGCGTTCGAGCAGAGCTGGGCCACCCTGAGCCAGGATAAGCCGGTCGTTGCCACCTTCGGTGCGCGCAACGAAGTGCAGGGGATGGTCAAGAATGCCCTGAGCGGCCGCTCTACCGCCCGTGCAGGTGAAGTGGTGCAACTCTCTGATGCCACACCGCGCAGCATCGATGCCGTTTACGTGGTCGCCAACAGTCTGGAAACCCGGATGATCAAGCCCTATGTGGATGTCTCGGTCAATCCGATGGGCAGCCTGCCCATCTACACCAGCTCCCGTGGCTACGACAGCGCCGCCACCGAGGTCGCCTCCGAGCTCAACGGCATGCATATCGCCGATATGCCGCTGCTGCTGGGCGGCTACGAGAAACAGCGCGAGCAGATCGCTCTGCTCTGGCCGCAGACCCAGGGTGACCTGCTGCGTCTGTTTGCCATGGGCTACGATGCCGTCAGCCTGGCTGAGAACCTCCAGCAGATGCGCAAGGTAGGCGGCATGCAGCAGGCCGGCATGAGTGGTCAGCTGAGCGTGGATGCCCAGGGCAATATCGTGCGGATGCTGAGCTGGGGTACTTACCAGAACGGCAAACTGGTCGACGAGAACGCCGTTCAGCAACTGGAGGAGCCCTCCAATGAAGGAACTATGGAAACGGATGCGCCAGCAGTTGCCGAGCCTGTTCCCCTCACCAACGAGCAAGGGACAGCACTTTGAACAAGTCGCTGAACGCTGGTTGCAGGCCAGGGGCCTGCAACCGGTAGCTCGCAACTACCGCTGTCGTGGCGGTGAAATAGATCTCATCATGCACCAGGGCCAGACCCTGGTGTTTGTTGAGGTGCGCTACCGGGCCACCGGCAGCCATGGCGGGGCCGCCAGCTCGGTCACCCGCAGCAAACAGCACAAGATCATGCTGGCAGCGCGCCACTATTTGAAGCAACATGCCATCAACGAGGCCAATCAGGCCTGCCGATTCGATGTGATTGCGTTCGAGGGCGACCAGCCAGCCTGGATCCAGAACGCATTTTAAGAGGACCCTATGACTGACCGCATCAAAGAGAACTACACCGAAAGCATCCAGACCAAGATAGCCGCCGCCGAGGCGTTGCCGGATGCCATCCATACTGCAGCCCAGATGATCACCATCTGCCTGCTCAATGGCCACAAGGTGCTGGCATGCGGTAACGGTCCTTCTGCCGCACTGGCGCAACTGTTTATCTCCGAGCTGGTCAACTGCTACGAGACCCAGCGCCCCTCCCTGCCCGGCATGGCCCTGACCCCGGACATGGCAACCATCAGCGCCATCGCCACCGACCACGGTTTTGAAGAGGTCTACTCCAAGCAGATCCGCGCGCTGGGCCAGCCTGGCGACATTCTGGTGGTCATCACCACCTCCGGCCACAGCCGCAGCCTGATCAAGGCCGCCGAGGCTGCCCTCTCCCGCGACATGACCATAGTGGTGCTGAGCGGGGGTGACGGTGGCGAAATGGCAGGTCTGCTCGGCCCAAACGATGTGGAGATCCGTGTTCCCTCCGCCCGTCGCCCTCGCATTCTGGAAGTGAACCTGTTGACCCTGCACTGCCTGTGTGATCTCATCGACCAGACACTTTTCCCGCAACAGGAAGATTGAAACCATGAAAAAGCACACTATCCTGCTCGGTCTGCTGGTTAGCACCCTGCTGCTGCAAGGCTGCGCAGCCCTGGTTGTTGGCGGCGCCGCAGGGACTGCCAAGGCCTCTGGCGATCGCCGAACCCTGGGCGCGCAGTGGGATGACCAGACCATCGAGCTGAAAGCGGCCAATCTGCTGGCCGACAACAAACCCCTCAGCGCAGCCAGCAAGATCAGCGTCTACAGCAACAATGGCCGCGTCCTGCTGGTCGGCCAGACACCTTCTGACGTTTACAAGATTGAGGCGGGCAAAATTGTCAGTCGCATCGAAGGGGTCCGCCACGTCTACAACGAATTGCGCATCGGCCAACCTGCCAGTTTCACCACCCGCAGCAATGACTCCTGGATCACCTCCAAGGTGAAAGCCGACATGTTCGGCACCAAGAACTTCGACAGCACCAAGGTCAAGGTGGTCACCGAGAACGGCGAGGTGTTCCTGATTGGTCTGGTGACTCGCCAGGAGGGAGAGCAGGCAGTCAACATCGCCCGCCATGTCACCGGCGTGAAGCGCGTGATCAAGGCCTTCGAATTCGCCCAGAACTAAGCCCGACCGCACATAAAAAAACGCAGCCAATCGGCTGCGTTTTTTATTTGATCACCTTCAGGGTCGGACGACCGCTTGGACGCGGCGGTTCCGGCTCAGGCTCCACCGGCGCTTCAGCCTGCTCCAGCCAGATATCGTAACCCGGCTCAGGCGGGAACATGGTGCCCACGCCGTTCTCCCGGGCATGGATAGCCAGCACGGCCGCCATCGGGATATAGACCTGCTGGGATACCCCGCCAAAACGGGCACTGAAGCTGATAGCCTCGTTATCCATGTGAAATTGCATCACGGCTCGGGGCGCGATATTCAGTACAATTTGCCCGTCCTGAGCAAACTGCATCGGCACCATCACATGGGGAATGTTGACGTTGACCACCAGATGAGGGGTCAGATCGTTGTCCAGCAACCAGTCAAAGAACGCCCGTAACAAGTACGGGCGGCTCGGTGTCATTGTCGGTTCCATGCTCATACGCCAGCACGGATCTCGCGTTCGGCTTCGGTCAGGGAAGCCTGGAAGGACTCACGCTCGAACAGACGAACCATGTAGGCCTTCAGCTCTTTGGCGCCACGACCGGTCAGGTCGATGCCAAGGCTCGGCAGACGCCACAGCAGCGGTGCCATGTAGCAATCCACCAGACCGAACTCTTCGCTCATGAAATAGGGCATTTCACCGAAGATCGGCGCGATGGCCAGCAGGTTGTCACGCAGTTCGTTGCGTGCCGCTTCAGCATCGGTACCGGCCATGATCTTGTCGGCCAGGGAGTACCAGTCCAGCTCGATGCGGTGCATCATCAGACGGCTGTTACCGCGGGCAACCGGGTAAACAGGCATCAGGGGCGGATGCGGGAAGCGCTCATCCAGATACTCCATGATGATGCGCGAGGTGTAGAGCGCCAGCTCACGATCAACCAGGGTCGGTACAGAGTTGTACGGGTTCAGCTCGGCCAGCTCATCCGGCAGATTGGCTGGGTCAACCTGACAGATATCCACACTAACACCCTTCTCCGCCAGGACAATACGCACCTGATGGCTGAACATATCGTTGGCACCGGAAAACAGCGTCATTACCGAACGCTTATTGGCAGCTACAGCCATTGAACCCTCCCGTCATAAAAAAGCAGAAACGGCAATGAAGCATCTTGGTCTTCATTGCCGTGCATTATATTACCCGGATCTGGTCGCTTAGTGAACGTCGCGCCAGAATTCCTTCTTCAACAGCACAGTGAAGATGAAGAAGATCACGATGAAGCCAAGCACCCAGAAGCCCATGCGTTCACGCTCCTGTTGTACCGGTTCAGCCGAGTAGACCAAGAAGTTTACCAGATCCAGTACCGTCTTATCATACTCTTCGTCATCCATTTCACCGTTGCCGTCAGATTTGATGCTGACAACCTGCTGGGTCTCGACGCCATCGACCATGTGAGTCGCGAACTCGGCACGGGGAGTCCCCTGCAGCGGCTCCAGCACATGGGGCATGCCCACTGACGGGAACACCACGTTATTCACACCAAACGGACGGGTCGGATCCACGTAAAAAGAACGCAGATAAGTGTAAATCCAGTCCGCACCACGTACTCGGGCAACCAGAGTCAGGTCGGGAGGCGGCGCACCAAACCACTTGGCGGCATCCTTCTCAGACATGGCACTCTTCATCAGATCACCCACTTTGGCGTCGGTGAAAATGAGGTTCTCCTTCATCAGATCCTCAGGGATCTCCAGATCGGCAGCAACCCGGTTGTAGCGTTGGTACTGGGTAGAGTGGCAGCCGGCACAATAATTCATGAAGGTGGCAGCTCCGCGTTGCAGGGATGCCTTGTCACTCAGATCGTAATTGGCCTTGTCCAGTGCAACCGCACCTCCAGCGGCAAACACCAGAGAGGGCAGCAGGGTCAGCACTGCAAATATTATTTTTTTCATTTAAATGTCACCCTCTCCGGCAGCGGCTTGGTGCGTTCGTTTTTGCTGTAGAAGAACAACAGCACGAAGAAACCGAAATAACCCAAGGTACAGATCTGGGCAACCAGCGTCAGAGTCGGCGTCGACGGCAGTACACCCAGCACCCCCAGAATGATGAAGCAGACCACAAACTGGGCGATGTTCAGCTTGTGCAGCTTGCTGCGATAGCGTACTGAACGCACCTTGCAGCGATCCAGCCAGGGCAGCAGGAACAACACCACAATAGAGAGGCCCATCATGATGACGCCAAGCAGCTTGTCAGGTACCGCACGCAGAATCGCGTAGAAGGGGGTGAAGTACCACACAGGCGCGATGTGAGCCGGAGTCTTCAGGCCGTTGGCCACTTCAAAGTTCGGCTTCTCGAGGAAGTAACCCCACATATCCGGCTTGAAGAAAATGATGGCGCAGAAGAAGAACAGGAAGCCAGCGACACCGATCATATCCTTGACGGTGAAGTAAGGATGGAATGCCACCGCATCCAGCGGCCAGCCGTTCTCGTCCTTGTGCTTCTTGATATCGATGCCATCCGGGTTGTTGGAGCCCACTTCGTGCAGCGCCAGGATATGCATCGCAACCAGCATCACCAAAACCAGCGGCAACGCGATGACGTGCAGCGCGAAGAAGCGGTTCAGGGTCGCACCAGAGATAACGTAGTCACCACGGATCCAGAGGGTAAGATCGTCACCGATGACCGGAATGGCACCAAACAGCGAAATGATGACCTGGGCCCCCCAGAATGACATCTGTCCCCAGGGCAGCAAGTAGCCCATAAAGGCTTCCGCCATCAGCACCAGGAAGATCAGCATGCCGAAAATCCACAGCAGCTCGCGCGGCTTCTGGTAAGAGCCGTAAATCATACCTCGGAACATGTGCAGGTAGACCACCACGAAGAAGGCAGAGGCACCGGTAGAGTGCATGTAACGTAGCAGCCAGCCATACTCCACATCCCGCATGATGTACTCGACGGAGGCAAACGCACCTTCCGCAGAGGGGTTGTAGTTCATGGTCAGCCAGATGCCGGTGATGATCTGGTTAACCAGCACCAACATGGCCAGCGAACCGAAGAAATACCAGAAGTTCAGGTTCTTCGGAGCCGGATACTTGGCCATGTGGTCGTTGTACATGGCCGTAAGCGGAAAGCGATCGTCAATCCAGCCCATCAGTTTGCTCAACATGATCAGGCCTCCTTGCCATCGGCACCGACCAGAATGGTGGTGTCGTTAATGAATTGATACGGCGGAATAACCAGGTTCAGTGGTGCAGGCACCCCCTGGAACACACGGCCAGCCATATCGAACTTGGAGCCATGACACGGGCAGAAGAAGCCGGACGCAACCCCCTGCACCTGCTCACCAAAACTGTCAGGCAGATAAGAAGGTGAACACCCGAGATGGGTGCAGATACCGACCGCGACAAAAATTTCGGGCTTGATCGATCTGTACCCGTTATGGGCATAGTCAGGCTGCTGCGGCTCTTCTGATGAGGGATCCCGCAACTTGTCATCATGTGCTGCCAGGGCATCCAGCGTCTGCTTGGTGCGTTTCACCACCCAGACGGGTTTGCCACGCCACTCGACACGGATGAGCTGACCCGGTTCCAACTTGCTGATATCGACTTCAACCGGTGCACCGGCTGCTTTGGCCTTGGCACTCGGATTCCATGACTTTATAAACGGCACTGCGGTAAACGCAGCTCCTACCCCACCAACGGCAACCGTTGACCAGGTAAGAAATCTGCGGCGACCGGTATCAACTGGCGCATTGCTCATCCAAAAACTCTCCCATGTGGACTCCGCACATTCTTATAGTGTCCCTGTTCCCCATTTTTCCCGTGACAACAGCGGCGGAAGCTGGATTTACAATTGCCACAGAAAACAGGGGAAATTTTAAAGAAAAGATAACAACTTGACAAGAAAGAGCGGTGAGCAATAAAAACAATAAAGAAACAATTTTTTGTCTTTTGTGACGCGTGGTTAGCATTGATGTCGGTAATATTACTAATAAAAAAAGCCTGGCGGTTGCCAGGCTTTTTTGACACTCGAAAGAGTGAGCACCGAAAGCGAATTAACGCTTGGAGTACTGCGGACGCTTACGAGCTTTGTGCAGACCGACTTTCTTACGCTCAACCTTACGGGCATCGCGAGTAACAAAGCCTGCTTTACGCAGTTCGGAACGCAGGGTTTCATCGTACTGCATCAGAGCACGAGTGATACCGTGGCGGATCGCACCAGCTTGACCGGAGATGCCACCACCGTTAACGGTGATGTACAGATCCAGTTTCTCGGTCATCTCAACCAGTTCCAGCGGCTGACGAACTACCATGCGGGCAGTCGGACGACCGAAGTACTGCTCTAGGGAGCGCTGGTTGATTACGATCTTACCGCTACCCGCTTTGATAAATACGCGAGCAGTGGAGCTTTTGCGACGGCCGGTACCGTAGTATTGATTTTCTGCCATGTTGCCAGTTCCCGATTAGATATCCAGTACTTGAGGTTGCTGAGCAGCGTGAGCGTGCTCGGCGCCTGCGTAAACTTTCAGTTTACGGAACATGGCACGGCCCAGAGGACCTTTCGGCAGCATGCCTTTAACAGCAGCTTCGATTACCATTTCCGGTTTACGCTGAATCAGCTTGTCGAAGCTGATTGACTTGATACCACCCGGGAAACCGGAGTGAGCGTGGTACATTTTGTCGGTAGTTTTCTTACCGGTAACACGTACCTTCTCAGCGTTTACAACGATGATGTAATCACCGGTGTCAACGTGCGGAGTGTATTCAGCTTTGTGCTTACCACGCAGACGAGCAGCGATCTCGGTTGCGATACGACCCAGAGTTTTACCTTCTGCGTCCACAATGTACCAGTCACGTTTTACGGTTTCTGGCTTGGCAACGAAAGTTTTCATTAAGTTAAACCCAATTACCTGTTACAGACCCAATTGTTTATGGGGGCTCTCCCACAAACAACAAACGATGGCCTACCTGTACCCCTTCGAATACAAGTAAAGCTTAAAGTGTTGCTGTCTTATCGACAGCTGTAACGTGGGCCGGGCGATTATAAGTGAAGTTGCCTTAAATATCACCTGCTAATTTCACTGCCATGAAACCAGCAAATGTCGCCCGGCCCTACCTGCCGCAGATGCCCATCCGACTGGCAGGCGCGGTATTGTGACTAAGGAAGGTGCACTCTGGCAAGGTATTCGTGCGATTGCATTTCCTGAAGCCGTGAAAGACAGCGTTGGAATTCGAAATTCAGCAGCCCTTCACCGTAGAGTTCTGCCATGGGAACCGCCGCCGACATGATGAGCTTGACGTGCCGTTCATAAAACTCATCGACCATGGCAATGAAGCGGCGAGCCGCGTCATCCGTGCCTGTGCCCATTGGCTGCACATTGGCCAGCAGAACAGTATGGAACAGTCTGGCCAGCTCGATATAGTCGTTCTGGGAGCGGGGAGTACAGCAAAGTTGCTCAAATTCCATATAGAGCACCCCTTCCCCCATTCCGAGCGACGTCAGCTGACGATGATTGACCTCGAACGTCCCCTCGCAAGCCGTGTGCCCACCGGTTAATTGCTGAAAATAGCGGTCAAGATTGGCTTTTGCCTGCAAGTCCAGCGGGCAGTGATAAATCTCCGCTTGTTCCAGCGTACGCAGGCGATAGTCGATACCGCCATCTACGTTAAGTACCTCGCAATGACGCTCGATCAGCTCGATAGCTGGCAGAAAACGGGCTCGCTGCAGCCCGTTGCGATAAAGATCCTGCGGCGGAATATTTGAAGTGGCGACCAGCACAACACCGTGACCAAACAGCTCCTGAAACAGCGTGCCCAGCAACATGGCATCGGTGATGTCGGAGACAAAAAATTCGTCGAAACAGATGATGTCTGTCTCGCTGGCAAGCTTGCTGGCCAACAGTTTGAGGGGATCGGACTGCCCGCTCAACCCCTGCAATTCATCGTGAATGCGGTGCATGAAACGGTGGAAATGGCTGCGCATCTTGCGCGTCCCCGGCAGGCTGTCGAAAAAGGTATCCATCAGCCAGGTCTTGCCTCGGCCCACTCCGCCCCACATATAGATACCGAGGACGGGCTCCGGCTGCTTGGGCTTTTGCAGCCAACCCAGCAACCCTCGAGATCTGGTCGGAGTCGGGCGCCGTAGCAAATCCTGATACAGTCGCTCCAGCCTGCTAATGGCCATCCCCTGCGCGGGGTCGGCCACAAAGCCGGGGCGCAGCAGATCCTGCTGGTATTTTTGCTGCGGTGTCATCCTTGAGCGCCTCTCCAAGTCCCTGAATCGAGGACAAAATGGTATCACGGCCTCAGGACGCACGGTATAGTGCCATCAAGGCATGGCGGTTATGACGACCGCATAAACCCACTCTGTTTTAGCTGTAACAAGGAGCATCTATGAGTCTGTTAACTGGGATCCTGCTGGCTGTCGCGGCCTTGATTATCGGTATCGTTCTCGGCCGTTTTTCGGTACGCAGCCGCGATGCCGGCCGTCTGGAACAGGAACTGAAAAAGGCCCACAAGGAGCTTGAAATCTATCAGGGCCAAATCAATACCCACTTCGCCGACAGCGCCGCGCTGATGGAGCAACTGGCCGAGCAGTATCAGACCCTCTATCGCCACATGGCCGAGCAGAGCAAATTCCTGGCCAAGGCACAGGAACCGCTGTTCCGTGAATCATTGGTAGAAGAAGCCCCAACCAAAGAAGCAGATGAGCCGGGCGTACCGCCTCGCGACTATGCCGGCGCCTCTTCCGGACTGCTCAAACAACCAAATTAGTTCCTCGCGGAACTAATTGGCCAGCCCTGTGGTCTGACCTTGACGATTGCAATGCAACTTTTTCTGGGAGCTGTTTTTCATATGCGTAAACCTCTTTCCATGCTCAGTGTGCTAGCCCTCAGCGTCGGTATCGCCATGTCTGCGGCCCCTGCTCAGGCCGCACTGCCTTCCCTGTTAGGCTCTAATCAGGAGATGCCAAGTCTGGCCCCCGTTCTCGAACAGGTCACTCCTGCCGTAGTTAATATCTCTGTCTCCGGCAAGAAGATCACCCGCCAGCGTCTGCCGGAACAATTCCGTTTCTTCTTCGGTCCCAATATGCCCGATGAACAGGTGAGCGAGCAGCCGTTCCAGGCACTCGGCTCCGGTGTCATCGTCGATGCCAAGAAGGGTTACGTGATCACCAACGCCCACGTGGTTCACGAGGCGGACGAGATCAAGGTCACTCTGAAGGATGGTCGTGAATATGCGGCCAAGAAGATCGGTGAAGATAAGCAGTCCGACATCGCCCTGCTGCAAATCAAGGCCGAGGATCTGGTGCAGATCAAGTTCGCCGACTCCGACGAGCTGCGGGTGGGTGACTATGCGTTGGCAATCGGCAACCCGTTTGGTCTGGGTCAGACCGTCACCTCAGGTATCGTCAGCGCGCTCGGTCGCAGCGGCCTCAACATCGAGAATCTGGAAAACTTCATCCAGACCGATGCGGCCATCAACTCAGGTAACTCGGGCGGTGCCCTGCTCAATCTGCGTGGCGAGCTGATCGGTATCAACACCGCGATTCTGGGCCCGAACGGCGGCAACATCGGCATCGGCTTTGCCATCCCCTCCAACATGGTGCGGGATCTGACCGAGCAGATCGTCAAGTACGGTGAAGTGCGTCGCGGTCAGCTGGGCATTACCGGTACCGAACTCACCTCAGACATCGCCAAGACCTTCGGCTACAACAAGAAGGATGGCGCCTTCGTCAACCAGGTCATGCCTGACTCCGCCGCAGACAAGGCGGGCATCAAGGCGGGCGATATCATCGTCAGCATCGATGGCAAGCCGGTTCGCTCCTTCGGCGAGCTACGTGCCAAGATCGCCACCATGGGCGCTGGCAAGCAGGTCGAGCTGGGACTGATCCGCGATGGCAAGTCACAAACGGCCAAAGTGACCCTGAAGCAGGCCGATGACAGCGAAGTGCGCGCCAGCGCGCTGCATCCGGCACTGGAAGGGGCCAAGCTGAGCACCACTACCGATCCGGTCTCCGGCGTCGCCGTGGCCGACATTGATCCCCGTTCTCCGGCAGCCGCTTCCGGCCTGCAGAAGGGGGACATCATCATCGGGGTCAACCGTCTGCGCATCAACACCTTGGGCGAGCTGAGCAAGGCGCTCAAGAACAAGCCTGACGTACTGGCGCTCAATATCCAGCGCGGCGACTCCTCGCTCTATCTGGTGATCCGCTAACCCCTGATGGTTCAACAACCTCTCTATCACCCGCGGCCTTCGCCGCGGGTGATTTTTATCCATTGATAGTGTTATTCTCTGCCCGCAGCCTGTACGGATGAGAATGACATGAAAATTTCCCCTTTAGTCAGTTACTTGGGCAAGTCTGTCGGTTTCGGTTTGACCGTCGCGGTGCTGCTGTTGCTGCTGTTTCCCAATTTTCGCGGTGGCGCCCAACTCCCGGGGCTCATCACCAATGCCCGAGAACTGAGTTTCTCCTATGCCGCTCATCGGGCCGGCCCCGCCGTCGTCAACATCTACACCCGCAGCTTTGCTCCCAACCAGGGCAATCAGGGGGAACTGCGTCCACAAGGACTGGGCTCCGGCGTCATCATGACCCAGCGCGGCTACGTGCTGACCAACTACCACGTCATCGCTGACGCCGACCAGATCATCGTAGCCCTGCAGGATGGCCGGGTTTTCAGTGCCGAGCTGGTCGGCACAGACCCGCTTACCGACCTTGCCGTGCTCTATATCGAGTCAGATAACCTGCCGGTAATCCCGCAAGATCCGGAGCGGTTGCCAGAAGTGGGCGATGTAGTACTCGCCATCGGCAATCCCTACAACGTCGGCCAGACCATCACCCAGGGCATCATCAGCGCGACTGGCCGCACCGGTCTCTCCAGCATGGGGCCGGACAGCAATGGCCGGCAGGATCTGCTGCAAACCGATGCCGCCATCAACGAGGGCAACTCGGGTGGCGCGCTGGTCAACGGTCGTGGCGATCTGGTGGGCATCAACACCGCCACTTATCACCTCAACGGCAATCAGGAGAGCTACGGCATCAGCTTTGCCATCCCCTACCGGCTGGCGAAGCGGATCATGGATGAGCTGATCACCAACGGCAGGGTCATTCGCGGCTACCTTGGGATATCCAGCGTCGAGATCAACCCGATAATCGCGCGGATGATGAATCTCGGCGATCTGCGTGGTCTGGTAGTGAAGAGTCTGGATCCCTACGGTCCAGCAGCCAAAGGCGGTCTGCAACGAGGGGATGTGCTGCTCAAGATCAACGACGAAGCCATCAGCGGTCCCAGAGCCGCCTTGGACAAGATCGCCGAGAGCCGCCCCGGCACCAAGCTGACCATATCGGTGTTACGCTCCGGCAAGCCGCTGGAAGTGGTGGTCACCATTGAAGAGGATGTGCGCTATCAGAACCGGGCTGGAGTCAGCAATGTCTCATCGGCCAGCTAACGCGGCAACGGTCTATTGCATCAGCCTGCAGCCTGTTAGGCTGCGCCTAACTCTCATTTCTCCATGGAACTACATAGTCAGCCATGTCATGCCGCAATAGCGCGACCGAATACAAGTGAAAGGAATAGAAGAACGAGGAGTGACTACTCCTCATTAAAGCCGGAGGTGAACAGCTCCACCACGGCGGCTAGGGCCTCGACCTCTTCGGGGCCCTCAACCTGGACTTCCACCTGCCGCCCTTGCGCGGAATCCAGCATCAGCAGGCCGATGATGCTGTCAGCATCGGCCTCCACACCATCTTCATTGCGCAGCAGCACGTGGGCATCGAAACCCTGCACCAGCTCGAACAGCATCATGGCAGGTCTGGCATGAATACCCAGCTTGTTTTTCACTTCAACCGAGGCGGAAACAGTCATCGGGTCGTCCTATTGGTCCGTCAAGATTGGGGGGCACTCTTGTCGAGAGTGCGGTGGCGGATCTGCACGTTCTTGCCAAGCAAACGGAATGCACTGGCCAGCCGTTCTGCAATAAAGACCGAGCGGTGCTGACCGCCGGTGCAACCGATGCCGACCGTGAGGTAGCTGCGATTGTTGCGCTCCAGATGGGGCAACCAGGTCACCAGCATGTTTTCGATCTGCTGGGTAAACAGCATCACGTCAGCTTGTGCCGAGAGGTAGTTGGCGACCGGCTCATCCTTGCCAGTAAACGGCTTGAGCTCGGGGATCCAGTGCGGATTGGGCAGGAAGCGGGCATCGAACACGAAGTCGGCATCCTTGGGAATGCCGTACTTGAAGCCGAACGACTCGAACACTAGCACCAGCTCGTTCTCTTTCTTCCCAAGCACCCGGGTCTTGATGAGCTCGCTCAGGTCGTGAATGCTGAGGGTGGTGGTGTCGATACGCAGGTCAGCGGTCGAGGAGATGGGCGCCAGCAGGTGGGTCTCCTCCCGAATCGCCTCATCCAGCGACAGCTTGTTGCGTGAGAGGGGGTGCAAGCGGCGGCTCTCACCATAGCGCTTGAGCAGGGTGCCGTTGTCGGCGTCGAAGAAGAAGCTGGAGAACTCAACCCGCCCCTCATTGCGCACCTGAGCCAGCAGATTTTCCAGTTTCTCCGGATCGCTCGGCAGGTTGCGCACATCGATACTGACCGCCAGCTTGTCGTACTGGCTCTCCACCGACACAATCAGCTGGGGCAGCAGATTGACCGGCAGGTTGTCCACACAGTAGTAACCCAGATCTTCCAGCACTCGCAGGGCTACCGTTTTACCGGAGCCCGAACGCCCACTTACCACGATTAACTGCATCTTGTTCCCTCACGCCAAAACGGGTGTCTCATCCTTGGCCTGCTGTCAGGCCGAGGTCATGATCTGATAGAGCTCTTCGTCGCTGGTTGCCTGACGCAACTGGCGGCAAACCGCCTTGTCACCCAGCTTGGAAGCCATCAGAGAAAGGGTCTTGAGATGCTGCTTGCACTCGCTTTCCGGCACCAGCAAGGCAAACAGCAGGTCAACCGGTTGATTGTCGATGGAGTCGAAAGGAATAGGGTCGGCAAAAGTCATCAGGATCGCGGTTGGCGGGAACTCATCGTCAATGCGACCGTGGGGGATCGCAATACCGGCACCGATCCCGGTACTACCCATTTTTTCGCGGGCCAGCAAGCATTCGAACAGTGCCTGACGGGAGGTGCCAAGACGTTCGGCGGCCAGCTCGCTGATGATTTCGAGGGCGCGTTTCTTGCTGGTACAAGGGACTGCACTCTTGGTGCAGTCCCGACTCAGTATGTGTTCAAGTTGCATGGTTATTTTTTATTTAACTTATCTTTGTGCTTGATGATCTGCCTGTCCAGCTTGTCGAGCAAGGTGTCTATCGCAGCATACATATCGGCATGTTCAGAGTTGGCAAACACTTCGCCACCGCTGACGTGCAATTTGGCTTCCGCTATCTGGTTCAGTTTTTCCACGCTAAGCACCACATGAACATTGTTGATGTGGTCGAAGTGACGCTCGAGTTTGGCAAATTTGTTATTCACATAATCACGCAGAGCTTCGGTGATCTCGACATGGTGTCCGGTCAGGTTAATTTGCATAACATCATCCTTTTGTTTGCCTAAACCAGGCGTTTGCGCTGATTGGAAGGTGGGATAAACAAGGATTCGCGATACTTAGCGATCGTGCGTCTCGCCACCATAATACCCTGTTCGGCCAGCAAATCCGCGATCTTGCTATCACTTAACGGCTTGGCAGGATTCTCTGCCGTGACCAGCTTCTTGATGAGCGCGCGAATTGCGGTCGATGAGCACTCTCCTCCTCCTTCGGTGTTCACATGGCTGGAGAAAAAAAACTTCAATTCGAAGATACCACGGGGGGTATGCATGTACTTCTGGGTCGTCACCCGGGAGATGGTCGACTCATGCATCTCTACCGCTTCGGCGATGTCATTGAGCACCATCGGCTTCATCGCCTCTTCACCATACTCGAAAAAGCCCTGTTGCTGCTCGACAATGCAACTGGCCACTTTCAGCAGGGTGTCATTGCGACTTTCCAGGCTCTTGATGAACCACTTGGCTTCCTGCAAATGGGAGCGGATAAACTGGGTGTCGGTGCTGCTGCGGGCGTTGCGGGCCATGGCGGCATAGGTCTCGTTGACCCGGATGCGGGGGGCGGAGTCGGGATTGAGCTCGACCACCCACTTGCTGCCCTTCTTGACCACGGAGACGTCGGGGATAACGTACTGGGAGTCGCTCTGGATGATGCCATTGCCGGGACGCGGCTCCAGCAGCTGGATCAGATCCAGCACCTCCTTGAGGTCGCTCTCTTTGAGTTTTGTCTTGCGGGCGAGGGTGCGGTAATCCCGGTTGCCGAGCAGCTCCATGTGCTCGAGGATCACCTCTTTGGCCTCGTTGAGCCAGGGGGTCTGCGGGTCATACTGATCCAGCTGGATCAGCAAACACTCCTGCACAGAACGGGCAGCAATGCCGACCGGATCGAAGTGCTGCACCCGCTTGAGTACCGCCTCGACCTCATCGAGTTCCACCTCTACGTCATCGCTGGTGACGGCAGCCTGAATATCCTCCAGCGCAACGGTCAGATAACCGGATTCGTCGATGGCATCGATGATGGCGAGCGCGATGGCGGCATCCACATCGCTGAACGGTGTGAGCCGCATCTGCCACAGCAGATAATCCTGCAGGTTTTCGGTAGTTTCACCCTGATAGACGCTATCTTCCCCATCGTGGATGGGGCCCGCACTTTGGGCAGTGCCGGCAGAGTAAACCTCGTCCCAGGTGGTATCCACCGGTAACTCGTCCGGCATCTGCTCCTGAGCCATGGCATCGCTGGAATCCAGCTGACTGGCATCGACCGGCGCTTCCGGACTGGTCTCTTGCGCCTCGCTCTCTTCCTGCTCCAGCAGAGGGTTGTTTTCGAGCGCTTGCTGAATTTCCTGCTGAAGTTCCAGAGTGGAGAGCTGGAGCAGACGAATCGCTTGTTGTAATTGCGGCGTCATGGTCAGGGACTGACCGAGACGCAACTGTAATGTCGGCTTCATCTACGTCGGGATATCCTTATGTTCAGCGAGGCACTCGTCAAAGGAAATGAAGGCATGCCCCCTTACTATAGACTGAATTGATCGCCCAAATAGACGCGCTTGACCTGCTCATCGGCAAGGATGTCAGCCGGTGCACCTTCGGCAATCATCTTGCCGTGGCTGACGATATAGGCCTTCTCACATACGTCCAGAGTCTCTCTGACGTTGTGGTCGGTAATCAAGACGCCAAGGCCTCTATCTTTCAGATGCTGAATGATCTTCTTGATGTCTATCACAGAAATCGGGTCAACCCCTGCAAAGGGTTCATCCAGCAGAATAAAACGCGGCTCGGCCGCCAGCGCACGGGCGATCTCGACCCGACGGCGCTCACCGCCGGAGAGGCTCTGACCCAGGTTGTCGCGAATGTGGGTGATATTGAACTCTTCCAGCAGTTGCTGAACTTTGTCCTCACGCTCCTCGCGACTCAACCCTTTGCGGGTCTGCATCACTCCCATCAGGTTGTCGAATACCGACAGGCGACGGAAGATGGAGGCCTCCTGCGGCAGGTAACCGATGCCGTTGCGCGCCCGCACATGCATGGGCTGCAGGCTGATGTCCTGATCGTCGATGGTGATGAGACCGGCATCGCGCTGTACCAGCCCCACAATCATGTAGAAGGAGGTGGTCTTGCCCGCCCCGTTGGGGCCGAGCAGGCCGACAATCTGGCCAGTGCCCACTTCAAGGCTGACGTCACTCACCACCATGCGGCGCTTGTAGCTCTTCTGCAGGCCCACTGCTTTTAACACTGCCATGGCTTATTTTCCCTGCTTCTTCTGGTCGGCGGGCTTGTCGAAATTCTCTACCTGATCCGGCAGGAACACGGTTTTGACCCGCTGGCTCGGGCTCTTGCTCTCGGCAATCATCTTCTGTTTGACGATGTCGTAGCGGATCAGATCGCCATTGACCTGACTATCTTCCTGCTTGAGCTGACCGTTGCCAGTGATGGTCACCAGCCGGTTCTTCAGCTCGTAGCGGATAGTGTTGCCGTGGGCATTGACCGGCTTGCCGTTATCCAAGATCTGGAAGAAGGTGGCGGGCTTGCCGTAGGCAGTCATCACCTCGGCCCCTTTCTCGCCGGAACGGGTCACAACCACCTTGTCAGCCTTGATCCGGATGGTGCCCTGATTGATGGTCACGTCCTCTTCGAAGGTGATGCGGTTGTCCTGCATCTCGGCCACCTGTTTGACGGCATCGACGTAGACCTTCTCGGCAAAGTCAGACTCTTTGGCGGTCACCGCACCACACAACAACAGGGCTGCGAGGGCCAGATTAGCGTTTTTCATTGAAATAGATGGCATGGCCTTGATCCAGTAACTCAAAATATTTGCGGTCCAGATGGCCCTTGAGGCCAACCCCTTGGGTCTGGAAATCCCGACCCAGAATGTTCACTTCCCGGTTGCTGCGCACATCCTGTGTCACCAGATCCAGCTCCAGATAGGGGGTATCCAGTGTGGAGATGAAAGAAGTTGGTAGCAGACCATCCAGATGCACCTTGTCCCGCAGGATGACGTTGTCGCCCGTGTTGAGCACGCCGGTTTCGGCGGTCACCTTCCACTCGGCGGCACCCTGATCGTCATACATGTAGACCACCGGCTTGTCGAAGGTGGCCTGCTCGAGGATTTGATAATACTCGGCGTAGGTCGACTCCAGCCGCTCGGTGCGCTTGCCGTTGATATCAAAACGGGTGGTCACCAGATCTTTGGCGACAAAATCCGGCTGATAGTTTTCTATTTTGACGGCGCTCTCCGGCACCAGCTCCACCTTGCCCAACTGCCAGGCAACCAGAGCGACCAGAAACAGCAGGGCAAACAACAGGGTCTGTCTGCTCATACCGAAGCCTCGGGCTGATAATCGTCGTGGCCCTGCGCCTGCAAAATGAGGTCACACACCTCGCGCACCGCTCCCATGCCACCGCCAAGCCGGGTCACCATATCGGCACGGCTCAACACCAGCGGATGAGCATCGGCCACCGCGATACCCAGGCCGCAGGCGGCCATCACCGGCAGATCGATGGTGTCATCGCCCATATAGGCAGCCTGCTCCGGGCTCAGCCCCAGCTTGGCCAGCAGCGCTTCGAAGTGAGGCAGCTTTTTATCAGCCCCCTGCACCACATGAGCCACCCCCAGGCTTTTCATCCGATCGCTGACGATACGGGAGTTGCGCCCGGTGATGATGGCGATCTCGATCCCGGCATTGAGCAACGCTCGCATGCCCGCACCATCGCGGGTACAGAAGGTTTTCAGCTCTTCGCCGTTGTTTCCCATGTAGATGAGGCCGTTGGAGAGCACCCCGTCCACATCGCACACCAGCAGGCGGATTTGCGCCGCCTTGTCGAACTGGCTGCGCGTCACCGGACCATAGAGGGTCGGTACGTTTTGCATCAAATTACTCCGGCTTTCAGCAGGTCGTGCATGTTGAAGGCGCCTAGCGGGCGCTTGTCACCATCTACGACCAGTAATCCGTTGATTTTTCTCGTTTCCATCAGCTTGACGGCTTCCGCAGCCATCATCTCTGGACCTACGGTAACACAGTTGGCCGTCATCACACGGCTGATGGGGGTGTGATGGATATCGATCTGCTGGTCAAGAATGCGGCGCAGGTCGCCATCGGTAAAGAGCCCGGCCAGCAGGCCATTGCCATCGACCACAGCCGTCATACCGAGCCCCTTGCGGCTCACTTCCAGCAGCGCCTGGCTGATGGTGGCATCTATACCCACCCGGGGCAACAGATCGCCACTGTGCATCAGGTCGCCAACCCGCAGCAACAGACGCTTGCCGAGCGACCCGCCCGGGTGAGAGAGGGCGAAGTCATCGGCGGTAAAACCGCGCGCTTCCAGCAGGGCGACCGCCAGGGCATCGCCCATGACTAAGGTTGCCGTGGTGCTGGAAGTGGGTGCCAGACCCAACGGGCAGGCCTCTTTCTCCACCTTGATGCACAGATGCACGTTGGCCTCTTTGGCCATGGTGGAGGCCGGATTACCGGTCATACAGATGAGCGGAATGCCGCGGCGCTTGAGTACCGGCAGCAGGGCCAGGATTTCATCGCTCTCACCGGAGTTGGAGATAGCGATGATAAGGTCGCCATTGGAGATCATCCCCAGATCGCCGTGACTCGCTTCTCCTGGGTGAAGGAAGAAGGCCGGTGTGCCTGTGCTGGCGAGGGTGGCGGCGATCTTGCTGCCGATATGGCCCGATTTGCCCATGCCGGTGACCACTATCTTGCCACCACAGCGCAGCACCATTTCGCACGCCTTGTCGAAGGCGTCGTTCAGATACTGATAGAGTCCATCAATGGCTTGCTTTTCTGTGTCCAGCACCGCGCGGGCACTGCGACGAAAATCGAACAGTTCAGACACTTTCTCAGGCTTTACAGACATAAAGACACAGCTCCGGGCCGAAATTAGCTGCGGGATTATAAAAAAGTCTGCCCGGATAAGCGAATCGGATGGCAAGTCCCGCTCTCAATGACGCACTTTGTTACAGAAAACTGTCGTTCAAATGGGCTTGCGGCCTGTTCAATAGTTGTTCCTTGCTGTTGCTTAGACCTAGACTACCCCATAAAATTCGCACCTCATTTACACCGGATGGACAATTGTTTGAACAATGACCTGATCACCATCTCCGATCTGACCTTCAGTCACGGAGATCGGCTGTTGTATGACGGGATCAACCTGACCATTCCTCGTGGCAAGGTGACCGCCGTCATGGGCCCGAGCGGCATCGGTAAAACCACCCTGCTGCGGCTGATCGGTGGCCAGCTCAAGCCGGAGTCCGGTCACATTCTGTTTGACGGGGAAGATATCCCCACCCTATCCCGTTCGCGCCTCTATGAAGTGCGCAAGCGGATGAGCATGCTGTTCCAGAGCGGCGCCCTGTTTACCGGCATGACGGTCTACGACAACGTGGCCTTCCCGCTGCGAGAGCACTCCGGCCTGCCGGAGGAGCTGATCCACACCATCGTCATGATGAAGCTGCAGGCGGTGGGCTTGCGCGGCGCGGCGAAACTGATGCCCTCCGAGCTCTCCGGCGGCATGGCGCGCCGGGCGGCGCTGGCTCGGGCAATTGCGCTCGATCCTGACCTCATCATGTATGACGAGCCGTTCGTCGGGCAGGACCCCATCACCATGGCGGTGCTTGTCAAGCTGATCAAGGAGCTGAACGATGCCCTCGGTATCACCTCCGTCATCGTCACCCACGATGTAAAAGAGGTGCTGAGCATCGCCGATTACGCCTACATCATTGCCAATCGCAAGGTGGTGGCGCACGGTACGCCGGATCAGCTGCGCGAGGAGCACAATCCCGAAGTCGAGCAGTTCCTCAAAGGATTGCCCGATGGTCCTGTTCCGTTTCATTTTCCGGCAGGCGATCTGCTACAGGATCTCTGATGTTGATAAGTCAAATAAGCAAGCTGGGGCGGGTCGGAGTGCGGTTTATCAGCTCCGTCGGTCGCGCCACCATCATGTTGTTCCATGCGCTGGCGGGCAAACCCGAGCCGCGCAAGCACTTCCCGCTGCTTGTCCAGCAGTTGTATGTGGTGGGCGTACAGTCGGTGGCCATCATTCTGGTCTCCGGCCTGTTCATCGGCATGGTGCTCTCGCTGCAGGGTTACAACGTATTGAAGGATTTCGGCGCCGAGCAGAGCCTGGGGCCGCTGGTCTCCCTCTCCCTGCTGCGGGAGCTGGGTCCTGTGGTCACTGCGCTGCTGTTTGCCGGCCGTGCCGGTTCGGCCCTGACCGCTGAAATCGGCCTGATGAAGGCCACCGAGCAACTTTCAAGCCTCGAGATGATGGCGGTCGACCCACTGCGCCGGGTGGTTGCCCCCCGCTTCTGGGCTGGCGTCATCAGCATGCCGCTGCTGGCCTTTATGTTCAGCCTGATCGGTATCTTCGGCGGCAAGCTGGTCGGTGTGGACTGGCTCGGCGTGGACGAAGGGGGCTTCTGGTCTGCCATGCAGGCCTCCGTCGACTGGCATGAAGACATCATGCAGGGCGCCATCAAGAGCCTGATTTTCGCCCTAGTGGTCACCTGGATTGCGCTCTTTAACGGCTATGATGCCAAGCCGACCTCGGCCGGGATCAGTCAGGCCACGACCCGAACTGTGGTCCACTCATCCCTCGCCGTGCTCGGCCTGGATTTTATACTCACTGCAGTCATGTTTGGATAAGGTAAAGATGAAGTTCAGCAAAGTAGAATTCCTGGTCGGCACCTTCATGCTGGCTGGCATCGGTGCCATTCTGGCACTGGCCCTGCAAGTGGCCGGTTTGAGCTTCAAACCGGAAGGAGAAACCTATACCCTGCGCGCGCATTTCGATAATATCGGCGGCCTGAAAGTCCGTTCGCCGGTCAAGGTCGGCGGCGTGGTGGTAGGCCGGGTCAGCGACATCGTACTGGACCCGAAAACCCAGGTGCCCGAAGTGACCCTGATGATGCAAAAGAGCGCTGGCGAGTTCGCCGATACCAGTTCCCTCTCCATCCTCACCTCCGGTCTGCTCGGCGAGCAGTACATCGGTCTGGCCCCCGGCTTCAGCGATGAGGAGATGGGCACCGAGATGCTCAAGGATGGCGACCTGATTGAAGACACCAAATCCGCCATCGTGCTGGAAGATCTGATTGGCAAGTTCCTCTACAGCCAATCCTCCGACAGCAAATCAGACAGCAAGAAGGAGTAATCATGTTCAAGAAAATCGCCCTGCTGCTGGGTCTGATGACCAGCATGCTCTTTTCCCTGTCTGCCCAGGCCGCAGTCGATGCCACCGACCCCAACGCGCTGGTGGATCAGGCGGCCAAGCAGACCTTTGCCCGCCTGAAGGCCGATCAGGCCCAGGTGAAAAGCAATCCGGATCACCTGCGGGTGATCATCCGCGAAGAGCTGCTGCCCTATGTGGACAACCGCTTCGCCGCCTACAAGGTGCTTGGCAACCAGATTAAAGAGACCACCGAAGCGCAGCGCAATGCCTTCGTCGAGGTGTTCACCGAGTACATGGTGAGCTCCTACGCCGATGCGCTGGCCCATTTTGACAAGCAGACCGTCAAGGTCGAGCCGGGCAAAGCCCCCAGCGGCAATATCACCGCCGTCAACGTCAGCGTGAAAGAGGCCGGCAAGCCGGACATCTTCCTCGAGTTCAAGCTGCGCAAGAACAACAAGACCGGCGAGTGGAAAGCCTTCGACATGGTGGCAGAGGGGATCAGCCTGCTCTCCGCCAAACAGAGCGAGCTGGGCGGTTTGATCCGCCAGAACGGCATCGATGCGGTGATCGCCCAGTTGCGCGCCCACAATGCCAAGCCGTTGGTGCTCAAGTCATGAGACTGAGCGGCGAGCTGCAGGCGGCTCAGGTGATTGAGCTGTGGCAACGGCGGGCTGACTGGTGGCAGGAAGACCAGATCGAGCTCGGCGACGTGACCACGCTGGATTCCGCCGGGCTGGCCCTGCTGGTCAAATGGGCCAAAGCCGTATTAGCGCGAGGCGCCACACCGCAATTGGTGGGCGCCTCCAGTGATTTCTATACCCTGGCCAACCTCTACGGGGTGGCCGGGCTGTTTCAGTCAACCCCGCTCACAACTGAGGACGCATAATGCAAGTCTCTGAAATTGAAGCGATACTCCTTGAGGCTCTGCCATTGTCCGAAGTCCATGTCAAAGGGGACGGTAGTCACTACCAAGTGATCGCCGTCGGTGACATGTTTGACGGCATGAGCCGGGTCAAGAAGCAGCAGGCCATCTATGCCCCGCTGATGGACAAGATCGCCAGCAACGCCATTCACGCCCTCTCCATCAAGGCGTTCACCGACGCCGAGTGGAAACGCGAACGTAAATTCCTATTGCCCTCCTGATTTGGTAACGAAGTAAAAAATGGACAAATTCAAAATCGATGGTCGTTGTACTCTCAACGGCGAAGTGACCATCTCCGGCGCCAAAAACGCCGCGCTGCCGATCCTGTTCGCAACCCTGCTCTGTGATGAAGAGGTACACCTCTCCAACGTGCCGCGCCTGAAAGATGTGGGCACCACCATCAAGCTGCTGGAGATGCTGGGCGCCACCACCAAAGTCAACGGCAACGTCACCGTGCTGACCGGTGCGGTCAACAACCACGTCGCCCCCTACGAGCTGGTGAAGACCATGCGCGCCTCCATTCTGGCGCTGGGCCCGCTGGCTGCCCGTTTCGGCGCCGCTGATGTCTCCCTGCCCGGCGGTTGCGCCATCGGTGCCCGTCCGGTCAACCTGCACGTCCACGGCCTGCAGCTGATGGGTGCCAAGATCACCATCGAAGATGGTTACATCAAGGCCCGTGTCGATGGCCGCCTGAAAGGCGCTCACATCCTGATGGATATGGTCTCCGTGACCGGTACCGAAAACCTGATGATGGCTGCGACCCTGGCTGATGGCCGCACCGTGATCGAAAACGCCGCGCGCGAGCCGGAAGTGGTCGATCTGGCCAACTTCCTCAATACCCTGGGTGCCAAGATCCAGGGGGCGGGTACCGACACCCTGACCATCGATGGTGTCGAGCGCCTGCACGGCGGCAACTACAGCGTGCAGCCTGACCGCATCGAAACCGGAACCTTCCTGGTGGGCGCGGCGGTCACCGGCGGCAAGATCACCTGCCGCAAGACCGACCCGACCCTGCTGGAAGCGGTACTGGTCAAGCTGGAAGAGGCTGGCGCACTGATTGAGAAGGGTGAAGACTGGATCACCCTCGACATGACTGGCCGCACCCTCAAGCCGGTCACCATCAAGACCGCCCCCTACCCGGCCTTCCCGACCGACATGCAGGCACAGTTCACCGTACTGAACGCGGTGGCACAAGGTACCGGCATGATCACCGAGACCATCTTCGAGAACCGCTTCATGCACGTTCCCGAGCTGGTACGGATGGGCGCAGACATCGAGTTGCAGGGTAATGTGGCCATCTGCCGCGACACTGCTCAGCTCAAGGGGGCTCAGGTGATGGCGACCGATCTGCGCGCCTCTGCCAGCCTGGTGCTGGCCGGCTTCGTGGCCGAAGGCTCCACCATCGTCGACCGCATCTACCACATCGACCGTGGCTACGAGAACATCGAGCAGAAGCTGCAGGGTCTGGGTGGCCGCATCGAGCGCATCAAGGGCTGATATCTCCCTGATCGCTGGCCGATAAAAAGGCCCCCTCGCTAATGCAAGGGGGCCTTTTTACATTCACCTGGGCTGCCGAGATTCAATGCGGTCGAGAGTGGTCCATATCGTGTCAGGCTATTTACCAGCCCCCTGGCGGCCAACGTTCATTGGCTCGAGACTCGCCAAAGAACCAAAAAAGTGGGGTGACATGTCCATGTCACCCCCTCGCAAATAGCATGTTCCATATTGGAGTCCGGCCACGCCAGGTCTCTGTTTCACTTTCCGATAGTTCGCGACCCATCTTAAGTGCGCGCCAATTGCAGCAATGCAACCGGCCAGCTACCCGTTACAACCTTCGTCCACACGGCAGACAAGCCGCCGTGTTTGTCCTTGCAACTGAAATATTACGCATAAAAACAAAATAAAAAACGTTTTTATGCTAATTCCATTCACATCAGAGTACAAAAAACAGCCTTATCATCACCACTAAATTGTTATAAAACAGCAAGATAGATTCATGCATGGTTATTCACCCGCAAAGGGCATCAGCAATGGCTTACAAGGCTTTGCGAGATCTCGCACAAAAAATGGCTGCCTTACAGCCAACGGCGCAGGGGCAACCAGTCACTCAGACGGGCTATCAGTCGCCTTGGCCACCCCTCGGGTTTGCGCGGCAATCCACCGGCCTGCTCCTGCCAGCGAGCCAGCCACGTTCGCAGCGCCTCGCAGATCGGCGGGCAGTGCAGATGCAGCATCAGTTCGGTATTGAGAAAGAGTGAGCGAGGATCGAGGTTGAGGCTGCCGAACAGCGCCCGCTCCTCCCCCAGCAGGATCAACTTGGCGTGCAGGCTGCCGTGGCCATGGTCAAACTCGGCGACCCGGATCCCTTGGCGCAGCAACCAGCCGAGATAACGCTGATAGGCACCATAGACCAGTGGCACATCGGTGCTGGCCAGCGAGTTGGTGAGAATGTCGATGGCGATCCCCTGCTGGCGTAGCCGCGCCAGACGGTGCCGGAACCCGCGGGTCAGGATGAGGTAAGGGGTCACCAACCCCAGCGAGCCGGGATTGTCAGCCAGCTGGCGCCAGAGCTGACGGGCAGTGGTGGGACGGGAGATAAGCCCCTTGCCGGGACGGTCGAACCACACCTCGGCCCGCCCCTCATGCCATTGCAGCGGCACATCGCGCTCGTCAAACAGCGCCGCGGGCAGATCGTAGACCGTCGCTACCGCCGGATCCGTCATGGTGAACAGGAAGTCGTTGACCACCTCTATTTCGGCGGGCAGCAGCTCGCGGCGCAACAGATGGCGGATGGGGTGACTCCAGCGGCTGTGCCAGAACTGCTCGAACCCCTGCACCATCTGCTGGCACAGTCCCCCCTGACAGGCGAGATCGAGATCCACGAAGGGGGCTTGCGGATCCAGACCGAAGTAGCGATCACCGATGTTGCGCCCGCCGATCAGCGCCAGCTTGCCATCCACCAGCAGCAGTTTGTTATGCATCCGGTGGTTGATGCGGCGAAAGCTGAGCAGTCCCTCCAGCAGCAGTGCCAGCGGGCGCCAGCCCCGCAGCCAGAAGGGGTTGAACAGCCGTACCTCGATCCCCGGGTAGTGAGCCACCATCTCCAGAAAGCGGTTGTCACCGGCATAGAGATCATCCACCAGCAGCTGTACCTTGACGCCACGCCGGGCGGCGTGAAGCAGCTCGCTCAGCAGCAGCTTGCCGCTGCTGTCCTCCTCCCAGCTGTAGTACTGCGCCTGGATCCGCTCGCGGGCATGGCGGATCCAGTGACAACGCACCTTGAGCGCCAGCTGGGGATCGTCGATCAGGGCAAAGGATCCGGGGATCATGGTGTCATCCTGCTGTCATGGCCGGGTGTCATAACGCTGGCGAGCCTCTTCACATATTCAAAAGGAGTTGCTGATGGAACTGCATGATACCCCGATGTCGCGCTATCTGGGCCAGCTCAGCCAGCCAGATCTCATCCCGGCCACCGGCCCTGCTCACTGGTTTTTGCAACACAGGGACGGTGGCTGGCAATTGCCGACCGTGCAGGCGACCCTGCCGGTCAACCGGCTCAGGGCTGAGCCGCTTCGATAGCGGCAGCCTTGCCCTCGATCTGGGGCAGGCTGAAACGATAGGCCACGTAGTACTTGTAGATGGTGCCGACATAGTTGATCGGCCCCTGTCCGACTTCGTTGGCCACCAGCTGATCCACGTTACCGAACCAGACGTTGGGATCGAGTCCCAGTTTCTCCGCCTTGCCTCGCAGCGCCTGCACCCGGTTCGGCCCAGCGTTGTAGGCGGCGAGGGCAAACAGGTGGCGGTTGAGCCGATCCAGCTTGGGATCATTGAAGTAGGTATCGAGGATCAACCGCATGTAGCGGCAGGCGGCCTCCACATTTCCCTCCAGCGTGGTGAGTCTGGCGCCGTTGATGCCGACTTCCCGCCCCGTACTGGGCAGCAACTGCATGAGGCCCACGGCCCCCTTGGGCGAGCGCGCCTTGGGATTGAGGCCGGACTCCTTGTAGCCAAGCGCCGCCAGCATCAGCCAGTCGAGATCGTATTGATTGGCGTACTTCTCCAGCACCTTGCGAATGGTCGCGAGGCGCCCCATAGGATCCGGCGCCAGGATATTGCTCATCTGATCGCTGCGAACCAGCAAGCGGCGCAGGGTCATGTCGCTGTAGAGGCTGTTGCGGCTGACGCTCGCCAGATAGCCATTGACCGCTTTCAGCAGCTCGGGGCTGTTCTTGCGCAGCGCCCAGCCACTGGTGCCGTTGCTGCGCAGGGGGATCAACTTGTGAGCCTTGAGACCGGAGATCATGCCACTCAGCCAGATCCGCCCCTTGTAGCTGTCGGTCACCGTCAGGGGAATAATGCCGGCGGCCACCATCTCCAGCAGATCGCCATCCTGTAGATATTCGGGCACCGTCTCGATATAGACGGGGGGCAGCCCCAACTCGCGAAACAACCAGTTGAGCTGGCGCAAGCTCTCGTAGTAGCTGGAGCTGGCCCGCACCCAGACCCGCCTGCCGGAGAGCTGGGTAATGCGGCTGAAGGCGGGCAGGCTGTTCTGGCTAACCACCCACTCCTCGATGGAAGAGATGAGAGGCCGGGAGAAGGCCACCTGTTCACGCCGGGTCGGGGTCACCGTCATGGTCGCCGCCACCAGATCCCCACGCCCCTCGGTCAGATAGTCCAGCAGCTTGTCCTGCCGCACCGGGATGTAGACCACCTTGAGTTTGACCTTCTCTTTAGCGAGATAGGTGTTGTTCAGCCAGCGCTCGAATCCTTGCAGCTGATTGACCAGAATGCCGTACTGGGTGCCGCGATCGAGAAAATAGAAACCGCGCTCATAGACCACCAGAGCCCTGAGTTCGCGCTTTTGCAGAATGCTTTCGAGGTCCCCGGGTTGGGGCAAACGCACCGGCTTGAGCTCAGCCGCCAGCAGGGAAAAACAGCAGAGGGCCAGCAGAGCCCAAATCCAGCGTCGCATCACGATGGCTGCCCCTGTGCTGAGGTCACGCCTGCTGCCTGTTGGCAGCACGGATCACGATAGAGGGTGGGATTGGGGGCAGAGATCCATCGCTGCGTCATGATATTTACGCCTTCTGTTGGCCGACTCGCGCCGGGCAAACGTCTGTGGGATAGAGTAACTATAGAACGCCGACCCACAGCAGAAGGGTCAACACGGCAGGCAAACCTGCCGCGTTATCAGACAACTCAGATAGAGCGGGCCCGCATTTCGAAAATCAGTTTTTCGGCGGTGCAGGTGAATTGCAGGCGGGCTTTCAGGATCACGCCGTTGGCGCCCTGGGTCAGTTCGCTGCTCACTTGAGCTTCGGCGGTGACCTGTTTGGCCAGTGCTTCATAGGCAGCCAGCTTGGCGCGGGCATCCGCCTCGGCCGCGGCTTCAATAACCAGCTCCATCACATCGTCGCCTTCGCCGATGATGGTGCCGATCTCGGCAAAACAGCCGCAGCTGTCACAGGTTTCGTTCAGTTCAACTTTCTCGTCTACAGACATTTTCTACTCCTACTGCTTATTTCGGATGATTTGCGTCGTCACGCATCGCCTTGCGAAAATCTTTGATGGCGGTCCCCAGATCCTCACCTGCACTGGCAAGACGCTTGCTGCCGAAGACCAGCACAACGACCAGCAAGAGGATCAGCATATGCCAGATATGAATTCCACCGAGTCCCATAGGGATACTCCCTCACAAAGAGATATCTGTTACTTGTATCAAAATAGAGCGCAGGGATTGTTGGGCAAAATCAAGGCAGGTGCAAGTGAGCAAATAAATCATAGCCAAAAAATAGGGCGACCCTGAGGTCGCCATATTGATTGTGCTACATGTCCCCTCAACCGCTACATCCTGTACCAGTGGTTCATGCGAACCTGAGACCATTCGAGGATAAGATCGCCAAGATATGAAAACAAATGGTATAAATTCATCTTAGAATTGAAGAGGATTCATATCATGCTGCTGGAACAACTGGGTCGCATCGACCTCAATTTGCTGATTATCCTGCAGGTATTGCTGGAAGAGCGCAACGGCAGCAAGGCGGCACGCCGCCTTCATCTGAGCCAGTCCGCGGTCAGTAAAGCCCTCGGCCGTCTGCGCGATACCTTCAATGATCCCCTCTTCATCCGATCTGCCTACGGGCTGGAACCCACCGGCCGTGCCCTTGCACTGCAGCAGCAGTTGCAACCCATCCTGCTGTCGCTGGATAACCTGATCCAGCCGCCCGAGTTCGACCCCGCCAGCTCGGAGCGAGAGTTCGTCATCGCCAGCATGGACAGCGCCTTTACCCTGTTTGCCCCGCTCTACCTGAGCGAGCTGAAGCGGCAGGCACCAAGGATCCGCTTGCGTTACGAGGAGTGGACCGAGAACAGTCTGACCGAGATGAGTCAGGGACAGGTGGACATCGCCTTCGCGGTGCGGGAGAACTGCATCAGCTCCGATTATCGGCTCGATACCCTGCCCGACAGCATCTGTCAGCGAGTGCTGGCGGTCGATGACCTCACCTGTCTGGTGCAGCAGCACCACCCCGCGCTGCGAGAGCCCAACTGGAATCTGGAGCACTACCTCAGTTATCCCCATGTGCAGACTTACTGCGAGGGACGGGACCGCTGGATGCTGGATCACAAGCTGGCAGAGCAGGATCTCTACCGGCGTATCGAGGCAACCGTGCCCTCCTTCGAGGCGGCGCTGCGGATGGGGATGCACTCCGACATGATAGTGACCCTCTCCAGGCTCTACGCTCGCCACGCTACCCAGGTCTATCCGCTGTTGCAGCTGCCGCTGCCCATCGGGTTGGACAGCATCTCCCATCTGCTCATCTGGCATCAGCGTCACAGCGAGGATCCGGGCCACCGCTGGCTGCGGGAATTGCTGCTCTCCCTCATAATGAGCAAACTGGAACCCGCAGCGACCACTCACGAGTGACGACACGCCCTCTCGGCAGGAAGAAAAGAACGGGGCTCTGCGTAGCCCCGTTTCATTCACTTCAAGATGTAAACCGCTCAGCCTTGGCCGGTCACTGCCAGATAGTGATGTACCCCGTCCAGCAGCATCTGGACCGAGATCATCACCAACAGCATACCCATCAACCGCTCCACCGCAGTGAGTCCCCGCTCACCCAGCAGCTTGTTGAATACCTCGTAGAACATCAGGATCACCGCGCTGGCAGCCCAGGCCATAAAGAGTGCCAGCGACCAGTCCACCATCCGGGTCGGCTCCTGATTGGCCAGCAGCATCAAAGAAGCCAGGATAGAAGGACCGGCGATCATCGGGATCGCCATCGGCACCAGGAAGGGCTCCTCGCCCGCCGCCAGCCCGGTCACGCCCCCCTCACTCGGGAAGATCATCTTGATGGCGATCAGGAACAGGATGATGCCCCCCGCAATGCTGACCGCCTCCTGCCGCAGGTTGAGGAAACCGAGGATCTGCTGACCGACGAACAGGAACAGCATCATGATGGCCAGCGAGAAGAGCAGCTCGCGCACCATCACCTTGCGGCGCCGCTTGGGATCGATATGACGCAGGATAGAGAGGAAGACCGGCAGGTTGCCCAGCGGGTCCATGATCAGAAACAGCATGACTGCGGCAGAGAAAGTATCCATACAACGCCCGGGCTACGCCCTGAATAGGGAAAAGAGAGGGGGCGAAATATAGCAAAGGGCGAAGAATTGAGCGAGCGCCATGATGCGCTCGCAGCGGGATTAACCGTGGTTGCAGATCTTGTCGGCGCGGGTCTGGAAACCCTCAGCCGAGTCGATGAATTTGCCGCGAGCGGCCAGAAAGTCGATCAGCGCTTCCGCATCCATCTCGCTGGCGCTGCAGGTATGAAAACGGGCCTCGGCACCGAACCGCTCGGCCATCGCCTGTTTCAGGCTGGCACGGGTAAATTGCCCCCCGTGTGCCAGCATCATCTCCATCACTTCGTGACCATGAACCGATTGCGACATCTCTCACCTCAATAATGAACATATTTAATGCCAATTAAATATCTCCCCGCCCGGAGGGATCTTGATATAGGCCAATAAATTGCGCATTACCTGGTCAGGGGAGTGGTCACCGCCACCGCTTTGTCGATAATGTGGCAACCCGCGTCAGGGATCGCTACACTGGCGCCCCTTTTTGGCCATCGCAGACAATGTATAAGGATATTGGCGTCATGCTGTTCCATGGAGAGGCTCTCAAGCCCTGGCAGATCTGGACCCGCCGACCACTCTGGCTCAAGACCCTGATCGGCATGCTGACGGGGGTGGTTCTGGGCGTCGGCTTTGAAGAGCAAGCCCTGCTGCTCAAGCCCCTTGGCGTCTTGTTCGTCAACACCATCCAGATGCTGATGGTGCCTCTCATTTTCTGTTCGGTCATCGCCGGCCTCACCTCGCTGCTCAAGGGCAAGGCCCTCGACCGCATCGGCAGCAAGGCGATTTGTCTCTACTTCTTCTCGACCGCCATCGCCATCTGCATCGGCCTGATGATGGGCTGGCTGCTGGAGCCCGGCATGGGTGCCGACATGGGGCCCCATCAGCGACTCGGTGTGGCAACCCAACCCACCCTGGCCAGCGTGCTGAGCCATCTGGTGCCGAGCAACCCGGTACAGGCGATGGTGGATGGCAAGATCCTGCAAGTGATCGTCTTTGCAGTGGCGTTGGCGGTCGCCCTCAACGCCAGCGGTCGCCGTGGCCGCCCCGCCATCCTCTTCTTCACCTCGTTGGCCGAGGGGATGTTCAAGCTGACCCAGATGGTGATGGCGCTCGCCCCTTACGGTGTCTGCGCCCTGATGGCCTGGATGACCGGCAAATACGGCCTCGACCTGCTGCTGCCGCTGCTCAAGGTGATCGGCGCCGTCTACCTCGGCTGTCTGCTGCACGTGCTCGGGGTCTACAGCGGCCTGCTGCTCCTGCTGGCACGGCTCAATCCTTTGCACTACTTCAAGAGCATCGTTGATGCCCAGGCGGTTGCGTTTACCAGCAGCTCGAGCAGCAGTACCCTGCCCATCAGTCTGGCCTGCGCCGAGAAGCGGCTGGGAGTCTCCCCCGCCATCACTGCCAAGGTGCTGCCCATCGGCGCCACCATCAACATGGATGGCACCGCCCTCTATCAGGGAGTGACTGCGCTGTTCGTGGCTCAGGCATTCGGTGTGGATCTGCACATGGTCGATTACCTGACCATCATCAGCATCGCTACCCTGGCCAGTATCGGTACGGCAGGTACCCCTGGCACCGGGTTGATGCTGCTGACCCTGACCCTGACGGCGGTGGGCTTGCCGCTGGAAGGGGTGGCACTGATTGCAGGCATTGACCGGATCCTCGACATGGCGCGCACCACGGTCAACGTATCGGGGGATATTCTGGTGTCGGTGCTGATCGCCCGCAGCGAAAACGAGCTGGATCTGGCGACCTATCACGATGCTAGCGCAGGAGAAGATATCGAGTTCCCGCCGCGCTAGCGGAAGAAAGATCAGCTGTCGTGGGGATCGTGATGACAGCGCCAGCAAACGTCGAAGTTGGCGCCGTTCTCCTCCCCGCACTGGCCGCACAGCCAGCCGTTACCCTGACGCTGCTGGTAACGCTCGATGACCCGTCCTGCCTTGCTGCGATCCTCGGCCCGCACCATCAGGGTCACCTGCAACATGTCGACCGGCAGTTCGCCAAGGGCGCCCGACAGCCCCTCGCCATTGAGGCGCACCAGCACCCCTTCTGCCTCCAGCGCCCCTTTCAACGCGTGCGCTTCCAGGGTGTGTGAGGCGCGATAGAGATTGATCCAGTTATCCATAGCTCCCCCTTACAACAACTTGTCGATGCCAAACTCGGCGCCGTTATCAATCATGAAATCGATGAATGCCCGCAACTTGCGCGGCATCAGTTGCCGCTCTGGAAACAGCAGATATATGGGCACCCTGGGTTGCTGCCACTCTGGCAGCAGGATCACCAGCTCGCCGCTGGCCAGCTCATCCTGACAGAGCATAGCGGGTAACGAGGCCAACCCCAGCCCCGCCTTCGCAGCCTCCCGGGCACAGGTAATATTATTGACCCGAAAACGGGATGGGGGGTCAACCAGCACCTCTCTACCATCCAGCTCGAAGCACCAGTGAGAGGCGAGAAACCCGCTGCTCACCGTCACCCGCTCGTGGTTGGCCAGATCCTCCGGCCGCTCGATGACCGGGCTGCGGGCCAGATAGTCCGGGCTGGCACAGAGCAACCTTCCGGTGCTCCAGAGTCGGCGCGCAGCCAGATTGGAGTCGCTCATGTCGCCAATCCGCACCACCGCATCCAGCCCTTCGCTGATAGGGTCCACCACTCGATTGGTCAGCTCCAGCTCCACCTGCAAGGCGGGATAGGCCTGCAAAAACTTGGCGACCAGGCGCCCGACCACCAGTTGCCCCGTCTCGATAGGCACCGCCAGTTTGAGGGTACCGGTCACCTCCTGCTGGCTGGCGCTCAGCATCAGCTCGGCTTCGGTCAGGGCATCGACCGCCTTGCTGCAGTGCAGGTAGTACTTCTCCCCCTCCTCGGTCAACGTGAGCTGACGAGTGGAGCGATAGAGCAGACGCACACCGAGCCGCTGTTCCAGCTCGGCGATGCGGCGGCTGACCATCGCCTTGGTCATCCCCAACTCGCGGGCGGCCCCCGTAAACGAGCCCTTGTCGACGATACGAACCAAAATTAACGCGGCATTGAGGTCCATTGTTGCACCAGTGAAACTGTATATCTCGTGAACCAATACTAATCGAAACAGTTGACCAGTGTTAGCCTGCGCCCCTTAAGTTCAGGAATCACAAAAATGAGTCAACACAAAAAAATTCCCCTGCTGGCAGCCATGATATTGGCGCTGCTCGGTCTGCTGTTCGCCGGTTACTGGTATCTTCACGGCCGCTATTTTGAAAGCACCGACAACGCCTATCTGCAAAGTGAAGTGACCGGGATCAGCTCCAAACTGCCCGGTTATATCCGCGAAGTGCTGGTCACCGACAACCAGCCGGTCAAAGCGGGCCAACTAATAGCCCGTCTCGATGATCGCGAATACAAAACCAGGGTCGCGGAGGCCGAAGCCGACCTGCGCCTCAATCAGGCGACGGCCGAAAATCTGGCCGCCACCCGCACCCAACAACTGAGCCTGATCCAGCAGGCCGAGGCCAAGCTCGCCTCCGCCAACGCCGAACAGCTGCGCGCCAGCCAGCAGGTCAACCGGATCAGTCAGCTCAACCAGCGCCACTACAGCTCGCAAGACAGTCTGGACGAGGTGCGTGCCGGCCTGCAGGTCAATCAGGCGCAAGCCCGGGAGGCCCAAGCCGCCCTGCAGGCGGCACGTGAACGACTGCTGGTACTGGATGCCGAGCGCAAACAGAATCTGGCCAAGCTGGCATTGAGCGAAGCACAACTGGAGCAGGCCAAGCTGGAGCTCGGCTACACCGAACTGCGGGCACCGGCCGACGGCATCATCGGCAAGCGCAGCCTGCGGGAAGGGCTCTACGTCCAGTCCGGTATGCAGGTCGCCAGCCTGGTGCCGCTACAGCAGGTGTGGGTCGAGGCCAACTTCAAGGAGACCCAGCTCGCCCATATGCAGCCGGGCCAGAAGGTCGAAGTGGTGCTCGATGCCTACCCGGATCAACCGGTCGAGGGGATCATCGACAGCCTGGCCCCGGCCACCGGTGCCAAGTTCGCCCTGCTGCCACCGGAGAATGCTACCGGCAACTTCACCAAAATCGTGCAGCGGGTACCGGTGAAGATCCGCATCCCCGAGCCAGGCCCGCTGGCAGGCAAGCTGCTGCCGGGTCTCTCCACCGAAGTGATCGTGGATACCCGCACTCCTGAGCCCGTGGTGGCTGCCAACTGATGGAACCCATTCCACGTCGCAACTGGATCGCGGTCATGGGGGGGCTTATCGGCGCCTTCATGGCCATCCTCGATATCCAGATCACCAATGCCTCCCTGAAGGATATTCAGGGGGCCCTGTCGGCCACCCTGAGCGAAAGCTCCTGGATCTCCACCTCCTATCTGGTGGCGGAGATGATCGCCATCCCCCTGAGCGGCTGGCTGAGCCGGGGGCTGAGCGTGCGCCGCTACCTGCTCTGGACCACCAGTGCGTTTATCGCCGCCTCCGTGCTCTGCTCGTTCAGCTGGAACCTCACCAGCATGATCGTCTTCCGGGCGCTGCAGGGCTTCACCGGCGGGGCGCTGATCCCGATGGCCTTCTCCCTCATCGTCACCCTGTTGCCGCTACAAAAGCGGGCCACCGGCATGGCGCTGTTTGGCCTCTGTGCCACCTTCGCCCCCGCCATCGGTCCGACCCTCGGCGGCTGGCTTACCGAGCAGATGTCGTGGCACTACATCTTCTATCTCAACGTGCCGCCGGGACTGCTGGTGATGGCCATGCTGGCCCACGGGCTGGATAAAAAACCGGTGGACTGGGCCGTGATCAAGCGGGTAGACCTCATCGGGATTGTCACCATGGCACTTGGCCTCGGCCTGCTGGAGGTGGTACTGGAAGAGGGCAATCGGGAAGACTGGTTCGGCTCAAGTTTCATCGTGCGACTGGCGGTCATCTCGGCAGTGGCGCTGGTGTTCTTCGTCATCAGCCAGCTGATCCGCCGTCACCCGCTGGTCAATCTGCGGTTGCTGCACAACCCGCGCTTCGCGCTGGCCTGCTTCGCCTATCTGATCCTCGGCATGGCGTTGATGGGCTCCATCTATGTGCTGCCGCTCTACATGACCCAGATCCACAACTACAACGCGCTGGAGATCGGCGAAGTCCTGATGTGGATGGGGCTGCCGCAACTGCTGGTGCTACCGCTGGTGCCCAAACTGACCCACAAGATAGACCCGCGCTATCTGGTGAGCTTCGGCTTCCTTATCTTCGCCGTCAGCTGCTTTATGAACGTCAACATGAGTGCCGACTACGCCGGGCCGCAGCTGATCCAGTCGCTTATCGTGCGGGCGCTGGGGCAGCCCTTCATCATGGTGCCGCTCTCCCTGGTCGCCACCGCCAGCCTGAGCCACGACGAGATCCCCTCCTCCTCGACCCTGCTCAACGTACTGCGCAACCTCGGTGGCGCGTTCGGTATCGCCATCATCGCGACCCTGCTCGACAACGATACCCGCACCCATGTGCTGCAAATTGGCAGCACTCTGGCCGCCAGCAGCATCGAGGGACAAACCTATCTGCTGCAGCTGGCCCAGAGCATGATGGCGCAGGGTTCAGGCCCCGAGATTGCTCAGCAGCAAGCCCACGCCATGCTGGCCAACACCATCAACCGGGAAGCAGCCATCATGGCCTACAACCAGGTGTTCTACATCATGGGGATCTTCTTGCTGATCGCCAGCGGCCTGATGCTGTTGCTCAAATCCCCCGCCCCACGGGCTGCGGATGCCGAACCGCTAGAGGCGTGAAAAACGCCGGGCATAAAACGAAAAACGGGCCAATGCCCGTTTTTCTTTATCTGTTACCTGTACTCCACCACGTGGTGTTATCCCGCCAGCGAGCCCGCAATCAGGAATTGTGCCGCAAAATAGCTGCTCATCACCCAAGCGCGGGCGTGGGGAAAGGGGCGGCGGAAGCGATCGAGCGCCAGCATGCTGTCGGAGAAGAGGAACATCAGTGCCCCCACCAACGCTGCGGCAGAACCGGCAGTGAGAGAGGCGTGCCAGGCACCGGCGGCCACCCAGGCCATGCCGATAATCACCAGCATGTAGCAAAAGACCGGGATCCGCATCTCCCCAAGCTTGCCCCACAACAGGCCAAATACCATGCCGGCAATCAGCAACAGTAGCAAGCCGTCCACCAGATTGAGCAGCAGCGGTCCTTGGGCAAAGCCGACGATATAGCAGAGATGCGCGACAAGAAATGCCGCCAACCCTTGAATGAAGCGATCGCTTGGCAGCATCAGCAGCACATCGCCCGCCAGCGAGAGGCAGAGGCCGAGCAGGATCCAGGCGTGGGAACCGTCGTGGTCATAACTCTGGTAGCCGAACGCCAACGCGATGATAAACAGCATGGTCAGCGGCTTGCTGATATAGAACTGGCGGCTGTCTGAACCGTAGGCCGCACGGATATGCCACCAACCTGAAGCGATGATCAAGAAACTCAATAACATGCCCTGCTCCTCACCTGTTGCTCGCAGTCATACGGCAACCGTTTTTATCATGATGCAGGGTAACAAATTCCCTCCCCCAGTGGCAGGGGTGCTTATCAAATGGACAGACTAAGCCTAAAGTCTAATTGCCGCCCCGAGTGGTTCAGGGCATAAGTGACGGGTCTGGAGGATCACCATGGAAGAAGCTATGAAGAACTATCTGCCCGCCATCGATATCATGATGTGCCATCTGGGGATCAGCTTTGAGCAGGCCTGCGAACAACTGGGTCTTAGCCAGCAGGAGCAACAGGCACTGGATCTGCT
This sequence comes from Aeromonas sp. 601039, assembly GCF_049174415.1. NCBI lineage: Bacteria > Pseudomonadati > Pseudomonadota > Gammaproteobacteria > Aeromonadales > Aeromonadaceae > Aeromonas > Aeromonas sp. 601039. Next base: position 152,561 of record NZ_JAAKTL010000008.1, read on the forward strand.
GCAGCAACAGCAGAGCCAAGCCAACTAAGCCCTCCCGTTATTGGATATCATGATGCGCCATCTGGGGATCAGCTTTGAGCAGGCCTGTGAACAGCTGGGTCTCAGCCAGCAGGAGCAGCAGGCACTGGATCAGTTGCAGCAACAGCAGAGCCAAACCAACTAGCCCGTTCAAACATGCATACCAAAGAGAAGACCGCCAGCAGGCGGTCTTCTCTTTTAGTATGTGTGATACCCCGGCAAGGCATCATGCAATGCCTGCCAGCAGGCGACTCCAGTTGCGTTTACCAGCGATAAAGCCGTCACGCAGGGCCCGGTACTCCAGTTGCAGCTTGAGGCGGTCATAGCGCGCCAGCGCCTTGCGCTTGCGCAGCTCCAGCAGCCGCTTGCGACTAGCGTAATAGTGTTGCAACTGCTGGCTCAGCTTGTCGTACTCCTCCTGCAGCAGCGCCTGCCACAGTTCGCGATCTTCCTGCTTGCGCAACTTGGCTTGTGCCCGTTTCAGCTGCATCTGCAGCCGGGCTTGTTCGATACGCTCCTCCGGCGAAGATCTGAGATCTCCCGCCAGACCGCACCAGGAGGCGAGCCGGATCAACCACTTGGTCGGATCGAACTGCCACCAGTGAATGCCATTGCGGTAGTCATTCTCGAACAGGTGGTGAAAGTTGTGGTACCCCTCGCCAAAGGTGAAAAAAGCCAGGATGCCGTTATCGCGAGCGGTATTGCGGTCGGTATAGGGCTGACTGCCCCAGATGTGGGCCAGCGAATTGATGAAGAAGGTGGTGTGGTGAGTCATCACCATTCTCAGCACGCCTGCCAACAGCAACATGCCGAGCATATCCCCGTGCCATAGGCCGAGCAGCAGCGGCAGCCCCAGATTGGCCGCCAGCGCCAGCGTCAGATAGTGACGGTGCTGAAACGCGACCACCGGGTTGTTCTGCAGGTCACGCACATTATTGTAATCGCCATAGCGATCTCCCTGATGCTCCCGCAGCATCCAGCCGATGTGGGAATACCAGAAGCCGCGCCCCGCGCTGTAGGGGTCTTTATCGTTGTCATCCACATGACGATGGTGACGGCGGTGATCGGCCGACCAGTGCAGGGCCGAATTCTGCAGCGCCAACGCACCGCCGATGGCAAACAACCACTGCAAAGCGGGGTGCGCCTTGTAGGCCTTGTGCGACCAGAGCCGGTGATAGCCTGCGGTGATGGAGAGACCACTAAGGCAGAACAACAACAGGAAACTGGCCCACTGCCAGAGATCGTAACCGTGGCTCACGCCGTACCAGGGCACGACAATCAACGCCACTATCCCGGAGAGGGAGAACAGCAGGGTATTGGTGAAAATAATGGGGGGTCTGGCCATCTCATTGCATCCTTTCAGCGAACAGCTGTTAGCCATTTTCTATGGTGATTTCCTCACGGTCAATGGTAAAAAAATAGGATACAAACCTGATCCTGAGGCGCCTTCGGGTTATCATTTGTCCTCGTTAAGCTGAAGGTGACTGATTTCGTGGGTATTCGCGCTCAACAAAAAGAAAAAACCCGGCGTACATTGATCGATGCTGCATTCAGCCAACTGTGCGCCAATCGGAGTTTCTCCAATCTCAGCCTGCGGGAAGTCGCTCGCGAAGCGGGTATCGCGCCCACCTCTTTCTATCGCCACTTTCGCGATATGGAGGAACTGGGCCTGACCCTGGTTGACGAAGGAGGCCTTACCCTGCGCCAACTGATGCGCCAGGCACGCCAGCGCATTGCCGGTGGTGGCAGTGTCATCAGCACCTCGGTGCAGACCTTTATGGAGTTTGTCGAGAACAACCCCAACATCTTCCGGCTGCTGCTGCGGGAACGCTCCGGCACCTCGGCCGCCTTTCGTCAGGCGGTGGCTCGCGAAATCCAGCACTTTATCGCAGAGCTGACCGATTATCTGGAAGCCACCACCGAAGCACCACGGGAAGATGCCTACATCCAGGCAGAAGCCATGGTCACCATCGTCTTCAGTGCCGGTGCCGATGCACTCGACATGACCAGCGAAGAGTGCCGTGCACTCTCCGACCGAACAATTCGCCAACTGCGGATGATCGCCATGGGCGCCGAGGTACAAAACCAGAAGCGCCGTGAACCTCACCCATGACCACAGGATGGAGAACGATATGACTGAACAGCTTATGATCCCGAAAAAACCGCTCGCCATGGCCATGCTGATTGGTATCTGTGGCGATGCCTCTCTGGCCGTGCTGACCAACTCGGTCGTACCTTTCTCCTTCTTTCCGCTGATTGCCCTCTGGCTGGCGGCCTATCAGCTGTTCCAGCACTATCGCCATGAACCCATGGTGGGCAACACTCCCATCTGCACCCTGCTCTGCTTCTTTATCGGTGTCTTCGGTCACTCCGCGCTGCTCAAGGTGCAATACCCGGAGCTTGGCAGCAACTTCTTCTCCCTGATCATGATGCTGCTGTTACTGGCAGCCCTCTCCATCAAGCTCGGCCTGAGCATTGGCAACAAAGAGAAGCACTGATAAATAGACCGAGTGATGGTAATCAGTTGATAGATAAAGCAAAGAGGCCTTCCCGTCGGGAAGGCCTCTTTGCTTGAACGGTACCTGATTAATCTCGGTATTCCCAACCTAGCCAAGCTGCTGGGCTTCAAGATCGACGTGCAAATGGAAGAGGGGTGGTCAATATGGAACTTCCCTGCAACCAGCAGGCGGCAGGCGGCAGAAGCCTGATTTGACCACCTTCAGAGTCATTCAGATAGCTGTAAATGAGACTGATAAGACTCTGATATAGCCCGAAAATGGTGGAAATAATCGGCTATCTGGCACTCTTACTTGGCAGGGAAAAGCCAGATATTGGTGGTTTAACACGCTAAAAATACAAAAGCCCGGTCGTGAAGCCGGGCTTTGCTGTTCGTTCTGGTGTGCAAACCTGTGGGTCTTATGGACAAAACCACCCATAGCAAAAAGGCCTTCCCAATCGGGAAGGCCTTCAAATTAGTGGCGGAGCGGACGGGACTCGAACCCGCGACCCCCGGCGTGACAGGCCGGTATTCTAA